>NZ_JCALDF010000031.1:0-55893 GCF_059812725.1 Mycobacterium sp. NGS41
CGGCAGCATTGCTCGCTGATGGGCCGCTGGAACCCGCCCGGGCGGCGCGAATCATCGGCCAGGTTGCCGAAGCCTTGCACGCCGCCCACGGGATTGGGCTGATTCACCGCGACATCAAGCCGTCCAACATCTTGCTCGACGACCGCGACTTCGCTTATTTAATTGATTTCGGCATCGCTCGCGCCGCCGGTGACACGCGGCTGACCAAGACCGGCAACACCATTGGCACCTTCGCCTACATCGCACCCGAACGTCTCGACGGCCGCGCGGAGGATGCCCGCGCCGACATTTACTCACTGGCCTGCGTGCTGTACGAATCCCTGACCGGCCACCCACCGTTTGCCGGTGACACCATGGGGCGACTGGTCGCCGCCCACCTCACTGACCCGCCGCCTCGGCCATCGGCCGCCCAACCGGATGTGCCGGCGGCTGTCGACGAGGTCATCGCGACCGGCATGGCCAAAGACCCGGATCAGCGGTATGCGACGACAATCGAGTTGGCCGACGCCGCGCGCGACGCGATCACCACACCCCTGACACCGCCCAACAACTCCACGCTGCAAGCCGACCAGACCCAACCCGCAGCGGCACCCGCGCCGCGACAGTTAGCGGAACCGACCCAACCGAAGTTCCACGCCGACTACATGGCACCGCCACCGCCGCCCGCCACGTCCACGCAGCCACCGGTCACGACAAAGGGTCCGTCTGGTCAACGCAAACGGTGGTTCGTTCCAGCTGGGTTGGCCCTACTAGCATTAGCCGACCTGGGGGCTGGGTTTCTAGTTCCGGTGAGCGGATTCAAACTCCTGGGTTACCTGCTGGTGATCGCGATCGTGGTCATTGGCGTGGGGATCGCGGTCCGGTCGGCTCAGTCTGGCGCACACAAAGTAATGTTCGGTATCGCGACGGCGTTCGTCGCCCTCGCGATACCGGTGGGCGGAGACAAGCTTGCGTACTTCTTTGCGGTAAAGACCGCGGCCACCTCTCAGTCGGCCGCCCGGCCAGTCACGGAAGCCGCTCTGGACGAGCTGCTGCTCAGCCCTGACCAAATCAAGACCGCGATGGCGGCAACTAGCACGGTGGTGGAACGAACTGATACCACGATGGGCGGCGCTGGCGCAGAAACACTAACGGACGAGCCATGCTTGCCCGTCAAAGATGCGGCGCTACCCGCAGTTTATGCAAACACCGGCTGGATCGCTGTGCGCGCACAGCGGCTTATGTTCCAAGGCACTACCGGTGGTGGGTTCGTCAAACAGGATGTGGTGTTGTTTCCTTCCGCGCGTGACGCTTCTGCGTTCTTTGCCGCCTCGGCTCGAACCTGGGCCAAATGTGCAAATACACGATTCGCCAAGGGCAGTGGCCTGGACTCTGTCGGCCTGGTCACCAACACAAACGCTACGCTTAGCGCGCCCACAACCTTTCTCGTGACCTCCGATGGCTCTCGCTCCATTTGGAGTGTTGGACAGCGTGCACTGACTGTGTCCAACAATGTCGTCATCGATGTGTCCACGGATCGCGGAATATTAGGCGCTGACCCACCAGCTAACGATGCGGCTAACGCAGCGGTCGATATCGCGCAACAGATCGCCGCCAAAGTACTCACTTAGGACCATTTAACCGCCGCCGTTCTCGGTCATCGACTTGACCAGCGACAGATTGCCGCGAGGACCGTCCGCCGACGAGGAATGACATAGATCACATCATCGTCACCGGCTACGCGGATTTAACCTACACCGCGGGGCATGCTGAGGCCGGTGAACGGCAACACCTTAGGCGTCCCCGTGTTCTCAGTCAGTCGTCGCACTGAGGCGAGATGCCCACGGCGACCGCGCTGACGCTGAACGCAGCTTGTCCAACAGCGGAGCTAACGTCTTCGCTGCGGCCGGCTGACTCGATAGCGCTCGGGGACCGTCCATGAGTCGGGCCGGTCGACAGGACCGGCACCGCTCGGTGCCACATCTTGTGGCAGGTCTGCCACACCTTTAACCTCGCCACTGACGCGCCTCTGGCGGTAATCCGCGACCGAAGGCGTGCCATTTCCTGCAATCCTCGCACCGGTACCCCTCGTTGTAGCGGTTCGCTGTTCCGTGCTTAGCTGCCATTGTATTCAAAGTCCTTGCGTATCACCGCATTCGGGTGTCGAAATCGGTTGTGGCAGTGCCACTTTCAACACCATGGGCGAAAAAGGACCGAGCCGGAGCCGACGACCGCCAAAACGCATACCGAATTGGGAAATGGAAGTCAAGGTAACTTGCCGAAACTCATATGATCTTCATCGCAAAATGCGACACTGTGCCAGGTAACGGCAGCCCGCCGCTACCCGAGGAAGGGGAAGCCCATGAAGAGCATTATTACGGCGCTCGGGCGGAACAGTGGGAGGCAACTATCGGCTTTGGCCATGGCCGTGCCCCTGATGTTGTTATCGATAGGTGTAGCTCATGCCGATGCCAACGACGACAACTTTGTTCGGGAGGTGAACGGCGTAGGCATCGTCGGGCCGCCCGGCAATCTAATCACCAACGCCCACACGGTCTGCAATTTCCTCAATCAAGGCGGTACTCGGCAGGCCGCCGCGAATAATGTCGCCACCATGCCGGGGTTCACCCCAGCCGGGGCGGCGACCTTCGTTTCGCTATCAGTTACGCACTACTGTCCGGGCCATTAGACCTCACCACGTCTTGCGGTCACACCCCTCCTAGGAGGATGCCGATGAACGTGGTCCGAAGAGCTGCATGAATTGCCTTATGCGGCAATGCGATTCGTGTTTGCCTGAATGCCTCGGCGTGGTCGGTGCTGGTCGACTGGGCGGCGAGCGGGTGGCCGCGTCATCCGGGAGCCGTTGGCCCAGCGGACCACCCGCCGACTGCGGGCATGGTGTAAGGCTAGTGCGGCTGCTCACTTCTGGGGCATGCTCGAGTAGCGCTGCGGAGATGACTCAGGCGCGTTGCAAACGATGGCTGGAGGGTAAAAATGGGCGCGTATCAGACCCTGGTGGTCGGCACCGATGGCTCGGACTCGTCCCTGCGTGCGGTCGACCGCGCTGCCGAGATCGCCGCGGATCACGGCGCGAAATTGATCGTTGCGACGGCACATCCCCCCGCTCACGAGGAACACGGCGGCTGGAGCGTCCCGCCGGGCAGCGACCACGGGAAGGACTACCGGCTGGTGGGCGACGCCCCCGTCTACGCGATCCTGCAGGACGCCAGGGAGCGGGCGCACAAAGCCGGCGCCAAGAACGTGGTGGAGAAGCCCATCGTCGGTGCCCCAATCAACGCGCTGGTGCACCTGGCCGAGGAGGTCCATGCCGACCTGTTGGTCGTCGGCAACGTCGGACTCAGCAGCGTCGCCGGGCGGCTGCTGGGATCAGTCCCATCCGAAGTCTCCCGCAGGGCCAAGATCGACGTGCTGATCGTTCACACCACCGGCTGAATGATGAGCGCGGCCCCGCCCCCGTCATGAATTGGATGACCTAGTTCAGTGCAGCTATGCGGGTCCAGCCCACGGCCGCACCAGCTTTCACACTCTGCACCATGCGCTCATCTGCCAGGACTGGCTCAATCCCGCTATTGCGCAATGGGTTTCGCAACTCAGCGGCCGCTTCCGACGCAATAAGCCGTCCGCAACGACCGCCGCCGACAAGCCGCAGCCCTCCGTCCCGATCTATGCGTGGACGTGAGTGAGTTGCTGACGCGCGTGTTTCTCGACGAACAACGGGACGAACCGCCGGATCGGACGGGTGTCGAAACGGGCGTGCTCCAGGCGCACGAGCGCATCGACATCCTCCGGCGAAACGCTAGGGAATTCGTCCATCAGACGCCATTCGATATGTACCAGCAGTGGTTCCTCGTTAAGTGGAATAGCCAGGCGCATTGCCGGAGCGTAGCGTCCTGATTCACGCTCCGGCACTAAACGAATCGCCATGATTTTTGAAGTCATCAAAGATTCACTTCGGCGTAAAGATCCCCATAGCTGAGCGTCACCCGCCGTGTGCTGGGAAGGACTCGACGACCTGGATCAGGTCGTCGGCGGCTTCCCAATTCAGCAGATGTCCCGCGTCGGGGATGGTGACCAGACGCGCCCCGGTTATGCCGGCGGCCAACCGCCGCGAGTGGCTGGGCGGGGTGGTGCGATCGGCGGAGCCGACCATGACCACGGTGGGCACGCCGATCTCACCCAGCCGTGGGTATCGGTCTTCGCGCGAGAAGGCCCGCACGATCGGCAGCAGCGGCCCGTGGGTATCGATGTGTCGGTTGAACAAGTCGACGAACACCGAGACCATCGTCGGCGAGGGCTTCTTTCCGCACTGGGCGGCACCAAACAGCATCGCTATGGTCTTGTTGCGCATCATCCGTTGCAGGATGCCGTATTGCATCAGGGGTATCTGCAGTCGGTTCTGTGGCGCTCCGTCCAAGACCCGGCCCGCCCAGGTAGCGAACAGCACCATTCCACGCAGCCGCTGCGCGAGCTCGGGATGATCGAGCATGGCGCGGATCGTGACGAACCCGCCCATCGAGTGTCCGACGAGCACGCCATCACGAACGTCGAAATGCCGCAGCACCGCAGCGAGATCGGCGGCCATGGGCTCGGATCCGATCCCGTCGGAACCCAGCGTGGAAAGGCCGTGGCCGCGCTGATCGTAGGCGATCACGCGAAAGCCCTTGGCCTGCAGTTCATCCCACACGAAGTTCCACTCGAGAAAGTTGCCGGTGTAGCCGTGCACCAATACCACCGGTGGACCTTGCCCCGCAGCCAGCGCCCGCAGCACCGTCCCGTCGTCGCGGGTGATCAGGGTCTCGTCACCCTGCGGTTCGGCCAGAAGTTGTTCGCGGGTAAAGGGATCCGGGTTCCGCTCGATTCGAGCGGTTAAAGCACGCGCACCGCCCCAGACAAGACCAGTTGCCGCCAGCGCGGCGCCGGCGGCCCGTCCTGCCCTCATCCCGCGTCGACCCAAATGGTGAAGACCCCAGACAGAATCGTGAGCAGGGCGAGCAAAATCGTGTCCACCGCACCGAGGCGCGGCGGTTCGGAAGCGCCCATGCGCAACTCGCGGGCGATCAGGAAAAGCGGAAACGTCACGCTCACGGCGATCAAGAAACTTCCCACAACGTAGAGCCAGACGAACCGCACTTTGTGTTTTCTGGCTTCGATCACCATCAGTACAGTCGCGGCGAGTGCGAACAACACGATGTCGGCGGTGATGCTTCGCGAAGCCGCCGTGACCTTGGTGTCGCGCCAGAAATTGACGAGGAAAGCAGCGCCGTTGTGGGTGTATGCGAGGTTTTGGCTCCAGGTCGCGATCAGCGCGGCCAGTGCGATCGCCCCATACATGACGCACAGCATCTTGCGGGACAGTGGCATGGTCGAAGGTGCTTGCTCGGCTGTTGTCACGGGCTCAACAGTAAGGGAGCCCGTCCGCCGGGACCGACATATCCGACTAGCCGCCACCAGGTTTCGAGGGCTGGCCACCTCCAGTCAAATATTTGGGGCAATAATGCGCGGCCGATAGTGTCGTGAACTTGGCGGCGCCGGCCCCCTGGAATGCCGGATTGCGGTTGCGCAGTTCGGTGACAATCTCCGCGGCCGACTTTCCTTGATCGACTAACTGACACACCGACTTGGCGGCGGTTATCGCGTCCGCCGGGTCCTGGTAGGTGATACCGGCCTGTCGAAGTTCGGCGAGGAATTCTTGATCGTTGTCGTCTGCGTACGCCGGCGCGGCAATGCCGATCGTGGCAGCGACGCTTGTCAGCACCAGCAGGAGTTTCATGACTGTCCGATTTTCGCAGAGCGCAGGTGCCCGCGCATCTCATGCCGCAAACGGGCAACAAAGCGGGGGGCGCCTATGCAGCCGACGAGACCTCTGACAACGGGTGTGCGGCCCGACGAATCGGCGTCGATCCGGATAGCACGCCGACCGGCCGACGCCCCGAGGTTTCCCAGACGTCGCCGTCGAGCACGCCGGGTAGGTCAACCTCGCTGGCCACGAAGATCGGATCTATCCCCAGCGCTGATTGACGGTGATAATCCTTCAACGCGGCAAAGGCCCACCTGCTCAGCAGGCAAATCGCGACCAGGTTGGCGATGGCCATCAGTGCCATCGCGAGATCGGCGAGCGCCCAGACCAGCGCCAGCTTGGACATGGCCCCGACCACGATCGCCATCAGCGTGACAAGTTTCAGCACGCTCGTCGCCCAGCGGCGCCCACCCAGGAAAAACAGGTTGGCCTCGGCGCATACGTAATTGCTCAGTACCGAGGCAAACGCGAAGACGAACACCACGGTGGTCATCAACACGGTGGTCCACGATCCCAATCCGGCGGCGACGGCGGACTCGGTCAGGCTGGCTCCGGCAATCGAACCGGTGTGAGCCGGATTGTAGACCCCGGGCCCGGACATCAGCACGATGAACGCTGTCGCCGTGCATATCACCATGGTGTCGACGAAAACGGCGAGCGACTGGATCAGCCCCTGCTCCACCGGATGTGACACGGTCGCGGCACCGGCGATGTTGGGTGAACTGCCCATTCCCGCCTCGCAGGCGAATAGGCCTCGCTTGACCCCGGTGGACATCGCCGCCGCGATCCCGCCGGCGAAACCGCCTGCCATTTGCTTGATTCCGAACGCGCCGCCGATGATCTGCTCGATCACCGTCGGCAGCTCGCTGATGTTGGCTGCGACAATCGCGAGCGCCAGCAACGCGTAAACCAGCGCCACCCCGGGAAGGACCATTCCGGCAAACTTGGCGACCCTGCGCACCCCGCCGAACAGGACCGGCGCCGCGAGCACGGCCAGAGCCACCGTTGTCCAGCCGATCGGGATGCCATGCGACGACTTCAGGACTCCGCTGATCGCATTGGTCTCCACCATGTTGAACGCGGTCGAGAACGTGACCATCAGCAACACCGCGAACAAGACGCCGCCGGCCCGTGACCGCAGGCCCCGCTGGATGTAGAACGCGGGGCCGCCCCGGAAGGCGCCGTCGTCGGAGCGGACCTTGAAAAGCTGTGCGAGCGTTGCCTCAATGACCGCGGTGGCCATGCCGACCGCGGCCACCACCCACATCCAGAAGATCGCGCCGGGCCCACCGACGGTAAGTGCGATAGCGACACCGGCGATGTTTCCGGTGCCCACTCGCGACGCCAGCCCCACGCAGAATGCCTGAAAGGAAGAAATCCCACCGTCTTGGCGGTGGGATTTACGGAGCTGACGAAACATGCGCCCGAAGTAGCGGATCTGAATACACCTGGTGCGCAACGTGAAATAGACGCCGACGCCGATGAGCAGGTAGACGAGGATGTGGGTGTTCAGGAGATTGCTCAGCGGGTCGATCAACTGCGCCTGAAGGAAGTCCAATTTGCTTCCTCTCCGCGTCGCAGGGTCCGCTGTTCGTCTCAGGATGGTAGAGGCGAAATGTTGACGACACGTTTCGTTCACCGGGATGTCGGTGTTAACAACGGGTCACATGTGACTTGCTATGAACCGCCGTTGGCGGTTGGCGGAAGCGCGTTCGGGCAGTAGACGTTGGCCGCGATCGCGGTGAACTTGGCGGCCTTTTCCTGATCGAGCCCAGGGTTTTGGATTTGGACGTCCTTCACCAGATCCACCATCTGAACGCCGTGACCCGCCCTCTCGCACACCCATTTGCCGGCCGCGATCACCCGGCCCGGGTCCGGAAAGCTGATGCCGGCTGCCCGGATTGTCGCGAGGAATTGGTCGTCGGTGCTGTCGGCGTAGGCGGGCGCGGCCACGCCCGCCAAAACGGCGAGACCTGTCAACGTCGGAATTAGCGGCTTCACGGTGTCCAAATCGTGCCAGATTGGCGGTTCGTTGTCTCCGGCTTTCGGTGTGAAGCCTGGGCTTTCGGCGTGAATCCTGGGCTTCGCGCGTGCAGCCTGGGCGCAAATTGCGCCGATGCCCGCCCCACACTCCCGCGGAAAGCCCAGGATTCACAGCGAAAGCCTCCGTTCACACTTGAAGCCGCACGAAGCGCGGGCCTTCGCGCCACAGACCATCGTCAACCCCCAGTTGACGCAGCACCCGTCGTCAACCTACTGTTGACGCTATGGCCGAGCCGACACCTATCGCGTATCCCGTCCGCCTCGACGAGCTGATCAGCGCCATCAAGCGGGTGCACAGCGACGCGTTGGAGCAGCTCAGCGACGCGGTTCTGGCCGCCGAGCACCTCGGCGAGGTCGCCGATCACCTGATCGGGCATTTCGTCGATCAGGCGCGCCGCTCCGGAGCCTCTTGGACTGACATCGGCAAAAGCATGGGTGTCACCAAGCAGGCTGCGCAGAAGCGTTTCGTGCCGCGGTCCGAAGCCACCACGCTGGACCCAGATCAGGGTTTCGGGCGCTTCACCCCGCGGGCCCGCGGGGCCGTCGTCGCCGCCCAGAACATCGCTCATGAAGGCTCCAACGACGAAATCACCCCAGACCATCTGCTGCTGGGACTGCTCAGTGATCCGGCCGCGCTGGCAACCGTCCTGCTTCATCTGCAGCACGTCGACACCGACGCGCTGCGCGCGGCCGTAACGCTGCCCTCGCCGGCTGCCGAGGTCCCCGAGCTCATCCCGTTCAGCGGCCCCGCGCGCAAGGCGCTGGAGCTGACCTTCCGCGAGGCACTTCGGCTCGGCCACAACTACATTGGCACCGAACATGTGCTGCTGGCGCTGCTGGAGCTCGAGGACGGCGCGGGACCGCTACACCGATTCGGAGTGGACAAGGAACGTGTCGAGGTGGACCTGGTCGCCGCGCTGGAATCGCTGACCAGCGGCAACCAGATCACCGAGCCCGATCCCGACGCCGCCCGAGACGGCTGACCAGCTACGACCAACCACTCCCCTTTGCTATGGCGCGTGTGCAATCATGCGAAGGTCCGCCGAAGGAGCCGAGGAGGCAACGATGCACCGCTGGCTGAGCGTGATGACCTCTCTCATCGTCGCCGTTGCGGGTGTCACTGTCGTGGGCCTCACCGCCGCGGTCGTTGCCGTTCCCCGCGCCTGGGCCGGCGACGCGCCGATCGGTCGCATCGGCGACACCTTGCGGGTGGACACTGGCACCTACGTCGCGGACGTCACCGTCAGCAGCGTGACGCCGTGCGACCCGCCGCCGGGATTCGGCTATACGCGCGAGGGCGTGCCGATCAAAAGCTTCCCGGGCAGCAGCGTCGAGCGTGCCGACGTGGCGATCCACGCCGTGCGGGTGCCGAACTCCTTCATCATGGCGACCAATTTCAGTTTCAACGGCGTGACACCCTTCGCCGACGCCTACAAGCCGCGGGCATCCGACGCGCCCGATGCGCTGGACAACGTGATCGTCAACGCCCCACAAGGATCGGTTGTGCGCGGTGAAGTGTATTGGGACGCCTACCGCGATCCGGTGTCCAACGTGGTGCTGCTGGACAAGAAGACCGGCCAGCACCTCGCGCAGTGGAACCTCTGACTTAAGAGGCCGTCAGCGCTAACAGCCGAGAAGTGGCCCGCAGGTACTTCTTTCGGTAACCGCCGGCCAGCATCTCCTCGCTGAAGATGGTGTCCAGCTTCGCCCCGGACGCCACCACCGGGATGCCGGCGTCGTAGAGCCGGTCGGTCAGCGACACCAGCCTCAGGGCGACGTTCTGGTCGTCGACGGCATGCACGCCGGTCAAGAACACCGCGCTGACACCCTCGATCAGCGTCAGATACCGCGACGGATGCATGGTGGCCAGATGCGCGCACAGCGCGTCGAAGTCGTCGACCGTCGCCCCGGGCACACCCGCCGCGCGCTCGGCGACCTGCTCGTCGGACAGCGGCTTGGGCGCCGGCGGCAGGTCGCGATGACGATAGTCCGGCCCCTCGATCCGCACGGTGGTGAAAATGCTTGCCAGCGTATTGATCTCACGCAGGAAGTCCTGCGCGGCGAAGCGGCCCTCGCCGAGCTGCTCGGGCAGCGTGTTGGAGGTGGCCGCCACCGACACGCCCCGCTCCACCAACGACGAAAGCAGCCGCGAGATCAGCGTGGTGTTGCCCGGGTCGTCCAGTTCGAACTCGTCGATACACACCGCGGTGTAATTGGCCAGCAGCTCAATGCATTCGACGAAGCCGAACACCCCCGCCAATTGGGTCAGCTCCCCAAATGTGGCGAACGCCTTGGGCGCAACCCCATCTGCTCCCGCATCCGGCCCGTCACCCGGCAGCTGGTAGTACGCCGACGCCAGCAGGTGAGTCTTACCCACCCCGAACCCGCCGTCCAGGTAGAGCCCGCCGCCGGGCAGCACCTCACGTCTGCCCAACAGTTTCTTGCGGCCCGCCCGGCGCTCCACGGCCTGCCGGCAGAAGTCCCGACACGCCGCGACGGCGGCAGCCTGAGTCGGTTCCGCCGGATCGGGGCGATACGTCGCAAAGCTCACTTCGGCGAACGTCGGCGGTGGCCGCAATTGAGAGATCAGCCGCTCCGGCGACACGCTCGGGTTCCGGTCCACGAGGTGAGCGACCTGCCCGGACACGTCCGGCGAAGTGGCCCCCTGCATGCAGGCACTGTAGCGGCGTGCTGCAATCAAACTCATGCCCGCACTGACGCTGCTCGAATCCGGGCGCGAAGTCGACGACGGTGAACTCCCCCAGCTCTACGACTATCCGGCCGAACACGACGGCCTCTGGCTGCGAGCGAATTTCATCACCAGCGCGGACGGAGGCGCCACCTCCGCCGGCACCACCGCCGCAATGGCATCGCCCGGCGACAAGTTCATCTTCAACCTGCTACGCGAACTCGCCGATGTGGTGCTGGTCGGCGCGGGCACGGTGCGGATCGAAAGCTACTCCGGGGCGCATCTGAGCGTCGCTCAGCGCCAGCGCCGGCAAGCCCGGGGGCAAAGCGAAGTCCCGCAAATGGTGATTGTCACCAAGTCGGGTCGCCTGGACCGCGATCTGGGAGTGTTCACCCGCACCGAAGTCCCACCTTTGGTGCTGACCTGCACGGAGGCTGCCGCTTCGACGCGCCGCGGGCTGGCCGGCCTCGCCGAGGTGGTGGACTGCTCAGCCAACGACCCCGCCGGGGTCGACGAGGCCGCGATGCTGGCGGTGCTAAAGGCGCGTGGTTTCCGCCGGATCCTCACTGAAGGCGGACCGATGCTGCTCGGCGCGTTCGTCCAGCGCGGCATGCTCGACGAACTGTGCCTGACGATCGCGCCGTATCTGGTCGGCGGCCTGGCCCGGCGGATCGCGACCGGCCCCGGTCAGTTGCTGACCCAGATGCGTTGTGCCCACGTTCTCACCGACGACGCGGGCTACCTGTACACGCGTTACGTCAAGACCTGAACGGGTCTGTTGGGGCCTTGGAATATGGCTCCCGTTTCGGATATGGCTACTGTGGTCGGCATGAGTCGGCGCATCACGTCGACCGCGATTCTGATCGCGGCGACCACCGTGCTGGCCGGCTGCGTTCCGCTGCTGCCCGCAGACCCGCGCTTCGCCACCAACTCCGGCGCCCGACCGCAAGGCGCGGGCACCACCAAGCCGCCGCCGGCCGGTCCGCCGCCCATCGCCGCGCCCAAGAATGACTTGTCCTGGCACGACTGCACCAAGCAGGTGCTCGCCGACGCGGGAGTGTCCGCGGCGCCCAGCATCAAACTCGATTGCGCGACCTATGACGCCGACCTCGACCCCGTCAACGGCGGGGCGGGGACGCTGAGCATCGGTGCAGTGCGTGCCCGCTCGAGTCAAACCCCGCGCGACGCGGGCCCCCTGGTCTTGACCACCGGCTCCGATCTCCCGTCGTCGACGCAATTGGCGGTGTGGCTGTCCGGGGCGGGCGCCGACGTGCTGCGCTCCCATCCCATCGTCGCCGTCGACCGCCGCGGGATGGGCAAGTCGAGCCCCATCGACTGCCGCGACCACTTCGATCGTCGAACCATGCGCGACCAGGCCCAATACAAGTCCGGCGACGACCCGGTTGCCAACCTTTCGAACGTCTCGAATAGCGCGACGACGAACTGCACCGACGCCATCGCACCGGGCGACGCGGCCTTCGACAATTCCCACGCCGCTTCGGATATCGAACGTTTGCGCAACCTTTGGGACGTGCCCGCGCTCGCCCTGATCGGACTGGGCGACGGCGGGCAGGTGGCGTTGGCCTACGCCGGATCGCGTCCGGACAAGGTTGGCCGGTTGATCCTCGACTCCCCCGTCGCGCTGGGTATCAACGCCGAAGGCGCCGCTGAGCAGCAGGTCAAGGGTCAGCAAGCCGCCCTCGACGCGTTCGCCGCGCAGTGCGTGGCGGTGAACTGCTCACTCGGTCCGGACCCGAAGGGCGCCGTTACTGCGCTGCTCGCCGATGCCCGCACCGGTAAGGGGCCGCGCGGTGCCTCGGTGGCGTCGGTGGCCAACGCGATCATCGTTGCGCTGGGCTATCCGACCGGCGGCCGGGCCAGCACCACCACGAGCCTGTCCGACGCGCTGGCCGCCGCCCGCGCCGGCGACACCAACCTGCTGACCAACTTGATCAACCGCGCCGACGCCACCCAGGATTCGGACGGCCAGTTCGTCAACGGCTGCAGCGACGCGCTCAACCGCCCGACCCCGGACCGCGTTCGCGAGCTGGTGGTCGCGTGGGGAAAGCTCTATCCGCAGTTCGGCACCGTCGCGGCGCTCAACTTGGTCAAATGCGTGCACTGGCCCACTACCTCGCCCTCGCCGCCGCCGAAAGACCTCAAGATCGACGTCCTGTTGATGGGTGTCCAAAACGACCCGATCGTGGGCTCGGAAGGTGTGGCCGCGACGGCAGCCACCATCATCAACGCCAATGCGGCCAGCAAGCGGGTGATGTGGCAGGGCATCGGTCACGGCGCCAGCATTTATTCGTCCTGCGCGGTCCCGCCGCTGGTCGCCTATCTGGACTCCGGCAAGCTGCCCGGAACCGACACCTATTGCCCTGCCTAATACTTGGCGGCGCGCGTGGCCGGTGTACGGTTCGCTCGTGACGGCAGCTGACTCGACTCGAACCGGCTCGCGCGATTGGATCCAGGCCGCATTCCGTCCCCGCACCAGTGCACCGAACACGGTGACGGTGCTGCGGTCGGTGTTGTGGCCGCTGGCCATCCTTTCGGTGCTCCACCGCAGCATCGTGCTCACCACCAACGGCAACATCACCGACGATTTCAAGCCGGTCTACCGGGCGGTGCTCAACTTCCGGCGCGGCTGGGACATCTACAACGAGCACTTCGACTACGTCGACCCGCACTACCTGTATCCGCCCGGCGGGACGCTGCTGATGGCTCCGTTCGGCTACCTGCCCTTCGCGCCGTCGCGGTATCTGTTTATTTTGATCAACACCGTGGCCATCCTGATCGCCTGGTATCTGCTGCTGCGGCTGTTCAAGTTCACGCTGTCCTCGGTGGCCGCCCCCGCGTTGCTGCTGGCAATGTTCTGCACCGAGACGGTGACCAACACGCTGGTGTTCACCAACATCAACGGCTGCGTCCTGCTGGCGGAGGTGTTGTTCGTGCGGTGGCTGCTGGACGGCAAAGTGGGCTATCAGTGGTGGGCGGGCGTCGCCGTCGGGCTGACGCTGACGCTCAAGCCTGTGCTGGCCCCGTTGCTGTTGCTGCCGCTGCTGAACCGCCAGTGGCGGGCCCTGGTGCCCGCCGTCCTGGTGCCCGCGGTCATCAACGTGGCGGCGATCCCGCTGGTCAGCGACCCGATGGACTTCTTCACCCGCACGTTGCCCTACATCGGGGGCGTCCGGGACTACTTCAACAGCTCGATCGAGGGCAATGGCGTGTACTTCGGGCTGCCCACCTGGATGATCGTGTTCCTGCGGATTCTTTTCACGCTGCTCGCGATCGGCGCGATGTGGCTGTTGTACCGCTACTACCGCACCCGCGACCCGCTGTTCTGGTTCGCAAACTCGGCCGGTGTGCTGCTGCTGTGGTCGTGGCTGGCGCTGCCGTTGGCCCAGGGCTACTACTCGATGATGCTGTTCCCGTTCCTGATGACGGTCGTGCTGCCCAATTCGCTGATCCGCAGCTGGCCGGCGTGGCTGGCGATCTACGGCTTTATGACGCTGGACCGCTGGCTGCTGCTCAACTGGATGAGATGGGGGCGCGCGTTGGAGTACCTCAAGATCACCTACGGGTGGTCGCTGCTGCTGATCGTGGTGTTCACGGTGCTGTACTTCCGCTATCTGGACGCCAAGGCGGAGGACCGGTTGGACAGCGGCATCGATCCGGCGTGGCTGACGGAAGACCGGGCTAGCGTGGACACATGAGCCATCCAAAGCTAGAACTCACCGATGACGAGTGGCGTCAAAAGCTCACCCCGCAGGAGTTCGACGTGTTGCGTCGCGCCGGCACCGAGCGGCCATTCACCGGCGAGTACACCGACACCAAAACCCAGGGCGTCTACCAATGTCGGGCCTGCGGAGCCGAGTTGTTCCGCAGCACAGAGAAATTTGAGTCACACTGTGGCTGGCCCTCGTTTTTCGACCCGTCGAGTTCGGACGCGGTGATCCTGCGTTCCGACAATTCGCTCGGGATGGCGCGCACGGAGGTGCTGTGCGCCACCTGCCACAGCCACCTGGGACACGTGTTCACCGGTGAGGGCTATTCGACACCGACGGACCAGCGCTACTGCATCAACTCGATCTCGCTGCGGCTGGTCCCTGACGAGGGATAACGCCGGAGGCTGGGCTGCCCCATCCGTCTCAGGGTTCCCGGCTGTCACAAAAAGATCCGGACATGTCTTGTAGTCCAGCTACCAGCGACAAAATTTTGTCGCTGATAGCTGGACTAGGAGAAACGTCTCTCCGCCGGTGACTGGAGTGACCACTGTTGCTGAAGTGCCGCTGTGATTCGAGGGAAAACGGCGGTTTGAGCGGCGTCAGTCCAGCCGGGTCGCGTGCACTTCCCAGAACGGCGCGTGCACCCTGCCGTTGACCAACCACGGCTCCATGGCCCGGAACTGCTCCATGAAAGGCCGAACCTGGTGGGCCGCATCGGGATTGCGCGCGGCCATCATCTCGATCGACTCGGCGCTGAGGTTGACCAGATAGGTGGTCGTGCCCAGGTAGGTGATCTCCCAACCGCCGTAGGGAAGCACCTGGCGGAAGTCGTCCTCGGACAAACTCCGAAACATCCTGAAGCCGTTGACGTCACGGTCCCCGAACTCGAACATGTACAACCGCGCTCCCGGCTTGGTTGCCCGCCGCAACGCCTGAACATAGGACTGCCGCAGCTCCGGAGCAGTACTGAAAGTGTGGTAGAACGCGCAGTCGACGACGGTGTCGAACCGGTTGTCCAGTCCGTCCAGCCTCGTCGCATCAGCCACCTGGAAGTTCACCGACACCCCGGCCCTGCGAGCGTTCGCCTGAGCACGCTCGATGGCCGCGGCCGATCCGTCGATACCGGTGGCCGAATAGCCCTTCGAGGCGTAGTAAATCGCGTGATGCCCCGGGCCGGTGCCCGGGTCGAGCACCTCACCCTTGATTGCGCCCAGCGCGACCAGCCGCTGGACCACCGGCTGGGGACCGCCGATGTCCCACGGCGTGGCGGTGGGCAAGCCGTGCGACAGCCGTGCGTCGCGATACGTCTCTTCGAAACGAGCGGGATCGGTCGGGTCCGGGAAGCTCATGGCAGCGCATTCACCAGCTGCTCGACCGGTACCCGCGGCCCGGTGAAGAACGGCGTCTCAGCCCGGGTATGCCGTCGGGCGTCGGTGGCCCGCAGTTCCCGCATCAGGTCGACGATGCGGTCCAGTTCGGGGGCCTCGAACGCGAGGATCCACTCGTAGTCGCCGAGCGCGAACGCGGGCACGGTGTTGGCCCGAACATCCTTGTACTCGCGGGCTGCCATGCCGTGCTCGGCGAGCATGCGGCGGCGCTCCTCGTCGGGCAACAGGTACCACTCGTAGGACCGCACGAACGGATACACGCAGATGTAATTGCCGGGCTCCTCGCCGGCCAGAAACGCCGGGATATGGCTCTTGTTGAACTCCGCCGGCCGGTGCAGCGCGACGCTGCTCCACACCGGCGTACTGGCCCGGCCCAGCATGGTGGTGCGACGAAAATCGGCGTAGGTCGCCTGCAATAACTCGACGCGCTCCGCGTGGGTCCAGATCATGAAGTCGGCGTCGGCGCGCAGCCCCGCCACGTCGTAAAGGCCGCGCACCACGACCCCGCGTTCCTCCTGCTGCTTGAAGAACGTCGCGGCGTCGTCCACCACAGCGTCGCGCCCATCACCGAGCTCACCGGGACGCACCGAGAACACCGAGAACATCAGGTAGCGAAGCTGCGAGTTCAGGGCGTCAAAATCAAGACGGGCGAGTTTGGCCATGAGATCTATCGTGCCATTTCCGCTTGGAGCGTCTCGACCGCACGTCCGGCCGCCCCGATACAGGCTGGTACGCCAATGCCATCCAGAAAGCTGCCGGCCACGGCGAGCGTCGGCGGCAGACCCGCGCGCACCTCGGCGACCAGATCCGCGTGGCCCGGACCGTACTGCGGCATCGCGTCGATCCAGCGCCGCACGCGAACATCGACCGGCTCGACGTCCACGCCGAACACGGCGGCCAAGTCGCTCAAAGCCCAGGCCAGCAGGTCCCCGTCGGAAGCCTGAGCAGCCAGATCTTCGCCGAAGCGCCCGAATGACAACCGCAGCAGCTGAACCTCACCGTCGAAGCCCCACTTGCGTGACGACAAGGTAATCGCCTTGGCGCGCAACGGCTCACCGCTGGCCACCAGCACACCGGACGATTCCGGAAACGGTGTATCGGCCGGCACCGCCAGCGCCACCACCGCCGACGACGCGCTCGTTATCCGGCGGGCGGCGGCGGAACTGCGCGGGGCCAGGTCCTCGACGACGCGCGCCAGCCGCGGGGCCGGGACGGCCAGGATCACCGCGTCGGCGTGCCAGCTGCCACCGGCGTCATCGCGCAGCGTCCAGCCAGGCTCAAGTTGCTCGATGGCGGCGTGCACCCACTGCACCCCACTGCGCCGGACGAGCTCGTCGAGCAGTACTTGGTAGCCGCCTTGCAACGAACCGAACACCGGCCCGTCGTTGGCCGGCGGCAACCCCTGATGCACCGCCTCGGTCAAACTCCCCGCGCCGCGGTCGAGCGCGGCCGCCACGCTGGGCGCGCCGGCGCGCAGCCCGATCGTCGCCGCCGAGCCCGCATATACCCCGCCCAGTAGCGGATCCACCGACCTCGCCACGGCCTGCTCACCGAACCGGTCGGCCACCAGCGAGGCCACCGAGGGATCGCTGCCCGGCTGCCACTCGAAGGGACGGCCCGGCTCGGCCTCGATGCGCGCGAGAGTGGCCTCGTCGACCAGTCCGGCCACCGATGCCGCCGACGACGGAATGCCGGCCACCGTGCCCGACGGCAACGGGTGCAGATTCCCCTGGCTGTAGATCAACGGCCGGGCGCCGGTGGTGGTCCGTTGGCTCCCGGACAGGCCCAGCTCGCCCAGCAGCGCCGGCATCTCGGGCCGCCGCAGCACGAACGCCTCAGCGCCCAGGTCCATGGGCTGGCCGCCGACCGACTCGGTGCGCAACACCCCGCCGAGCCGGTCGGCGGGATCGAACAGCGTGATGGTCGCATCGTCACCCGCCGCCGCCCGCAGCCGGTAGGCCGCCGTCAACCCCGAGATACCGCCCCCCACAACGCAATACGAGCGTGCACTCATAGCGAGTGGACCAGCGACACCAACTCGGTCAGCACGCCGGGATCGGTCTCGGGCAACACTCCGTGGCCGAGGTTGAAGACATGGCCGGCCGCGCCTGCGTCCACGGCCCGACGTCCGTCGTCGACGACGGCACGCGCGGCGTGTTCCACCACCGGCCAGCCCGCCAATAGCACCACCGGGTCGAGGTTGCCCTGCAGCGCCGTCCCGGGTTGCACGCGGGCCGCGGCATCGGTCAGCGCGGTTCGCCAGTCCACGCCGACAACAGTGCCTTTTCCGGCGCGCGCTCGGGACGCCACCGCCTCGGACATCGCGCCCAGCAGCTCGGCGGTCCCGACGCCGAAGTGCGTCATCGGCACCCCGTATTCGGCCAGCGTGGCGAACACCCGCGCGCTGTGCGGCAGCACGTACTGCCGGTAGTCGGCCAGCGACAGCGTCCCCGCCCACGAGTCGAACACCTGAATCGCGTCGACCCCCGCGGAGATCTGGCCGCGCAAAACCGCGATGGTGAGGTCGGCCAGCTTCGTCATCAGGGCATGCCAATTCGCCGGCTCGGCCAGCATCATCGCCTTGGTGAGGGCGTGATTACGGCTTGGTCCGCCCTCGACCAGGTAGGACGCCAGCGTGAACGGCGCGCCCGCGAAGCCGATCAGCGGAACCTGACCCAGCGCGTCAACCAGCAACGAGACCGTGTCCAACACCGGCTGAATCGCTTGTGGTTCAAGAGGTTTCATCGCATCGATATCGGCGGCGGTGCGCACCGGGCTGGCGATCACCGGTCCGACGTCGGCGACAATGTCCAAGTCGATGCCGGCCGCTCGCAGCGGCACCACGATGTCGGAGAACAGGATCGCCGCGTCGACGTCGTAGCGGCGTATCGGCTGCAGGGTGATCTCGCAGGCCAGTTCTGGCTCAAAGCAGGCCGCCAGCATGCTGTGCCGTTCTCGCAGCGCCCGGTATTCGGGCAGCGAGCGGCCCGCCTGCCGCATGAACCAGACCGGCACCCGGCTGGGTTTGCGGCCGGCGACCGCGGCCAGATAGGGCGATTGGACGAGCTCGCGACGGGTACTCATTGGCCTCAATGCTGCCACGCCGCCGAAGTACCGGACCCCGAACCGTTAGCGGACGGCAGTTTTGGGTAATGCGCGATACGGCGGTGATACATCTACTCGCCGCCCCCTCGACTGCGCGGAAGGAGACGGCCGATGTTGCTTATGGACAAGCCGGGAAGTGGGGCCGGACTGGTCGAAGAGACGGAGTACCTCGTCGATCGGGTGTTGCGCAACGTGGCCCATGGTCGCTTCGAGCGGTCACTGTCCGGGCTGACCGCGTTCGCGGCGCTGGTCACGACGGCGGAGGTGTACTTGGAGCATTACAAGGCCAGTTTCGGCAACAAATGGATGTGGAGCCCGATCGTGGTCACTCCGCCGGTGGTGGTGGCCGGGGTGGGCGGCGTCTTCTCCAAGCGGTGGGCCAAGCGCTGGCTGCCGGTCACCGCAGCCGTGTACGCGGCGAACGGGCTGATGGGCCAGTACTTCCATGCGCGCGGGGTGTCGCGCCGCCCCGGCGGCTGGGGACTGGCCAGCTACAACGTGCCGATGGGCCCGCCCATCGCGGCACCCGGGCTGATGAGCATTGTCGGGGGGATGGGCTTGCTGGCCGCGGTGCTGCGGCGCGAGAAGTGAGCGTCCGCGATGCCGGATATCCCAGGTGGCGAGCACTTGCCTAACCTGCGGCCTGAGGGCCGGCCGTTGCATCCGTCGTGGCTGCCCCGCCAGCGACGCGGCACCACACCGCAGATGATCGGCCGCTACCCCGAATACGACGTGCTGGCCCCCGTCGACACCTGGGACGAAGCCACCAAGTCGGTGGTGCTGTCCCGGCTCGACGAACCCGGGCCGCTGCGGTTTTTCGACGCGTCTGAGGAGCCGACCCTGCGGGCGTTCTGCGACACCGTGCTCGCCCAGGATTCCGACCCGCGCATTCCGGTAGCCGAGTTCGTCGACGCCAAGCTCGCCGACGGCAAGCTGGACGGCTTCCAGTACGCCGACATGCCTGATGACCGTGACACCTGGCGGCTGGTGCTGACCGGGTTGGATGAAGCGGCCGCAGGCTGCGGCGCGGAGTCGTTCGCGGCCGCCGACCTGGACACCCGGGAATCGATCATCGGGCAGTTCGCCGACGCGAAGCTGTCGGGCGGCAGCTGGGCGCGATTGAACGTCTCGCGGGCCTGGTCGGTGGTGATGCGGATGGCGCTCAGCGCTTTCTACAGCCATCCGTGGGCATGGAACGAGATCGGGTTCGGCGGCCCCGCCTATCCCCGCGGTTTCATGCGGCTCGGCGGCGTCGGAAGCCGTGAGCCGTTTGAAAAGCCGGGCGCAACCGACGAGGACCCCGTCAAGACCGTCGAAGAGGACCGCATCGATGGGTGACTTCTGGCGCGGCCTACTTAAGGGCGCGGTTGGCCCGCGGGACAACGACTCCCGCTTCCTGCTCGACGTGCACTCCCGCGACCTGCCCGGCGAGGCCACCATGCGGCGCTACTCCGACGACGAGGAAGTCGACCTCGTCATCGTGGGCGCCGGAGCGGGCGGTTCGGTGCTGGCCCAACGACTGGCCCGGGCCGGCTGGCGGATCGTGATCCTGGAAGCCGGGCCGTTTTGGCACCCCGACGAGGACTGGGTTTCCGACGAAGCCGGATCGCACGAGCTGTACTGGACGCAGAAGCGGATCATCGGCGGCTCCGACCCGGTCGAGCTGGGCAAGAACAACTCCGGCCGCGGCGTGGGCGGATCGATGGTGCACTACGCCGGCTACACCCCGCGGTTTCACCCCAGCGACTTCGAAACCTTCACCCGGGACCGGGTGGGCGCCGACTGGCCGATCAGCTACGCCGACCTGCGTCCGCACTACCAGCGCATGGAGCAAGAGCTGCCGGTGGCAGGTCAGGACTGGCCGTGGGGCGATCCACACCGCTACCCCTTCGCGCCGCATCCGGTGTCGGGAGCTGCCCTGAAGCTCTGGGAAGGCGCCATCAAACTCGGCATCGAGATGCGGGTCGGCCCGGTCGGCATCGTCAACGGCACCTTCGGCAACCGGCCACACTGCATCTACCGCGGTTACTGCCTACAGGGCTGCAAGGTCAACGCCAAGGCCAGCCCGTTCGTCACACACCTGCCCGACGCGTTGGCCCACGGCGTCGAGATCCGGGCAAACTGCATGGCCAGCCGCGTCGAACTTGACGAGTCCGGAAATGCCTGCGGGGTAACCTATTTCAAAGAGAACGGCGACGAGGAGCACCGCCAGCGTGCCAAAGTAGTTGCGATAGCGGGCTATTCAATTGAGACGCCACGGCTTTTGCTCAACTCGGCGAGCGCTAAATTCCCGAACGGATTGTGCAACAACGACGACCAGGTCGGCCGATACGTGATAGTGCAAGGCGCGTCGCAGACCGCGGGCCGCTGGCCGGAGGAATTGCGGATGTACAAAGCGCCGCCGCCGGAGGTCTCGTCGGAGCAGTTCTACGAAACCGATCCCGACCGTGGCTTCGCCCGTGGGTTTTCTATCCAAACCGTCTCACCGCTGCCCATCGGCTGGGCCGAACACGTTCTGGCCGACGGGCATTGGGGGGCGGCGCTGCGCGAATACATGCGTGACTACAACCACTGGGCCACCATCGGGGTGCTCAACGAGCTGCTTCCGCATCCGGAGAACCGGGTCACTCTGGCCGACGAGACCGACCCGTACGGAATTCCGGTTGCCCGTTTCGACTACTCCCTGTCGGACAACGACAAGGCCAACATGGAGTACTCGAAGAAGGTGATCACCAACATCCTGCACGCCGCCGACGCGCAAGACGTGCTGACCATTCAGCGATTCGCACATCTCATCGGCGGCGCGCGGATGGGTTCTGACCCGCAGACCAGTGTGGTCAACTCCGACCACCGGACCTGGGCTGTTCCCAACCTGTTCCTCGCCGACGGCTCGGTGTGTCCCACGCAGGGCAGCGCCAATCCGGCGCTGACCATCATGGCGCTGGCATCGCGCCTGGCCGAACGCATTGTTCGCGGCGATATCAAGGCGGGCGCGGCCGGTCGATCGGTGCATGCGTAACATCCACGTATGCCAGTGCGCGAATTCCCGGTCAGCTATGACGAATTCCCCAGTCTGCGAATCGAACCCGGCGACAACGGGGTGCTGACGCTGGTTCTCGACGCGCCCGGGTTGAACTCGGTCGGGCCGCAGATGCATCGCGACCTCGCCGACATCTGGCCGGTGATCGGTCGCGATCCCGACGTCAGGGTTGTCCTGGTCCGCGGCGAAGGCAAAGCGTTCTCCTCCGGCGGCAGCTTCGACTTGATTGAAGAAACCATCGGTGACTACGAAGGCCGGATCCGCATCATGCGCGAAGCCCGCGACCTGGTGCTCAACCTGGTTAACCTCGACAAACCGGTGGTGTCGGCCATCAAGGGCCCCGCGGTCGGCGCCGGTCTGGTGGTAGCCCTGCTCGCCGACATCTCGGTGGCGGGCCGCACCGCCAAGATCATCGACGGTCACACCAAGCTCGGGGTGGCCGCCGGTGATCATGCCGCGATCTGCTGGCCGCTGCTGGTCGGCATGGCGAAGGCCAAGTACTACCTGCTGACCTGCGAGACGCTGTCCGGCGAAGAAGCCGAACGCATCGGATTGGTCTCGACCTGCGTCGACGACGACGATGTGCTTCCCACCGCAACTCGGCTGGCCGAGAACCTCGCGAACGGGGCCCAGCACGCGATCCGCTGGACCAAACACAGCCTCAACCACTGGTACCGCATGTTCGGGCCTGCCTTCGAAACGTCTCTCGGGCTGGAATTCGTCGGGTTCGGCGGGCCCGATGTCCGGGAAGGGCTCGCCGCCCACCGCGAAAAACGCCCCGCACGTTTTGGCGACCGCTCCAACAGCTGAGCACTATTCGGCGCGCCTGATTTCGCGTGTCGGACGATAGGTCTACCGTCGGAACGGTGACCCGCGCACGCGACGATGCAGAGCGCAGCGATGAGGAGCGGCGCGCATGACATCAGCTGAACCGGCGCCCTTCCGCGATGCGGTGGCGGCCATGAACGCTGTGACCGTGCGGCCCGAAATCGAGCTCGGCCCCATCCGGCCGCCACAGCGGCTGGCGCCGTACAGCTACGCGCTGGGTGCCGAAGTCAAACATCCCGACGTCGAGATCGTCCCCGAGCGATCCGAAGGCGACGCGTTCGGCCGGCTGATCCTGCTCTACGACCCGGACGGCTCCGATGCGTGGGACGGGACCATCCGCCTGGTCGCCTACATTCAGGCTGACCTGGACTCGCACGAGGCCATCGACCCACTGCTGCCGGAAGTGGCGTGGAGCTGGCTCGCCGAGGCGCTGGAGGCGCACACCGAACAGTTCACCGCGCTGGGCGGCACCGTCACCGCCACCACGTCGGTGCGTTACGGCGACATCTCCGGGACACCGCGCGCCCATCAGCTGGAACTGCGGGCGTCATGGACGGCGACCACCCCCGAGGTCGGCGCCCATGTCGAGGCTTTCTGCGACGTACTGGAGCACGCCGCGGGCCTACCGCCGGCCGGGGTCACTGACCTGGGCTCGCGGTCACGCGCCTGACATGTGCCCCGAGCAGTCTCCGCTGGCGCGTGGCGATCGCGAGCGCGGCGCAGCCGGGCGAAGCGGGTCGCCACCATCGGACCCCGACCCGCCGGGCAGCAACGAGCCGGAACCCACCCCGCTAGTGCACCCCGCCGAGGGGATACCGACACTTTCGGTGACCGTCGGCGATATCGAGGCGGCCGCGGCGCTCCTGGACCGCGGCAGCGGACCCTTTGCGGTGGACGCCGAGCGCGCTTCGGGCTTCCGCTACTCCAATCGGGCCTACCTGATTCAGATCCGGCGGGCCAATGCCGGCACCGTGCTCATCGACCCGGTCAGCCACGGTGGAGACCCGCAGACCGTGCTGCGGCCGGTGGCCGAGGTGCTGCGCCACGACGAGTGGATTCTGCACTCCGCCGATCAGGACCTGCCCTGTCTGGCCGAGGTCGGACTGCGGCCGCCGGCGCTGTACGACACCGAGCTCGCCGGGCGGCTGGCCGGATTCGACCGGGTGAACCTGGCGACCATGGTCCAGAGGTTGCTGGGTTTAGGGCTGGCCAAGGGCCATGGCGCCGCCGACTGGTCCAAGCGCCCGCTGCCCATGGAGTGGCTCAACTACGCGGCCCTGGACGTCGAACTCCTCATCGAGCTGCGGGCGGCGATCGCGGAAGTGTTGGCCGAGCAAGGCAAAACCGATTGGGCCGCAGAGGAATTCGACTACCTGCGCGACTTTGAGGTTAGGGAGGCCGAGAGGGAGTCGGCGCCGGCCGCCCGGCGGGAGCGCTGGCGTAGGACGTCCGGGATCCACAAGATACGTGACCCGCGAGGCTTGGCCGCGGTTCGCGAGATGTGGGCGGCGCGGGACCGTATCGCCCAGCGGCGCGACATCGCGCCGCGCCGGATCCTGCCGGATTCGGCCATCATCGACGCCGCCATCGCCGACCCCAAGACGGTCCAGGACCTGGTCGCGCTGCCGGTGTTCGGCGGGCGCAACCAGCGCCGTAGCGCTGCGATGTGGCTGGGGGCGCTGCAGGCGGCCCGCGAAAGCGCGAATTCGCCGGACGAGGTGGAACCTAGTAATGGCCCGCCGCCGCCGGCGCGGTGGGGCAAACGGAAGCCCGAGGCCGCGGCGCGGCTGGAAGCCGCCCGGGCGGCCCTGGCCAAAGTGTCGCAGCGGGTCGACGTACCTGCGGAGAACCTGATATTGCCTGACCTGCTACGACGGTTGTGTTGGGACTGGGACGCCATCGCGGCGAACGCCGAAAACCCCGCCAAGGCCGTAGAGGAGCAATTGCGTCTGGGTCAGGCGCGGTCGTGGCAACGCGAACTCGTGGTCCCGGTGCTGGCCGCCGCGCTGTCGCCGCCGGCCGGCGCCGAGGACGGCTAGGACGTTGCTGGTGTGCCCTCGTTGAGGGTGAAGCGTTGGCGTTGGGTGTGAAACGTTGGCGCTGGGAGTTAAACCAGGCCGGAAAAATCGCCCAGATTCCACCCTGTCTTCACCCTGAAATCCCTGGGTTCACTGCCAAAACCTTGGCTTCACGCCGAAAGCCCTCGCGTCACGCCGGAGCCAGCCTTCCCGAAGGCCGACCCTAGTCGAAAGGTTCGCGGACCTCGGTTTCAGACGCGAGCGGAGCGCCGAGTGCGGCGACCCAACCGGTGATCCGGCGGGCCACGTCCTGGTCGGTCAGCCCGAGATCGGACAGCACCTCCGGTCGCGACGCGTGGTCGAAGAACTCCTGCGGCAGCCCGACGTCGCGACAGGGCACATCGATGTCAACGCGTCGCAGGGCCGCAGACACCGCCGCACCCACGCCGCCATTGACCCCGTTGTCCTCCAGGGTGACCAGCAGTTTGTGCTCCGCCGCCAGTTCGGCAACAGCGTCGGACACCGGCAAGACCCAGCGCGGGTCGATCACCGTCACGCCGATTCCCTGGTTGTGCAGCCGTTTGGCCACCGCCAGCGCCATCGGCGCGAAGGCACCCACCGCGACCAGCAGCACGTCGTGGTTCAAGCCACCGGCCGGCACCGCCAGCACATCCGCGCCCGAGCGCCGTTCGATAGCCGGAATGTCTTCGCCCACGTCGCCTTTGGGGAACCGCAATGTCGTCGGACCGTCGTTGACGTCCAGCGCTTCCCCGAGTTCCTCGCGCAGCCGGGTGGCGTCGCGTGGTGCGGCTACCCGCATACCGGGCACGATGCCCAGCATCGACAGGTCCCACATGCCGTTGTGGCTGGGGCCGTCGTTACCGGTGACGCCGGCCCGGTCCAGCACGATGGTGACGGGCAGTTTGTGCAACGCCACGTCCATCATGATCTGGTCGAAGGCCCGGTTGAGGAACGTCGAGTAGATCGCGACCACGGGGTGGAGCCCGCCCATCGCCAGCCCGGCCGCCGACGTCATCGCATGCTGCTCGGCGATACCGACGTCGAACAACCGGTCCGGAAACCTTCTCCCGAACGCGGTTAGCCCGGTGGGGCCCGGCATGGCCGCGGTGATGGCCACGACGTCGCGGCGCTTCTTGCCGTAGGCGATCAGCGCCTCGGAGAACGTCGCCGTCCAGCTCGGGCCGGGGACCTTGGTGGCCAGGCCGGTGGCCGGGTCGATCACGCCGCAGGAGTGCATTTGTTCGGCCTCGTCGTCCTCGGCCGGCGGGTACCCCATCCCCTTGCGGGTGACGACGTGCACAATCACCGGACGGCCGAAGCCGCGGGCCCTGCGCAGAGCCACCTCCACCGCGTGTTCGTCGTGGCCGTCCACCGGGCCGACGTACTTCAGCCCCAGATCGGTGAACAGCAATTGCGGCGACAGCGAGTCCTTGATCCCCGCTTTGACGCTGTGCAGCAAGTGGTAGACGGCCTCGCCGACGAGTGGCACCGCCCGGACCGCGTCGCGGCCCTTCTCCAGCGCCTGCTCGTAGGCCGGCTGCAGCCGCAGCGTGGCCAGGTGGTCGGCGACGCCGCCGATCGTGGGCGCGTAGCTGCGGCCGTTGTCGTTGACGACGATGATGACCGGGCGGCGCGACGCGGCGATGTTGTTGAGCGCCTCCCAGCACATACCGCCGGTGAGCGCGCCGTCGCCGACCACCGCGACCACGTGCCGGTTGCGGTGTCCGGTCAGCTCGAACGCCTTGGCCAGGCCGTCGGCATACGACAACGCCGCACTGGCGTGGCTGGACTCCACCCAGTCGTGGTCGCTCTCGGCGCGGGACGGATACCCCGACAGCCCGCCCTTTTTGCGCAGGCTCTCGAAGTCCTGGCAGCGGCCGGTCAGCATCTTGTGCACGTAAGCCTGATGGCCCGTGTCGAAGACGATCGGGTCGTGCGGTGAGTCGAACACCCGGTGCAGCGCCAGCGTCAGCTCGACGACACCGAGGTTCGGCCCCAGGTGCCCACCGGTTGCGGCGACCTTGTGGATCAGGAATTCACGAATCTCCGATGCCAGATCACGCAACTGCCGCTGGGAAAGGGGCTGCAGATCAGCGGGTCCGCGGATCTGTTCCAGCATCCCGCTAGTCTACGCAGCGTCGGCGGATGCCGAATATGCAAAGCGCGCCCGCGACGTATTGTCTCGGTATGCGCGCCGCGGAACTCGCCGAAGACTTCCCGGTGGTGACCGTCGACTCCGATGCGCTGGACGCCGCCCGGCTCCTGGCCGAGCACCGCCTGCCCGGAATCGTGGTGACCGACAGCTCGGGCAAACCGTTCGCGGTACTGCCGGCTTCTCAGGTGGTCCGGTTCCTGGTGCCCCGATATGTGCAAGACGATCCCTCGCTGGCCGGGGTGCTCAACGAATCCATGGCCGACCGCGCCGCGGACAAGCTGGGCTCCAAAAAGGTCCGCGACGTGCTACCCGAAAAGCTGGTCAAACTGCCGTCCGCGCACGCCGACGACACCATCATCGAGGTGGCCGCGATCATGGCCCAGCTGCGCAGCCCGCTCATCGCGGTGGTCAAGGACGACAGGCTGCTCGGCGTCATCACGGCATCGCAATTGTTGGCAGCGGCGCTGAAACACTGAACAACGAAAACACTGAACTCAATGAACTACATAGCGATCGCGGTCTTCGTGATCGCCTATGCGTTGATCGCCGGCGACCGTGTCAACAAGACGCTGGTGGCGCTCACCGGCGCCGCCATCGTGGTCGCCCTGCCGGTGATCAGATCCGACGACGTCTTCTACTCCCACGACACCGGAATCGACTGGGACGTCATCTTTTTGCTGCTGGGCATGATGATCATCGTCAGCGTGCTGCGCAAGACCGGTGTGTTCGAGTACATCGCGATCTGGGCGGCCAAACGCGCCAGGGGCTCGCCGCTGCGCATCATGATCCTGCTGGTCCTGGTCACCGCCGTCGCGTCGGCGTTGCTGGACAACGTCACCACGGTGCTGCTGGTGGCCCCGGTCACGCTGCTGGTCTGCGACCGGCTGGCGATCGGTCCGGCGCCGTTTCTGCTGGCCGAGGTGTTCGCGTCGAACATCGGCGGCACGGCGACGTTGATCGGCGACCCGCCCAGCATCATCATCGCCAGCCGGGCCGGTCTGAGCTTCAACGACTTCCTGATCCACGTGACGCCGGTGGTGATCATCATCCTCGGCGTCTTCATCGTGCTGTTGCCGCGTCTTTTTCCCGGCGCTTTCCACGTCGAGCCTGAGCGGGTCGCCGACGTGATGTCGCTGGAAGAACGCGAAGCCATCAGCGATCCGCGGCTGCTCTTCAAATCCGGCGCTGTCCTGGTGGCGGTTCTGATCGGATTCGTCGCTCACTCGTCGCTGCGCATGGAGCCATCCGTCGTGGCATTGCTGGGCGCCGGCATCCTCGTGGTGATCTCCGGGCTGGAGCACTCCGATTACCTGTCCGAGGTCGAATGGGACACGCTGCTGTTCTTCAGCGGGCTGTTCATCATGGTGGGCGCTCTGGTGAAGACCGGCGTCGTCAATCAGCTGGCGCGATTGGCCACCGAAGCCACCGGCGGCCATGCCCTGTTGACGACGATGTTGATCCTGACGGTGTCCTTCGTGCTCAGCGGCGTCATCAACAACGTTCCGTATGCGGCGACCATGGCGCCGATCGTCGCCCAGTTGGTGCCCTCTATGGTCGGCACCGCGCACCCACAGGTGCTGTGGTGGGCGCTGGTTCTCGGGACCGACCTCGGTGGCAACCTCACCGCCGTCGGCGCCAGCGCCAACGTGGTCATCCTGGGAATCGCCCGCCGCGCCGAAAGCCCCATCTCCTTTTGGGAATTCACCCGCAAGGGCGCCATTGTCACGGCGATCTCCATTGCGCTGGCCGCGATTTACCTGTGGCTGCGCTATTTCGTATGGGGCTGACGACGCAGACGCTCATCACCTGAACCCGTTGTGCTGCTGCTGGACTCGTCCATACAACCAGTCACAGCCGGTCCATTTCGCGGGCCGTGCGGGCGTCCTCGAGGTACCTGCTGGTCGGCGGCAGGTGCGGTTTGGGCGGGGGCAGGCGCAATGCGGCGCCAGCAGCCCGGATCGCGTCGACCAACCTGCGACATTTCGATGCCGGCTGCGGCGACAGCGCCACCGCGGTGCTGAACACGACCTCTTGCTCGGTGATGAGAACGGTCGCGTTGGACGAGTTGTCCGGCACCGAGATTGGTTCACTGACTTTGATGACATCGGCTGTTACTTCGGATGTCGTTGGTGATTGGGGCATTTCGCGCCTCCTTATCGTGTCGGCTTGCCAGACTTGCTGACATGCTCTGATACGCATGAAGTCTCGTCGGATCGCGCGTTGCTGGGCCAGAGAGCACACACCACATTCGGCAGTGATGTGCACCCCCTGGTGTGCACATCAGCGGCCGGCGGACCGCGTCCCGAAATTGGTGCAGACACCACCGTGCGCACACCACAGCGATCGTGGTGTCGGCAGGCTGGCCTGGACCTCGGCGCGCGCCGACGATCGTTGTGCAGCTACCGCAGCCACAAAACCGAGTGCTAGATCGCGAGGACGACCTGCAATGCACACTTTCCGCGACCTGATGGTGAGGGTGTCGCCGGTGGCGATACGACCATCGCGCAGAAGAGAAACGATCGTTAAATCCACCATGGTGCTGAGAACCGACCCATCGGGTCGCAGGCGGTGGGTAGATATCGGCTGGCAGGCCTGCGACGAGCGATTGGTCACCGTCGCCGAGGCCAATGCCCTCCGAATCGGCTGGCGTCACCGCCCAGTTGGTCGACTGGCGGTGGGCCGGAGGAAATGTTGATAATTTCAAAGGTCAACCCTGACGGCTTCGCAGCAAATCGTGAGTGAATGATCATGAGCGACAGGGAGAAGGACAGCAGCAAAAGTGAGTGGTCCAATTTCGGTCCTCATTGCCGAGGATTCACTGTTGGTACGGGACAGCGTTTCCCGGGCGTTGTCGACCGACCCCGATGTGACCGTCGTTGGCGTTGCCGAGGATTACGACTCCACGGTCGAACTGATCGAAAAGCATCACCCGACGATGCTGGTCACCGACGTGCGGATGCCACCGACGTCGACCGATGAGGGCATTCGACTGGCGCGGTGGATGCGGACGGCGCATCCAGACACCGGGGTGATCGTGTTATCGCAATACGCGGATCCAAGCTACGCAGCGGGGCTGCTGGACGGCGGTACGGCGGCCCGCGGGTATCTGTTGAAGGAACGCATTTCACATTTCGACCAGCTCAGCGAGGCGTTGCACCAAGTCGCGGCCGGTGGCACGGTGCTCGATCCGCTGGTGGTGGAGGCACTGCTGGCCCAGCCGCGCTCCGCGGCGACCCTCAGCCGATTAACCCCCAGGGAACGCGAAGTGCTCGCCGAATTGGCAACCGGACTCAGCAATCGCACGGTGGCGCAACGGCTGGTGTTGTCTCAGCGTGCGGTGGAAAAGCACATCAATTCCATCTTTGCCAAGCTGGGCCTGACCGTCGACGACTCGGTTGATCGGCGGGTCAAGGCTGTCCTGATGTTCCTCGACGACGTCTCGACGTAGCACGATGGTCGTCGACTGCGTCACGAAGTGTGGTGTGTACACCATGGTCTGGGCCGAACACGCTTCGCATAATGCGCTGGTGGGGGACGAGCGGGTGCCAGTCTGGGTCGTCGATGACCAGGCCAGTTTCCGGCTCGCCACTGCCGCCGCCGTGGCTGCCACCGACGATTTCGTCATGGCCGGGGAATGCGAGACCGGTGAATCCGCGATCGAACTGCTTCGGGACCGCGATGCTGGAATCGTGTTGATGGATATTCACATGCCGGGAATGGGTGGCATCGAAGCCGCGCGCCGCATCCGCGCCGCACACCCGGAGTTGATGGTTTTGCTGATGTCGACCTACGACCTCGAAGACCTTCCCCCCGGCGCCACCGACTGTGGCGCGACGGCCTACCTGCACAAAGAACACCTGAGTCCCGATCTGCTGACCCGGCTATGGCAAGCACCCCACTGAGGCCCACGGTCCCGGCTACCCCGGCCGCGTCGGTGCCCTATTGGCAGGTGCCGAAGGTTCTCTTGCTGGCCGCGATCCGGTCTTCGTCGTCGTTGTTGGGCCACGACCTCATACATCGCTTCATGGCGGAACGCTTTCAGCTGTTCCTCGGTGGTTATCTGGCCATGTACTTCGGTGCGGGCGTGTTACTGCCGCTGTGGGAGTACCAGTACGTGCGGCGATTCCCCTGGCTGCTGGCGCTCGTGGCGATCTGCACAACGCAGTCGGTCGTGCTGGGGGTCGCGCTACACCTGGCGCGACGCGGCAAACACCAGCAATCGATCACGCTGGCGTGCATCGGTAACTGGGCGGCCGTGTTGTTCATTACCTTCGTCTCGCCGGCCCTATTGCCGGTGATGGTGCTCGCGGCTCTGGTGCCCGTCATTTTCGCGGAGCCCTACATCCAATTGCGGCGAGGGCTGGTTTTCGGCCTGATCACCGCCGGCTGTGTCCTGGCGCTGGGTACGGCAGCACGCTTTCAGAATGTTTCCCACGCCTCCGAGCTGGCGCCGCACTGGATCGAGACTGCATTCGTCGTCGCAGCACTACCGGTCAATGCCTTTCACATCCTGGTGATCGTGTGGAACAACGCGGCGGCGCTACGGGTCTCGGAGAACTTGCTCGCCGAGCGCGCCGCCCAACTCGAGGCCTCCCGCGGCCGGCTGATCACCGCCGCCGACGAAGAACGACGCCGGCTGGAACGAGACTTGCACGACGGCGCCCAACAACACCTCGTTGCCCTGGCGGTGCTGATCCAACTCGCCCGCACGGCCAGACCCGACAAATATCAACCGATGCTCACCGAGGCGTCCGGAATGGTTGAGACAGCGATCGCCGAGATCCGCCGACTCGCCCACGGGATTTATCCCCCGCTACTGGTCAGCGGCGGTCTGGCCGCGGCCTTGCCGGCGGTCGCGGCCCATGCCCCGATCCCGGTGGAACTGAATCTGCAGGGCATCGGACGCTATGACGCTTCGACCGAGGCCGCCCTCTATTTCTGCTGCAGCGAAGCACTGCAGAATGCCACCAAACACGGCGGCGCCGACACCGCGGTCACGATCACGGCCCACGCCGACGACCGCACACTGACCCTCGCGATCAGCGACACCGGGCAAGGGTTCGACCCCGCTACCATCGGCGCCGGGCTGACAAATATGACCGACCGCGTGTCCGCCATCGGCGGAGAGCTCACTATCGACACCGCGCCCGGAAGGGGCACCCGCATCACGGCCGTCATACCCACCACTGCGCAATCCGGCGACTCGGAAGCGGCGGACCTCGCCCTAACCTGACCCGGCCTAGTGCGGTCCCGGCGCGGAGGTCAACAGCGCTACGCATTCCACGTGATGCGTCAGCGGGAACGCGTCGAACACCTTCAGCTTCTCGACGACGTAGCCGTGACCGCGATACAGGCCGATATCGCGCGCGAAAGACGCCGCCTCACAGCCGATGTGCACCACCCGCGGCACCCCGGCCGAGGCCAGCAGGTCGACGACCTCGCGCCCCGCGCCAGATCGCGGCGGATCCAGCACCGCCACGTCAGCGCTCGCCGGTTGGCCTGCCAGGGCACGGCGCACCGAACCGGTGACGACCTGCACCTGCGGCAGGTCAGCCAGTGCGGCGCGGGCGGCCCGCGTCGCCGCGCGTGAGGTGTCCACGCTCAGCACCCGCCCCGACTCCCCCACCGCTTCGCCCAGCGCCGCGGCGAAAACACCCGCGCCGCCGTAGAGGTCCCACGCGGTCATGCCGGCGGCGGGCTGCGCCCAGTCGACGATGAGCCCGCTATAGACGTCCGCGGCGGCCCGATGCGCCTGCCAGAAGGCTGTCACCGGCACCTGCCAGCTGCGCCGACCCACCCGCTGCGCGGCCTCATAGCCGCCTTCGATCACCTTGGTAGCGGTCTTCTTGCCGTTGCGCAGGGTGCGCACCACGTGGCGCTCACCGTCGTCGTCGAGGGCCACGTGCAACTGGGCGCCGGGCGGCCAGTCGGGCACGTCCAGCCCGTCGAGCATTCCGTCCGGTAACTGGGCGCAGCGTAGGTCGGTCACCAATTCGTCGCTGTGGTAGCGGTGAAAGCCGGGGCGACCGTCCGGCCCCACATCGAGCCTGACCCGGGTTCGCCAGCCGGTCGGGCCGAAATCAGACAGCGGTTGGGCCCCCGCATCGAGACCATGCCATTCGAATCCGCCCAGCCGTTGCAACTGATTGGCCACCACTTGCGCCTTGAGCTGCCGCACCGCAGCCGGGCTCGCGAATGCCAGGTCGCAACAGCCGGCGCCGTCGACTCCGGCGATCGGGCACAGCGACTCCGTCCGGTCGGCCGACGGATCGATCACCTCGATAACCTCTGCGTGCCAATACGATCCGCGGTCCGAAGTGACCCGTACCCGCACCCGTTCGCCGGGCAGCGCATAGCGGACGAACACGACCCGGCCTTCGTGGTGCGCCACACAGCTGCCGCCGTTGGCCGGTGCGCCTACGACCAAAGTCAGTTCTCCGCAAGCGGATTCGGGGTCGATGGCGCCGCTCCTCCTCATCGCTTCGCTCTGCATCGTCGCCGGCGCAGGTCAATCGAAAATTCCCCGGCGGGCGTCTCCCGGAGCAACGTGCGGCTGCAAGGTTTTGATCCGCTCCGACGACGTCAACTGCCACGGCACCGAAGTCACCATCACCCCGGGCATGAACAGCAGGCGGCCTTTGAGCCGCAACGCACTTTGGTTGTGCAGCAGCTGTTCCCACCAGCGGCCCACCACGTACTCCGGGATGAACACCGTCACCACCGTGCGCGGTGACTCCTTGCTGACGCGTTTGACGTAATCGAGTATCGGACGGGTGATTTCGCGATAGGGCGAGGCGATGACCTTGAGCGGCACGCTGATATCGCTGTCCTGCCATTTGTGTACCAGCTCACGGGTTTCCGCGTCGTCGACGCTGACGGTGACCGCCTCCAGCACATCGGGACGGGTCGCTCGCGCGTAGGCCAGGGCACGCAGGGTGGGCAGATGCAGCTTCGACACCAGCACCAGGGCGTGATTGCGGCTGGGCAGCACGACCTCGTCGTCGTGTCCGTCGGCTTGCTGCTCCAGTTCCCGGCTGACGCCGTCGTAGTGCCGGCGGATCATCTTCATCATCAGGAAGAGCAAACTCATCGCGACGATGGCGATCCACGCGCCCTTCTCGAACTTGGTGGCCAGCACGACCAACAGAACCGTGCCGGTGGACACCAGACCAATGGTGTTGACCACCCGGGAGCGCATCATCTTGCGCCGCGCCGCCGGTTCGGTCTCGGTGCGCAGCAACCGGGTCCAGTGCCGGACCATGCCGATCTGGCTCAGCGTGAACGAGATGAAGACGCCGACGATGTACAGCTGGATCAGCGCGCTGAGCTCCGCCCGGAACGCGACGATCGCCAACAGGGCCGCCCCGGACAGGAACACGATCCCGTTGGAGAAGGCCAATCGGTCGCCGCGGGTGTGCAGTTGGCGGGGCAGGTAGCTGTGCTGCGCCAGCACCGAGCCCAGTACCGGAAAGCCGTTGAAAGCCGTGTTGGCCGCCAGCACCAAGATGAGCGCGGTCACCGCGGCGATCAGCAGGAACCCAATGTGAAAGCTGCCGAAAACCGTCTCCGCGAGCTGGGTGACCAGGGTCTTCTGGTAGTAGTTCGGCGGAGTGCCGGAGAGCTGGGTCGCGGGGTCGTCGACGAGCTGAACCCCGATCTTCTTGGCCAACACGATGATGCCCATCAGCAGGCTCACCGCGATCGCGCCCAGCATCAGCAATGTCGTCGCGGCGTTGCGTGACTTGGGCTTCTCAAACGCCGGCACCCCGTTGCTGATCGCCTCGACACCGGTCAGCGCCGCACAGCCCGACGAGAACGCCCGGGCCATCAGGAAAGCCAGCGCGAAACCCATGAGCTTTCCGTGCTCGGAATGCATCTGGAAGCCGGCGGATTCGGCCCGCAACGGATTTCCCAACACGAAGATGCGGATCAAGCCCCAGCCGATCATGCCGGCTACGCCGACGATGAAGGCGTAGGTCGGGATGGCGAACGCCACCCCGGACTCGCGCACCCCGCGCAGGTTCATCGCGGTCACCAGCAGGATCGCCGTCACGCAGAACCACACCTTGTTCTGCGCCACGACCGGCACCGCGGAGCCGATGTTCGACATGGCCGAAGCCGTCGAAACAGCAACGGTGAGAACGTAATCCACCATCAAGGCGCTGGCCACGACGAGGCCCGCGGTATCGCCGAGGTTGGTGGTGACCACCTCGTAGTCGCCGCCGCCGGACGGGTAGGCATGCACGTTCTGCCGGTAGCTGGCCACCACGACCAGCATGACCGCGGCCACCGCCAGGCCGATCCAGGGCGACAGCGAGTAGGCCGCCAATCCGCCCACCGAGAGCATCAGGAAGACCTCTTCGGGTGCGTATGCCACCGACGACAGCGCGTCCGAGGCGAAGACCGGCAAGGCGATCCGCTTGGGCAGCAGCGTGTGACTCAGCCGGTCGCTGCGAAACGGCCGGCCGATCAGCAGCCGGCGCGCGGCGGTGGAAAGTTTGGACACGAGAGCCAAGGGTAAGCCCACCCGGGTTTGGCGGTAGCGTTCCCTAGGCGAGAATCGTCCCTACCGAAATCGGCTGGCCAACGTGGCGTACCGATTGGACGAGGACGTGCAGGACTCAGCCGGGAGGGCCGCAAGGTGCGGGTGATTGTGATGGGGTGCGGCCGGGTGGGGTCTTCGGTCGCCGACGGGCTGTCCCGAATCGGTCACGATGTCGCCGTGATCGACCGCGACAGCGCATCTTTCAACCGGCTCAGCCCGGAGTTCGCCGGCGAGCGGGTGCTGGGCCAGGGGTTCGACCGGGATGTACTGATCAGGGCGGGCATCGAGGAAACCGACGCCTTCGCCGCGGTCTCGTCCGGCGACAACTCCAACATCATCTCGGCACGGCTGGCCCGGGAGACCTTCGGTGTGCAGCGCGTCGTCGCGCGGATCTACGACGCCAAGCGCGCCGAGGTCTACGAGCGTCTGGGCATCCCCACCATCGCCACGGTGCCCTGGACCACCGATCGGCTGCTCAACGCGCTGACCCGGGAGACCGAGACCGCCAAGTGGCGCGATCCGACCGGGACCGTCACCGTCACCGAGGTCGTCTTGCACGAGGACTGGGTGGGACACCGCGCCACCGAGCTGGAACAGGCCACCGGCGCGCGGGTGGCGTTTATGATTCGGTTCGGAACCGGTATCTTGCCGGAGCCGAAGACGGTCCTCCAAGCCGGCGATCAGGTCTATGTCGCCGCGATCTCCGGCCGCGCCGCCGAGGCGGTGGCCATCGCGGCCTTGCCGCCGAGCGAAGACCTGGACTCGGGGCCGGGCCGATGACGCGCACGACTGAGGAGCGCCGCAAATGAAGGTAGCTGTCGCGGGTGCGGGTGCGGTCGGCCGCTCGGTCACCCGCGAACTCGTGGAGAACGGCCACGACATCACCCTGATCGAGCGCAATCCCGACCACGTCGACGTCGACGCCATCCCGGCCGCGCACTGGCGACTGGGCGACGCCTGCGAGCTGAGCCTGCTGGAGTCGGTGCACCTCGAGGAGTTCGACGTGGTGGTAGCCGCCACCGGCGACGACAAGGTCAATGTGGTGCTCAGCCTGCTGGCCAAGACCGAATTCGCGGTACCTCGGGTGGTGGCCCGGGTCAACGACCCCCGCAACGAATGGCTGTTCACCGACGCGTGGGGGGTGGACGTGGCGGTGTCGACCCCGCGGATGCTGGCGTCGTTGATCGAGGAGGCCGTCGCCGTCGGCGACCTGGTGCGGCTGATCGAGTTCCGCAAGGGCCAGGCCAACCTGGTCGAGATCACCCTGCCCGACGACACCCCCTGGGGCGGCAAGCCGGTGCGCAAACTGCAGCTGCCGCGAGACGCTGCGCTGGTGACGATCCTGCGCGGCCCGCGGGTCATCGTGCCGGAGGCTGACGAGCCGCTGGAAGGCGGGGACGAGTTGATCTTCGTCGCGGTCACCGAGGTCGAAGAGGAGCTGGGCAAGCTGTTCCTGCCGGCCGCCCCGCCGCCCGTCGAATAATCATCTGGTCGGCCGGTCTGGCCGATCCGCCGACCTGCCAACCACTTTGCGACCTTCGGGAGGGATGACCGTCGACTCTTCGCTGGCCTGGTTGCTCGAGCCCCTAACGGTGGAGACCTTTCTCGCCGAAATATGGGGGAAGACTCACTACCACGTGAAGCGGTGCCGTGCGGGCTACTTCGACCGCCTCCTGCCCGGGCCGTCGCCGGTTGATGAACTCCTGCAACATGTTCGGCCGGAGCCATCGGGGGTGCGATTGGTGAAGGACGGCGAGAGCATGGCGGCGGACACCTACCGGCTTGCCGATGGAAGTTTGGACCTTGCCGTCGTCCGCAACGCCCTGTCCGACGGCTATACGATCGTCCTGAACGGGCTCGAGAGCTACGTGCGCACGCTTGCCACGCTGTCCCACTCCATCGAGGTCGAGCTGAACTTTCCGACCCGGGTCAACGGCTACATCACCCCGCCCGAATCAACCGGCTTCATCCCCCACTACGACCCGCACGACGTGTTGGTTCTGCAGGTCCAGGGATCCAAGATCTGGCATTTGTCCGACGCCACCCCGGTAGCGCCGCACGAGATTCAACGCAATGAGGGAGGCGTCGCCGAGGGCTTCCCATTGTCGATCGACCTGAGCCTGGAAGCCGGCGATGTGTTGTACCTTCCGCGCGGCCATGTTCATGCGGCCGAAACATGCTCGGAGCCGTCCATCCACCTGACCGTCGGACTTCACGCACCCACCGTGCTCACGCTGATGATGCATGCGCTGCATTCGTTGAGCTTGCGGGACGACCGCGTCCACGCCCGCCTGCCACCGCGACATCTGGACGACGCCGGTGTACGCGCGAGCCTGGGTGATCTGGTGCGTGACGTCATGGCGGACGCGAGCCTGATTGACGGCGGCCTCGGCGGCATGGAAGAAGTTCTGGCCGGGCGCGGCCGCTGCCCACCAGTCGGACAAATTTCGAACGCCGTCGGAATCGACGGGTATACCCGAGTGGTGAGGTACCAACCGCTCTATTCGCGGGTGTCGGCGGTTGCTGACGGTGTTGCCCTGCAATTCGCGCAATTGTTGCTGCGCTTCGGCCCGGACCACGAAGCGGCGATGCGGTTCGTCTCGAAAAGCGCTGAGCCATTTCAGGTTAGCGATCTACCCGGGCTAACCGCCGCCCAGCAGACGGAGCTAGCCAGGACGTTGATCGTGACGGGCTTTCTGGTCCGTCTCTGATTCGTCGCGGTACTTTTCGCTATTTGGCGCCTGTTCCGCATATGCGGATTCCCAGGCAGCTTTACGTTGACATTGCGGAAACTTTCAGCCAGAAATTGCTGCAAAGGAGAATGCTAACAATGTGGCCCTCAGGGTGCATCTTATGGTGGGCGGCCGATAATGACGGCGCCGATCTGGATGGCTGCACCGCCAGAGGTACATTCGGCCGCGCTCTCCAGCGGACCGGGGCCAGGACCACTGCTCGCGGCGGCCGGGCTGTGGAACTCGTTGAGCACCGAATACGCTTCGGCGGCTGCGGAACTCAGCTCGATACTGGCCTCGGTACAGGCCGGCGCGTGGCAAGGTCCCAGCGCGGAGTCTTACGTGGCCGCACACGTGCCGTACCTGGCGTGGCTGATGCAGAGCAGCGCCGACAGCACCGCGATGGCCACCCTGCTTGAAACCGCGACTACCGCCTACACCGTCGCGCTGGCGACCATGCCGACCCTGGCCGAGTTGGCCGCCAATCATGCCACCCACGCGGTGTTGGTGGCGACGAATTTCTTTGGCATCAACACGATTCCGATCGCGCTCAACGAGGCCGACTACATGCGGATGTGGGTACAGGCGGCCGGCACGATGACGACCTATCAAGCGGTGTCCACCACTGCGGTGGCGGCAGCACCGCCCACCACCCCCGCGCCGCAAATCCAGAAATCCGAAAACACCAACTCTGGAAACCAAGACTCGGGTCCAGGCCCCAAACAGCCGATTTGGTGGAAACAACGAATGGACTGGATTGACCAGGCGGTCAAGCAGGATTTGGCCTCACCAGATCCGATGCAAGCCCTGGCGACCGATCCGGTGCTCACCACCGAACTTCCGCACTGGATGGGTGAGGTGTACCTCACCTTCGCGCCGCAAATCCCGCAGTTGACCGGGATCTCACACGGCCTGCTCGCACCCGCGTGGCCGATCGCGGGCTTCGCTGGAGTGGGCGGGCTGGCTGTCCTGTCTCAATCCGCGCCCATGTCGGCGCCGGAGCTTCCCCAGCCGGTTCCCGCGCCGGCCCCCGCCAACATCGGCCCGGTCGTCGGGGTAGCCCCCTCGATGACAGCACCCACCACCGCCGCCACGGTTCCAGCACCCACGCCGACCCCCAGTGCGGCCCCGGCAGCCAGCGCGGCAACGCCGTCGGTGCCGCCGCCCAGCGGCGGGGAGGGCTTTGGCTACCCCTACGTGGTCGGTCCTCCCGGCATCGGGGCCGGGTCGGCGATGGCGATCGGCGCCGGCGCCACGAACAAGGCGCCGCAGCCCGATATTGCCGTGGCGCCGGCGGCGCAAGCCGCGCGGGAACCGACGCGCTGGGACCGGCGCCGAGGATCCGGGCTGATCGACCTCGGACGCCGCTACGAGTACTTGGAGCTGGAGCCGGACGCAGACGCTTCAGCGGGCGGCGACACACCCGCCGCGGTCGCGGCCTCGGATCAGGGCGCGGGAACCCAGGGATTCGCCGGAACCGGTCACCGGGCAGTACAAGCGGCGGGGCTTACCACGCTGGGCGCTGAGTCGTCGGATGGACCGACGGTGCCGATGCTCCCCAGTAGCTGGGAACTGCGCCCCGACGGAGTCGACACCGAACCCGACCGATGAGGACCCGGTCCGCCCCCTAGTCGCGGTTGGCGTCGCTGTCGACGTGCGCGCTGCCGGCGGTGGCAGGAGCGTGCTCAGCCGCCTCCTCAGTAGTGGCCATGGCACGACGAGCGGCCTTGAGCGCCACGTAGGTGCCCAGCGCGGCCACCGCGGTCAGCGGCCAGCCCATCGCGATCCGCGCAACGCCGAGCCAGCCGGTCTTGTCGGCGTGGTACAGCAGTCCCTGCACGACGAATCGGGCGGCGAAGACCAGAGTCCAGCACAGGGTGGCGACGTCGAACGCATATACCGCCCGGGACACGTCGCGCCAACTGCGGTCACGCCCGGTGGCCCAGCTCCACAGGTAGCCGACCACCGGCTTGCGGATCGCGATCGACACCGCGAAAAGCACCGCCCAGAACAATGCCATCCAGATGCCCAGCAGGAAGTAGCCTTTCGACTCCCCCATGACGTAGGCGATCAGCGCGCAGATGGCGACCCCGAAGAACCCGGAAAGCGCCGGTTGCGTGGATTCCCGCCGAATCAGCCGCCACACCAAGATCAGGGCGGCCGTGCCAAGTGCGAACCCGATCGCGGGCAGCAGGCCGGCGACGCTGGAAGCCGCCACGAAGGTCACCACCGGCACGGTCGAGTAGATCAGGCCGGTCACCCCGCCCAGCTGCGCGAGCAGGCGATCGGGATGGGCGGGCTTTTCCGTCCCGGAAGACCCCGGTGAATCTCCCGAATCACTCGGGACGGTCACCGCTGAATCTCGTAATGCGGGTTGTAGATGGCCTTCGACCCGTTCTCCAGCTTGCCCAGCCGGCCGCGCACTCGCAGCGTGCGGCCCGAGTCGATGCCGGGGATCCGGCGCTGACCCAACCAGACGAGCGTGACGGTGTCGCTACCGTCGAACAATTCCGCGCGCACCCCGCCGGAGCCGCCCTTGCCGGTGGTTTCCACACTGCGCAAGGTGCCCACCATCGTCACTTCCTGGCCGCGATGGCAATCGATCACGCGCTGCGCGCCGGTGTTGATCACCTCGTCGGACAACTCCTCGCAGTCACGTTCCTCCGGGTCTTCCGTCAACCGACGGGAGAGCCGGCGCAGAAAACCTTGGGCCCCCATGACCACTCCTGACAGCGCTCAGCTATGGCGCAACATACCGCAATATATCTATGCCAACGGCAACCGTAGACCTGTTGGTTCCCCAACGCCACTTGCCTAAACCGGCCAGCTTGGAGCACCCGCCGACGCCCGGGCACTATCAAGGGGTGGCTGTCGATTTGCGGGGTGTAACGACCGTGTTGTTGCCCGGAACCGGGTCCGACGACGACTACATCGATCGGGCGTTTTCCGGCCCGCTGCAAGGCATCGGCGCGGTGGTTGTGACCCCGCCGCCACAGCCGGGCGGTTTGATCGACGGCTACCTGTCCGCCTTGGACGACGCCGCCCGCTCGGGGCCGATCGGCGTCGGGGGCGTCTCGATCGGTGCCGCGGTCGCCGCCGCCTGGGCGCTGTCCCATCCCGGGCACGCGGTGGCCGTACTGGCCGCACTGCCGGCCTGGAGCGGGGAACCGGGATCGGCGCCGGCCGCTTTGGCGGCGCGCCATTCGGCGTCCCAGCTGCGTCGCGACGGCCTGGAAGCGACCACCACGCAGATGCGGGCATCAAGCCCGCGCTGGCTGGCCGACGAGCTGGCCCGGTCGTGGCGGAATCAGTGGCCGCAACTGCCCGACGCCATGGAGGAAGCGGCGGCCTACATCGCCCCCAGCCGCACCGACCTACAGCGGCTGACCGCGCCACTGGGGGTGGCCGCCGCGGTGGACGATCCCATCCACCCGCTGCAGGTCGGTGTGGACTGGGTGAGCGCTGCGCCGCGTGCGGCGCTGCGCACGGTGACGCTGGACCAGATCGGTTCGGACAGCGCCGCGCTGGGCGCCGCCTGCCTGGCCGCCCTCGCCGACGCTTGACAGCGTTCGAGCACGGGCTCGAGCAGACGCAGAATCGCACGAAACAGCACGCTGTGATGCGATTCTGCGTCTGCTCGCAGGCTCAAACCCACGCGGCGTCAGCCGCCGGTGGTGGTGCGCAACTGCTGCATGGCCGATCCCTCGGCACTGCGGCGTGCGGTGGGCTGGCTGGACGGCTGTTGCGCATCGGCTTGTTGGGAGGCCGCCTGCGCGGCCTGCTGTGCGGCCGCCTCCCGCAACTGCTCGACCATCGGCTCGGGCAGCTGCACGGGCAACGGTGTTCGCACCGGCAGCGGGGTGTCGCCACGACGGACGACGGTGTCGGCGAGCGCCGCACGGGCTTCCCCGACCAGCTCGTCGATGGTCTCGTGCGGGCCGTTGACGACGCAGCGGATCATCCAGCGGTAGCCGTCTACCCCGATGAAACGCACGACGCCCGAGGCGGTCCCGACCACTTCTCGACCCCATGGGCCGTCTTTGATGCTGACCTGTGCCGAGTCGTTGCGCAGCGAGTCGGCGAGTTCGCCGGCCACCTCACGCCAGAGGCTGCCGGTCTTGGGTGCCGCGTAGGCGGCGATAGTGAAACGACCGTTGGCGGTGACGACCCACACCGCGCTGGGCACCCCGCCCTCGGTCAGCTCGACCTGCAGCTGGCCGTCCGACGGCATGGGGATCAGCACCGAGCCGAGATCGAGCCGGGCCAGCTCCGCGTCCGCCGGGTCGTCGAAGTCGTCGATGTCGAATGGGCCCTCCAGCTCCTCGTCGGCTTCGCCTGAAGCTTCGGAGGCCTCGGCCTTCGGGGGGTCTTGCGTCTCGTCCGTTGACTCGACGGGAGCCGTCGCGCTGTCGTCTTTGCCTGAGCGTTTACCGAATGCCATCACAAACTCGCATGTCCGCCGGAGGAACCGTGACCGCCGTCGCCACGGGAGGTTTCAGCCAGCCCGGCTTCGTCGAAGGACGAGACCTCAACCAGCTCGAGCAGCTCGACCCGTTGCACCAGCAGCTGGGCAATCCGGTCCCCACGGTGCACGTCGATCGCCGTGTCCGGGTCGAGGTTGATCAGCGAAACCTTGATCTCACCACGGTAGCCCGCGTCGATGGTGCCCGGACTGTTGACGATCGAAAGTCCCAGTCGGGAAGCCAATCCCGAGCGAGGGTGAACCAAGCCCACCATCCCGTACGGGATCGCGACCGCGACGCCGGTGCGCACCAGCGCGCGATGCCCCGGTGCCAGCCGGACATCTTCGGCGCTGTACAGGTCCACCCCGGCGTCGCCGTCGTGCGGGCGGTTGGGCAGGGGCAGATCCGGGTCGAGGCGGACTACGGCCAGACTGGTCGACACGGGGCCACAGACTACCCTTGACCGCGTGTCCGGTACGCGTATAGCGCCGCACAGCGTGCGATATCGCGAACGACTGTGGGTGCCCTGGGGGTGGTGGCCGCTGGGCTTCGGATTAGCTGCGCTCATCGCTTTCGAAGTCAACCTCGGTGTCGCGGCGCTACCCGACTGGCTGCCGTACGCAGTACTCTTCACTGTCGCGGCCGGGGCACTGCTGTGGCTGGGCAGGATCGAGATCCGGGTCACCGGCGATTCACAACTCGGCGAAGTCGAGCTGTGGGCCGGCGAAGCGCATCTGCCCGTCACCGCGATCGCCCGATCCGCCGAAATCGTTCCGTCCGCAAAGTCCGCGGCCCTGGGCCGTCAGCTCGACCCGGCGGCGTTTGTGCTGCACCGGGCATGGGTGGGCCCGATGATTCTGGTCGTCCTCGACGACCCGGATGACCCCACGCCGTATTGGCTGGTGAGCTGCCGTCACCCCGAGCGGGTGCTGTCGGCCCTGAGAAGCTAAAGTTCCAGCAATCAGGCAGCGCAGTCCGTGCAGATCATGACGCCGTTCTTCTCGCTGGCCAGTCGGCTGCGGTGTTGCACCAGGAAGCAACTCGAGCAGGTGAACTCGTCAGCCTGCTTCGGAATGACGCGGACAGACAGCTCTTCGCCAGACAGGTCGGCGCCGGGCAGCTCGAAATTCTCGGCGGTTTCGGATTCGTCCACGTCGACCACGGCCGACGCCGCTTCGTTCCGTCGCGCTTTGAGCTCCTCCAGCGAGTCCTCAGAGACGTCGTCAGTCTCGGTGCGCCGTGGAGCGTCGTAGTCGGTAGGCATCGTCCTATCCCCGTCCTATCCCCTCTGCCCTAAACGTCAAAGCCCGCAATATCCCAAGCAACGCTTTGTACCAGCGTCGAACGCATCCACCAAATGATTCGTGCCCAGATCGCCGCCCATTAGAGTGTGATTTACGTCACATCACCGGATCGACCCTTGAGTTCGCCCTTGAACAGTGCGTTTAGAGTGCACGTGTGGTCGCACAAATCACCGAAGGTACCGCTTTCGACAAGCACGGTCGGCCCTTTCGGCGACGCAACTCCCGGCCCGCGATCATCGTGGTCATCCTCCTGACGATCCTGACCGGCGTCATATGGACCATTGCGCTAACGCGGCCGGCGAAGGTCCGCGAGGCCGAGGCATGCAACCCGCCTCCGCAGACGGCCGAGTCGACGCCGGTCAAGGTCGGTGAGCCGGTGTCGCGGTCGGACATGACGGATGTCGCGCCCGCCAAACTCAGCGACACCAAGGTCCATGTCCTCAATGCCAGCGGCCGCGGCGGTCAAGCCGCCGATGTCGCAGGCGCGCTGCGGGATCTGGGCTTTACCCAGCCGACCGCCGCCAACGACCCGCTTTACGCCGGCACCCGACTGAATTGCCAGGGCCAGATCCGCTTCGGGACGGCCGGGCAGGCGACGGCGGCCGCGGTGTGGCTGGTGGCGCCGTGCACCGAACTGTTCCACGACAGCCGCGCCGACGACTCGGTCGATCTGGCCCTGGGCACCGACTTCACCTCGCTGGCGCACAACGACAACATCGACGCCGTCCTGGCCAGCCTGCGGCCGGGCGCCACCGAGCCGGCAGATCCGGCCCTGTTGTCGAAGATCCACGCCAGCAGCTGCTGAGCGGTCAATCCGGAATCGGCTCCAGGCCGTTGCAGCGCTTGAGGGCCGCCAACAGCTCGTCGGCGATTCCGGGCGCAGCCGCCACCGCCAATCCCGCGTTGCCATCCGGCGCGTTGTAGTCGGGCAGCACCACGCGTGCGCCCGCCTCGGTAGCGATCAGGGCGCCCGCCGCGCAATCCCAACGCTGCAGCCCGTGCTCGTAGTAGGCATCCAGCCGACCCTCTGCGACCATGCACAGGTCCAGCGCCGCCGAACCCATCCGTCGCACGTCGCGAACCATCGGCAGCATCCGCGCCACCAGCGCCGCCTGGGCGGTGCGCCGCCGCAGCGAGTACGCGAAACCGGTGCCCACCAACGCCATCGACAAATCCTCGACGGCGGTGCACCTCAGCCGGTGCGTCCCGTGCTCGTCGGCGACATTGGCGCCCAAGCCGCTCGCCGCCGAGTACACGCGACCGGCGACGACGTCGGCGACCGCGCCGGCCACCGACACGCCATTGATCTGCGCCGCGACCGACACCGCGTACACCGGGATGCCGTAAACGAAGTTGACCGTGCCGTCGATGGGGTCCACCACCCAAGTGACGGTGTCGGCGGTCCGGCCGGCCGGCCCGCCGCCTTCCTCCCCCACAATCGGGTCGCCGGGCCGTAGTTTCGCCAGCCGATCGCGCAACAGGCGTTCCGTCTCGGTGTCGACCACGGTGACCGGATCGGTCGGGGTGCTCTTCGCCCTCACCACATGACTGTCAGCGGGGAAATCGGCGCCGAACACCTGGGCGCGCCGATTGCGCACGAACGCAGCGGCTTCGGCGGCCAGCGTTTGGGCCGCTGAGCGGAGCACTGCCGGGTCGTTGTCAGCTGGTGTCACTCGTCTATCGCATCACAGTTGCCAGCCCCGACGCTCGCCGTCGCCGGGCTTGATCTGATCGCCCGACTCCTTACTCGCGCCGCCTCGGCGCTCGCCGTCGTCGGGCTAAGGTGGGCGGACGACTAAACGTCTCGCATGTCTCGCCGAGGAGATTCGATGACCAGCACCGACCCTGCGTCCGAAACGGCCGGCGACACGCCGCAACGTCGTGGCTTCGGCATCGACGTCGGCGGCAGCGGCATCAAAGGCGCAATCGTCGACCTGGACACGGGACAGCTGATCGGCGACCGCATCAAACTGCTGACTCCGCAACCGGCCACGCCGTCGGCCGTCGCCAAGACCATCGCCGAGGTCGTCAACGGGTTCGGGTGGACCGGTCCCCTGGGCGTGACCTACCCCGGCGTCGTCACCCACGGCATCGTCCAAACCGCCGCCAACGTGCACAAGTCGTGGATCGGAACCAGCGCGCGCGACATCATCAGCGCCGAATTGGACGGCCAGGACGTCACGGTCCTCAACGATGCGGACGCGGCCGGGCTTGCCGAGGAACGCTACGGGGCGGGAAAAGGCCACGCCGGACTGGTTGTGCTGCTCACCTTCGGCACCGGAATCGGTTCCGCGGTCATTCACAACGGGACGTTGATACCGAACACCGAATTCGGGCATCTCGAGGTCGGCGGAAAGGAGGCCGAGCACCGGGCGGCGTCGTCGGTCAAGGAGAACCACGACTGGAGCTTCAAAAAGTGGGCCAAAGAGGTGACCACGGTGCTGATCGCCATCGAGAACGCGCTGTGGCCGGACCTGTTCATCGCCGGCGGCGGCATCAGCCGCAAAGCCGAAAAATGGGTGCATTTGCTGGAAAATCGCACACCCGTGGTGCCCGCAGCCCTGCTGAACACCGCCGGGATTGTCGGTGCGGCGATGGCCTCGACCAGGGACGTGACGCATTGAAAAGGCGCTGAAACCCGTTGAACTTTGCCCGCTCGGGCCGGTTTGGGCGTGGACTGTCGTTACAATGGTCAACGGCGGCCGCCCGACCGATAAAGCGCGAGTACTCACGCTGGTATCAACGCCGACATTCGACATAGCAGACACTTTCGGTTAAGCATGCCCAGATCCACCGGAAGTGAGTCCGACCGAAGGGGTCTTTGTGGCAGCGACCAAGACGAGCCCAGCAACTGACGATGCGGTGAAGCGCACCGCAAAGTCGTCCGGGTCTTCGGGCTCCCACGGGTCTCCGGCCAAGACGGTCACGAAGCGATCGGCAGCCAAGGCCAACGGCACCGCCGCCCCCGCAAAACGGGCCACCAAGACCGCATCCAAGCCCGCCAAGGCGGCCTCGACGTCGGCTCCCCAAGCAAGCTCCCAAACAGGAGAAGCGCCGAAGAAAACCCGTGCTTCGGCAAAAGGCGCCGACGCGAAGGCGACATCCGCCGGTAAGGCAAAAGCAGGATCCAAGGCGGCCGGGGATGCCGCGGCGCAGGATCCCGACGCCACCCTGGTCGCCGTCGACGACGCTGATGTAACCGAGGACCTCGACGACGCCGACCTCGACGTCGAGCCGGGCGAGGACCTCGAGATCGACGCCGCCGACCTCAACCTCGAAGACCTGGAGGAAGTCGCCGCCGAGGCTGACGGCGATCTCGAAGGCGAGGCTGACGAAACCGAGGATGCCCAGCCCGTCGTGGCCGCCGCGCCCGCCGAGCCCGTCGCCGATGAGGACGAAGGGATCGCTGAACCCAGCGAAAAGGACAAGGCCTCCGGTGATTTCGTCTGGGATGAGGACGAATCCGAGGCGTTGCGACAGGCCCGCAAGGACGCCGAACTCACCGCATCAGCGGACTCGGTGCGCGCTTACCTCAAGCAGATCGGCAAGGTGGCGCTGCTTAACGCGGAGGAAGAGGTCGAGCTGGCCAAGCGGATCGAGGCCGGTCTGTACGCCACGCAGCTGATGGCCGAGATGGTTGAGCGCGGCGACAAGCTGCCCGCCGCTCAGCGCCGCGACATGATGTGGATCTGTCGCGACGGCGACCGTGCGAAAAACCATCTGCTGGAAGCCAACCTGCGGCTGGTGGTTTCGCTGGCCAAGCGCTACACGGGCCGCGGTATGGCGTTCCTCGACCTGATCCAGGAAGGTAACCTGGGTTTGATCCGCGCGGTCGAAAAGTTCGACTACACAAAGGGATACAAGTTCTCGACCTATGCGACGTGGTGGATCCGCCAGGCAATCACGCGCGCCATGGCCGACCAGGCGCGCACCATCCGCATCCCCGTGCACATGGTCGAGGTGATCAACAAGCTGGGCCGCATCCAGCGCGAGCTGCTGCAGGATCTGGGCCGCGAGCCCACTCCTGAGGAGCTGGCCAAGGAGATGGACATCACGCCCGAGAAGGTGCTTGAGATCCAGCAGTACGCCCGCGAGCCGATCTCGCTGGACCAGACCATCGGCGACGAGGGCGACAGCCAGCTCGGTGACTTCATCGAGGACAGTGAAGCGGTCGTGGCCGTCGACGCGGTGTCGTTTACATTGCTGCAGGATCAGCTGCAGTCGGTGCTCGAGACGCTGTCTGAGCGCGAGGCCGGCGTAGTACGGCTGCGGTTCGGGCTCACCGACGGCCAGCCGCGCACGCTCGACGAGATCGGTCAGGTCTACGGCGTGACCCGCGAGCGCATCCGTCAGATCGAGTCGAAGACGATGTCAAAGTTGCGCCACCCCAGTCGTTCTCAGGTGTTGCGCGACTACCTGGACTGAGCGAGGACGGCTCGTCGCGGCCATCCCGCCGCGGCGGACGATAAGCAAGAATGGCGGAGCCTGATTGCCGGGCTTCATGTTAGCGACTGCTCGGCCCCATTCGGCGCCCGTCAACTCACTGATGCAGGAGGCGGCGCAGGAGGGCTTTCCTCGCGAGCGGCCGCCGCAAAGTCGAAACCGCACCCAGGACAGACCAAAAGTTCGTTCTTCACATTTCGTCCGCAGGCAGTGCATGTCCGTTCGCTCGTGTTCGTCACCACCCATAGGACGCCGAGAAGGACGTCGACACAGATAAGGACGAAGATTCCCATACCGATTCCCGTGCCAATTGTTTCGCCAGCTCTGCAGGCATCGGCGTGGTCGTTCGAACAGGCATTGAATCCTGAGATGACATTCGCGATCAGCCATATAAGAAACACAGCCTGCACCGCGACGATGAACCAGGTGATCGGGCGCCATGACGACACGGGTGCATCATCCATTATTCCTGGGCTATTGGCCAGGTACCGCTGATGACGTCCCTGGCTATTCGGTGCTGTCGGCATACCTGCCGCACTGGCCGTCGCTCGCGAGCAGCAGAATGTTGCTGGCACTTTATCAAGCCTTTTTCGACGTGTGAATTACCAAGCAACACAAAGGTTTTGAACGACTACTGCCGCACCACACGGAACGCGACGGACGGTTTGAGGTTGTGAGATTGCAAGGCCGCGCAGCGTCTCTGAGCAAAGCGAACGCAGGCGTAAAACCGCGGGTAATGCATCGCCCAAGTCAACGGTCTCGATGTCAACGCGTGCGCTCTTGATCGGCTAAGCGAATCGACCGTGCGGGTCGGTGTGAATCACTAACATCCTGACCATGGCAGGGCAAGACGCCCGTGGATGAGCTTGCGTTCGGCCGCGACCGACCAACTTGATCCGTGACGGGGCTATCCCAGACCCCGGAGACGTTCGTCGGGAAGGACACCGACATGACCGACCAGCCGCCCACAAAGCCCCGACGCGTCCCTCGGCGGGCGGTCGTCAACGCCCTCCTGATCGCCTCGGCGGCCGCGCTAGTGACGTGTTCGCCCAAAAACGCGCCCGTGGCTCTGCCGACGTTGGGCCAGGAAGTGCCGGCCAGCCAGATTCCCTGGAAACAGGTCGGTCCGGGATGGATCCTGGCCACCCGCAGCGCCCCGAGTCCCGGGCCGACCACTCCCGACGCCAAACCCCCTTCGGCACCGGTGACGCTGTACCTGCTCGACCCCGCGGGCGGGCGCTACCCGATCACCACCCTTCCGCTCTCACCGCCGCAGGGGTCTGATGATCCCGGACATCCACCCACGCTGGTCAACTGGTCGGGCGACGGCAGACGCGCCCTGTTCGAGGATATGTTCGCCGCCGGGGGGCACACCGCGGTCACGGAGGTCGACCTGGCGACCGGCGCCAAGCGCACCTTCACAGTGGGCTCCCAGAGCAGCAGCGTCGCCTACAGCCGGCCGACCGGTCAGGCCCTCCTCCTGTTGGACACGAACTCAGACGGCAACTACACATCCAAATTGGAACGGCTCGATCTGAGCGGTACCGAGCAATTTACCTTTCCCACCGATCAACTTGGGGCAGCGGGCAAGTTCAACAACGCCTACCTGCAGACACCCGACGGCAGCCAACTGATCCTGGGCGCCGAGCGGGGCATGGTGGTGATGGGCAAAGACGGAGCGGTCGTTCGACAGCTGCCGATGCCTGCCCCGCGCAGCTACTGCAAACCCGTCCGGTGGTGGACCTCAACGGTCGTCCTCGCCGCCTGCGACAACCCGCCGTCGCCGCCAGGAACGCCGATCTCCGCCAACGAAACCCAGCTCTGGCAAGTACCCCTGGCCGGCGGGACCCCAACAGCGCTCACACCGGTCGACGGGCAGAGCCTGGGCTACATGGATGCCTGGCAGCTGCCCAGCGGCACGTTTCTGCGGAACGTGCCAGGCTGCGGCGGCGACGGATTACTGTTTCGGTTGACGACGGACATGCAGCCCCAGAAGGTGACGGTTCCCGGCGTGGATAGCGAAAACCCCGTAATTCCCATCGGCGAGACCGCAAACAAATTGCTGCTCGAAGCCAGCAAGGGCTGCGGCTCGCGCACCCGGTCGCTAATGATCTACGACCCGGCGGCCAACACCTCCACCGTGCTACTTGCCGACGTGAAGCGCGCCATCCTGTACCCCGCCGGGTAACTGCTGCAGGAAGTGCCGCGATGGGTGCGGGCTATCCGACGAAAGAGGGTTCATCCGGCGTGGCGGACATTGAGCGGAAATGACACCGTATTGCCGCCGGCAGCCACCTCGAATACCCAGCGGCCCTCGAAACGCCCGAAAATGTCGGTCTGGAACACGAAAAAGGCAAACCCCAGTTCGCCGCGGGCTGCCCCGTCCGGTATCGGACCCGTGTAAACCACCGGGTCGGCGCCGTCCTGTGGCGGCCGTATCTTGATCTCGATTTCCCGCTTGGTCTCGCCCCGCTGAATCTGCGTCAGAGCCACCACTGTCAGTCGGGTATCTGGCCGCGAGCGATCGACGGTCCAGTGCTCGATTACGCCGCCTGTCACGTCCAGCTTGTGATCGACGGCTGACGCCGACTCGGCCAAGAACGCGCCCGTGACCATCACTCCTCAGACGCTACTCGGGGATCTCGGGTCGCGAGCATTATCGAGAAGTAAACGGCCCTTTCCTGCGCCGGCTGCGCGTCGCCAGTGCATTGGTCGACTGAATACCGTTGTGCCACAGCTGAACACACATTGCTACAGATATTCGGATGCGCTTACCGCCCCGCTGCCCTACCGTGACCGCATGCCACCCAGTCGCCACAACGTCTCGTCCGGATCCGACTTCGAAGCGGCCGTGGGTTATTCGCGTGCGGTGCGCATCGGTCCGCACGTGGTCGTCGCCGGAACGACCGGCAGCGGCGACGATATCGCAGCGCAGACCCGAGATGCATTGCGCCGCATCGAGATTGCCTTGCAGCAGGCGGGTACGTCACTTGCCGACGTGGTCCGTACCCGCATGTACGTAACCGACATTTCGCTATGGCGCGAGGTCGGAGAAGTACACGCGCAAGTATTCGGTGAGATACGCCCGGTGGCCACCATGGTCGAAGTTTCGGCGCTGATCGCACCCGACCTGCTGGTGGAAATCGAAGCCGACGCCTACGTGGAGTCGCCGGAAACCAGCTGAGGAAAGCTGCCGTCGGGCGCCGGCGGGTAGGCGGTGACGTTGATCACAGCGCGAGCCGGCAGCGGACCATACAAATGCGGGAACAGCATGGACTCCGGGTCCGTCGCCACTCCCGGCTCCCAACGCACCGGCGAGTCGAGTGCCGCCGGGTCGATGTAGAGCAACAGCAGATCGGTGCGGCCGTGGTAGATCCGGTTGGCCGGCAGATGCACCTGCTCAGGCGTCGAGAGGTGAACAAACGGCGTGCCACCGGCCGAATCGGGGCGAATCTTGCCGTCGTTCTGGGCGCGCGTCCACTCCTCGATCGCGCACAGATGCACCAGTACGGCGGGCGCGGCGGGCATGGTCGCCAGCTTGCCCGATTGGGCGCGTTTAAATCCGTGAGAAACGACACACCTCATACCGGCCGGGGAACAAGGCGAAAAGCCCGAACGTCTGACACAGTTGAAGACACGTCCAGAAACGGAGACGCCATGAACGCAACTCTGACCAGTCCCGAACTGACTAGAGCCGACCGCTGCGACCGCTGCGGCGCAGCCGCCCGCGTCCGTGCGAAGCTCGCTTCTGGATCCGAGTTGCTCTTCTGCATGCATCACGCGAACCAGCACCAAACCAAGCTCGCCGAGCAAGCCGCCGTGCTCGAGGTCAGCGGAAGCTAAGTTCATCCGACTCACCTTCCACGAATGATGGCTGCGTCAGCAGTCATCGGGTAATGCTGGATTGGTATGAGTGACCAAGTCGCCAAGCCGTCCCGCCACCATGTGTGGCGAATAGGCATCAGGACGCTATCCAAAAGTTGGGATGACTCGATCTTCTCGGAGTCGGCGCAGGCCGGCTTTTGGTCCTGCTTGTCGCTGCCGCCGCTGTTGTTGGGACTGCTTGGCACGCTGGCCTACGTAGCGCCACTGTTCGGCCCGGACACGTTACCCACCATTCAGCGGCGTCTGGTCACCACGTCCCACAGCTTCTTCTCCCCCAGCGTGGTCAACGAGATCATCGAGCCCACCATCCGCGACGTCGCTTTCAACGCCCGCGGCGACGTGGTCTCGCTGGGCTTTGTGATCTCGCTGTGGGCGGGATCGTCGGCGATGTCGTCGTTCGTCGACTCGGTGGTCGAGGCGCATGACCAGACTCCGCTGCGCCATCCGGTGCGGCAGCGATTCTTCGCGCTGTTCCTTTACGTGGTGGGGCTGGTGTTCGTGGTGGCGGTCGCGCCGTTGGCCGTTGTCGGTCCGCGCAAGCTCGGCGAGCACATTCCACCGACCTGGGCCAATTTGCTGCACTACGGCTACTACCCGGCGCTGGTTCTGGGCCTCATGCTCGGGGTGATGGCCCTGTACCGCGTTTCGCTGCCGGTACCCCTGCCGTCGCATCGGCTGATCCTCGGGGCGATGCTGGCGACGGCGGTGTTCGTGGTCACGACGCTGGGTCTGCGCTTCTATCTGAGGTGGATCACCGGCACCGGGTACACCTACGGCGCGCTGTCGACGCCGATCGCGTTCCTGTTGTTCACGTTCTTCGGCGGTTTCGCGATCATGATCGGCGCCGAACTCAACGCCGCGGTCCAAGAGGAGTTTCCCGCCCAGGCCACCCACACCCACCGGCTGCGCACCTGGCTGATGGAGCGGCTGCGACGCGGCACGGATTACGAGCCGCCGCCGTCGCAGGACAACGTCGTCGCTGCCGATACCGCTGACCGGCCCGGCTGATCAGCCCTTCTTGAGCTGCTCGTAGATCTGCTTGCAGTCCGGGCAAACCGGTGAGCCCGGTTTGGCCGCGCGGGTGACGGGAAATACCTCACCGCACAACGCGACAACATGGCTGCCCATGACGGCGCTCTCAGCGATCTTGTCCTTGCGGACGTAGTGGAAGTACTTAGGCGTGTCGCTGCCGGTCCCGTCGTCGACGCGTTCGTCGGTCTCGGTGCGTTCGATCGTCTGGGTCTGCATACCTGACATTGTGCCTTGCAACCGGCCCTGAAACCGAATAAGCCCGAATCGATCTGGTGTGGGAGAGTAGAGAGATGAAGCGCGGCTCCGACCAGGGGTTCGACGACGACGGCAGGCCAGTGCTCATCACCGCCGCCGCGCCCTCGTACGAAGAAGAGCATCGCGCGCGGGTGCGTAAGTACCTGACCCTCATGGCGTTCCGCATTCCCGCCCTCATCCTGGCCGCCGTCGCATACGGTGCCTGGCACAACGGACTGATCTCGCTGGCGATCGTGGCGGTGTCGGTACCGTTGCCGTGGATGGCCGTGCTGATCGCCAACGACCGTCCTCCCCGCCGCGCCGACGAGCCTCGGCGGTTCGAGCCGGCCCACCGACGTACCCCGCTGTTCCCGACGGCCGAGCGGCCGGCGCTCGAGGCCCGGCCGCAGCCGCAACGCGATCCGCTGGACCCGGACGGCCTGGGTTAGTCATTCGGTCAGAGTTCCGAATAGCGTCCGCTCGTCACACTTCTCAGGACATTCTCAGGTCGACGGCACATTTCTGCACGTCAAGGCGTGTGAGATGACAACGGGCTGGGAACTCTGAGTACAGGTTTGTCGTTAGACCACATGACACCTCAAGCCAATCGGGAGGGCTCACATGGCCAATGCAGCCACAACATCCCCAAGGGGGGCCGAACCCACCAGAAGGGCTACCGCAGGCCGGATCGACGGCGATCTGGATGCGCAAAGCCCCGCAGCAGACTTGGTACGCGTGTACCTGAACGGCATCGGCAAGACGGCGTTGCTCAACGCCGCCGACGAAGTCGAACTGGCCAAGCGCATCGAGGCCGGCCTGTACGCCGAACACCTGCTCGAGACCCGGAAGCGCCTCGGCGAGAACCGCAAACGCGAACTGGCCGCCGTGGTGCGCGACGGGGAGGCGGCGCGCCGCCACCTGCTGGAAGCGAACCTGCGCCTGGTCGTGTCGCTGGCCAAGCGCTACACGGGTCGGGGCATGCCGTTGCTGGACCTCATCCAGGAGGGCAATCTGGGCCTCATCCGCGCGATGGAAAAGTTCGACTACTCAAAGGGATTCAAGTTCTCGACGTACGCCACGTGGTGGATCCGTCAGGCGATCACCCGCGGTATGGCCGACCAGAGCCGCACCATCCGGCTGCCGGTCCACCTGGTCGAGCAGGTCAACAAGCTGGCGCGAATCAAGCGCGAGATGCACCAGAACCTGGGACGCGAAGCCAGCGACGAGGAACTCGCGGCCGAATCTGGCATTCCGATCGAAAAGATCAACGACTTGCTGGAACACAGCCGTGACCCGGTGAGCCTGGATATGCCGGTCGGTTCCGAGGAAGAAGCCCCGCTCGGCGATTTCATCGAGGACGCCGAAGCGATGTCCGCAGAGAACGCGGTGATCGCCGAGTTGCTACACGTCGACATCCGCAGCGTGCTGTCCACGCTCGACGAGCGTGAGCACCAGGTGATCCGGTTGCGCTTCGGCTTGGACGACGGGCAACCGCGCACCCTGGATCAGATCGGCAAGCTGTTCGGCTTGTCCCGCGAGCGGGTTCGTCAGATCGAGCGCGATGTGATGTGCAAGCTGCGCCACGGCGAACGCGCCGACCGGCTGCGCTCGTATGCCAGTTGACGCCACCGACTAAGTAGCAGACAGTATGCCCGTCGCGCCGCGGCGGGCATACTGCTTGCCTAGAACGTGGGAAGCCGCGTTGGACCCATTCACGCAGCTGGCCAAGTAGACTCAGCGTCAATGGAGGGTGCTGAATGAACGAGCTGGTCGATACCACCGAGATGTACCTGCGGACCATCTACGACCTCGAGGAAGAGGGCGTTACTCCGCTGCGTGCCCGGATCGCTGAACGGCTCGACCAAAGCGGCCCGACCGTCAGCCAGACGGTATCCCGGATGGAGCGGGACGGATTGCTCCACGTGGCCGGCGACCGCCACCTGGAGCTCACCGACAAGGGCCGCACGCTGGCCATCGCCGTGATGCGTAAGCATCGACTCGCCGAACGCCTGCTCGTCGATGTCATCGGACTGCCGTGGGAAGAGGTGCACGCCGAGGCATGCCGGTGGGAGCACGTGATGAGCGAGGACGTCGAGCGCCGGCTGGTGAAGGTACTCAACCATCCGACCACCTCCCCCTTCGGCAACCCGATTCCGGGGCTGCTGGACCTCGGAGTCGGACTGGAATTCGGTGCCGAGGACGCCAACCTGGTGCGGTTGACGGAGTTGCCCGCCGGATCGCCGGTGGCCGTGGTCGTCCGCCAGCTCACCGAGCACGTTCAGGGCGACATCGATCTGATCAGCCGGCTCAAAGACGCCGGCGTGGTACCCAATGCGCGAGTGACCGTCGAGACCGGCCCGGCTGGCGTCACCATCCTCATACCCGGGCACGAGAACGTCACCCTGCCACACGAGATGGCGCACGCCGTCAAGGTCGAGAAGGT
>NZ_JCALDF010000032.1:0-55683 GCF_059812725.1 Mycobacterium sp. NGS41
CGATTGTCCCGCCGTATATAAGCGGTCCTGGCCGCGGCTGGGCTCGCTCGAGGCAGCAGCGACAGGAACGTCAGGGCATGTCCTTCACTTACGCTGCCAAATCGCGCCGGACGTACCCGTACACTCCGACCCCAGTCAGGGTCGCGGCGATGAGCAACAGAATGATGGTGGCCGCCCAATTAGGCGATGTGTCGGGTACGGGGGCAAGGTGCGCCCACGGCGACAGGGTGGCAATCCAGCGAGGGGCTTTCGTGATCTGCAAGATCAGGTTCACCAGGAACCCGCCGACAAGCGGCAAGGCACCGATCGCGCCGGCGGCGGATGGTAGCAACCCGATGCCCACCGCGGTGGCTCCGGCCGCGAGCATTGCCACCGGAAGAGAATTCAGCGCACCCGCCAGTGAATCGGCCAACTGCAGTGGGGTGCCGGTGATTTTGGTACCGCACCAAAGGGCGACTGCGGCTGAGCAATGCAGGACAACCATTCCGCCGACCGTGATCACTGTCTCGGTGCACAGCAGACGTACGCGCGAGACTGGCTGGGCGAATAGCAGAGTCCACCGTCCGGCCTTTTCGTCGACGACCATGGTTGCAAGACGCATTGTGGCGTAGAGACCGGTTGGGACTGCGAGCAGGCCGAACAGAGCCGCAGCGATGAGATACAACTCGTGGCCACGCAGTCCGGCGGCCGCGGCTAGCTCAGCGAACCGCTTGTTGTTTTCGATCAGGTCGAGAAGATAGGCGAGCATCGCACCGACCAGAAAGTAATATGCGGCGATGCCCACCGCCCAACCCAACGTGGTCCGCGCGGTCCGCTGAAGGGCAAAACCGCCGATCGAATGCAAACATCGGGTTCGCGGAGCACGGGTATTTCGCACCGCCACAATCCCGTCGCCCAAATCGCGGTGACGGGCCGCCAAGAGGGCTGCAGCGGCCAGCACGATCGGAAACGCGCCCAACACCATCAGTGGACCGATGCGATTTTCGGCGTATGGCGCCGAGCGTGCTGTCAGCCCGAAGGGCGTGGCCCATGCCATCCATGCCAGCTGATGCGAGCCATCGGCGATCATGCGCAGCACCACGCCAACGCAAATAGCCGCGACCGTAATTCCCGTAGCACTGGATTGCCTCGGCATCACTTGTGCGGCGAGCAGAGCTGTTGCCGCGAAAGTCAGAACAATGCCCGTGATCCCCGCTGCATGGATCACTGCCCCGGCCGGGTGAGTACCGGCCGACAACAGGGCCGCCGCGACGGCCGCGCCGATCAGCATTGCGGATCCAGTAACGACGGCCAGGTAGCGGACGACCAAGTCAGCCGTTCGCAGGCGTCCCGCCAGGAGCAGATCCCACCGCCCGTTATCCTCTTCACCGCGGGTAAAACGGGTGGCGGCAAACATGATCCATACGCTCGCGAGCAGCGAAACGGTTGTGCCGGTGCGCCACACGGTGAAACCGCCAGGATCGTCGAGAGCGACCGGTGGCCCCGCCAACGTCCTTACGGCGGGATTGTCAGCAAGGGCGTGCATACCTGATGCATCCAGCAAGTTGTTCACCAATCGGTATTGGCTGGCGGCCAATACCGACATCCCCCCGCAGATCAAGGCGACCACGACGGCACCAAGGCGAAACTGGCGCACAGCTAGCCGGCTGACGGCCCGGCCCGGCCCGAATTGCGGCCCGCCGGCCACCGGCGAACCGGGCGGCGAGGCCGTCGTCATCGTGCAGCTTCTCCGTAATAGGCGAGAAAAATCCCTTCGAGTGTCGGTTCGTGCATAGTGATCGCGACAATGTCGGCTGCGGCGAGCGCTCGAAGCGCGGCCGTCGGCGATCCAGTCAGGTTGAACCGCAACCGTTCACCGTCCAACCGCTCGACACTCGACACACCGTCAACATGCTCCAGGCGCGGTTGAACGCCGTGATAGGACACCTCGACCACGGTCTGGTGCAACTGGCGTAGGTCAGCGATGGTGTCAACTTCCACGAGTCGCCCGGCACGCAGAATCGCAACGCGGTCGCATACGGCTTCTACCTCGGCCAGTTGATGAGAGCTGAGGAAAACCGTCTGGCCGCGCTCGCGTGCTTCTGCGACGCAGTGGCGAAACCTTCGCTCCATCAACGGGTCCATGCCGCTCGTCGGCTCATCAAGCACGAGCAGCGGAGCTCGTGTCGCGAATGCTGCGATAAGGGCCACCTTCTGTCGGTTACCGGTCGAGTAGGTCTTGGCTGGCTTGTCGAGCTCGAGATCGAAACGGTCAACCAGCTCGTCGCGGTACGCCGCGTCGATACCGGGACCCACGCAGCCAAGCAGCTCAAGGATTTCGGCGCCCGTCATCCTTGGCCACAGCGCGACATCCGCGGGCACGTATGCGATGTGACGATGAGACCGACGGACGTCACCCGCAGGGCAACCGAAGATCTCCGCAGTGCCTGCGGTGGGGCGAATCAATCCGAGCAGCAGGCGAATCGTCGTCGACTTGCCTGCGCCGTTGGGCCCGAGGAACCCGAACACCTCGCCGGGGGCGACGGTCATACTCAGGTCCTCGACGGCGACGACGCGCCCGAACCGTTTGGTGAGACCCTCGACACGGATCGCCGGGTTGACAGCGGTTTGCACCGGGGATTCCACGCCCTGAGCGTAAGTCACCGGCCCCCAGGGATTCTCTCATTGCAGGTCTTCGGGCGCTGAAGACCCTTGTCGGCCCGGCTTTGATGAGCATGTCCGAGCCCCACCATTCGCGAGCGCTACAAGCCGACAGATCGCCAGCAGCATAGCGCCAGATCCATAGTGAGGGAAGGACAAACGGCCCGATTCTGCGGCTCGGCATCGGCGGGGGCCGAAATCTCAGGATTTTATCAGGAACTTTTTCGAAACGCCGGACCGACTTCAGGGGCAGCAGTACTGTTGGGATCGCCTGACTCATATCTGCGCGGGGCGGATGGCGGGGAGCCTAGGCAAAGGCTGGTTCATCTTCGGGGTGGGTAGATGGATGCAACTCATGGCCGTGCTTTTCCGCTGACGCGCGGACAGTTAGACATCTGGCTTGCGCAGAAAACGGATCGCTTTGCTGCCAGGTGGCAGATGGGCGAGCTATTCCGAATCGAGGGCACGGTAGACCCCGGTTTGCTTGAGCGCGCGATCGTTCAAGTGGTGCGCGAGGCCGAACCGTTTAGAGTTGCCTTTTTCGAAGTTGACGGCCAGGTTCTCCAGAAAGCGGTCGATTACCCGGACGTTGAGCTTGCCTGCTATGACCTGAGGGGCTCGCAGGATCCTGTCCAGGAGGCCTACCGGCTGACATCTTCGATTCAGCGCACGCTGATGCCGCTTGGTGGGCCGCTGTTCAAATTTGCGTTGTTGCAAACGCGGGCGGATGAATTTTATTGGTTCGTGTGCTGGCACCATATAGTGGCGGACGGGGTGGGCCTTGCTCTTGTTTGTCATCGGATCGCACACGTCTATTCTGCAATGGCTTTAGGCGAGTCTATTCCGCCTGCTTTTTTTGGGCCACTGAGTGATCTGATTGCTTGCGAGTTAGAATACAACGCGTCCACCGATTATCTTGATGATCAGGCTTATTGGACCAAGAACCTCCCTTCGGAAAACGAACCGCGTTATCGGTTGCCATCCGCCGCGTACGGGCGTGATCCGTATGAGTCTTCGGTACCGGTTGAATTGGACCCTGTCGTCGTCGCAGGGATCCAGGAGTTATCGCTGGCGTTGGGGGTTCGTCGCTCGTCGGTGATTACTGCGGCATGTGCGCTGCTGGTGCGTGGGTTCGACGACGAAAGCTCGGAGGTGGTGCTCGATTTTGCGGTAAGCAGGCGTGCGCGTCCGGAAATACAGATGGTGCCGGGAATGGTTTCCGGCGACGTCCCACTGGTGTTGAAAGCTTCGCCGGCGTCTGCAGTTGCTGGTTTCTGTAAACATGTCGACACGCGACTGCGTGAAGCGCTGCAGCATCAGCGTTTCCCGGTGCGCCTCCTTGAGAACGAGGCACGCCTCCGCGGCTCCGGGCAAACGTCCAATCGGATAATTGTCAACTACATCCCGACCACACATTTGATGGATTTTGCTGGTGCTCCGGCATCGGGGACCCTGACCCATACTAACCTCGTCGATCAGCTTGGACTGTTCTTTTATAGGGACGAAGATCGGCTTTTTCTCAGCACGGCGGGTGCTGGGCAATTGTTTTCAGATTGTGATATCCGCGGTTTAGTGAAGCGGTTGGAGCGCGTGATGGCGGCGATGAGCGCCGACCCGGTCCGGCCGTTGTCGTCGGTGGATCCACTCGATGAGGCCGACCATGCCCGGTTGGATGAGCTCGGTAACCGGGCCGTGTTGAGCAAGCCGGTGACCGCGCCGGTGTCGATTCCGGTGTTGTTCGCCGCGCGAGTGGCCCATTCACCGGATGCGGTGGCGGTGGTGTGCGAGGGGCGTGCGTGGACCTATCGCGAGGTTGAGGAAGCCGCTAATCGGTTGGCGCACTTGTTGGTCGGCCAGGGCGTGGGCCCGGGTCAGTATGTGGCGCTGCTGGTGGAGCGTTCGGCTGAGGCGATCGTGGCGATGTTGGCGGTGCTCAAAACCCGGGCGGCATACCTACCAATCGACCCGGCGGTGCCGGCGACCCGTATGCGGTTCGTGCTCGAGGATGCCGCGCCGGCCGCCGCTCTTACGAGCACCGGGCTGGCGAGCCGGCTCGACGGCACCGAGGTGCCCGTCATCGATCTCGACGATTCCCGCCTAGAGGCTCTGCCCAGCACCGTGTTGCCGACGCCGGATCCCGATGACATCGCCTATCTGATCTACACCTCGGGCACGACTGGTGTGCCGAAGGGAGTGGCCATCACCCACCACAACGTGACCCAGTTGCTGGGGTCGTTGGATGCCGGCTTGCCGGCGGCGGGGGTGTGGGCGCTGTGTCATTCGTTGGCCTTCGACGTGTCGGTGTGGGAGATCTGGGGTGCGTTGTTGCGCGGTGGGCGGTTGGTGGTGGTGCCCGAATCGGTCGTGAGCTCGCCGGAGGACTTCCGCGAGGCGCTGGTCGCCGAACAGGTCAGCGTGCTGACCCAGACGCCGTCGGCGGTGGCGGCGCTTTCCCCGCAGGGGTTGGAGTCGGCAGCGTTGGTGATGGCGGGTGAGGTCTGCCCGGTCGAGGTGGTGGATCGGTGGGCGCCGGGACGAGTGATGGTCAATGCGTATGGCCCCTCCGAGACCACGATGTGCGTGGCGATCAGTGCGCCGCTGAAAGCTGGGTCGGAGGTGGTGCCGGTCGGTGCCCCGGTACCCGGGGCAGCGCTGTTTGTGCTGGACGGCTGGTTGCGGGCGGTGCCGGCCGGTGGGGTCGGTGAGCTGTATGTGGCCGGTCGCGGTGTGGGCGTGGGGTATGTAGGTAGGGCGGGGTTGACCGCGTCGCGGTTTGTGGCGTGTCCGTTCGCCGATGCTGGGGCACCTGGACAGCGCATGTATCGCACTGGGGATCTGGTGTGTTGGGGCGCTGACGGGCAGCTGGTTTACCTGGGGCGCGCCGATGAGCAGGTCAAGATCCGTGGCTATCGCATCGAACTGGGTGAGGTGCAGACCGCGCTGGCCAGCCTGGCTGGGGTGGAGCAGGCGGTGGTGATCGCGCGTGAGGATCGCCCCGGCGACAAGCGCCTGGTCGGCTATGTGACCGGCACGGCGGATCCAGTTGAGTTGCGTGCTGCGCTGGGCGACCGGTTGCCGGCCTATATGGTGCCGGCCGCGGTGGTGGTGTTGAAGGCGTTGCCGTTGACCATCAACGGCAAACTGGACACCCGCGCCCTGCCGGCACCGGAGTCTCGGGATGGTCATGGTTACCGGGCCCCAGGCAGCGCCGTTGAGGAGATCCTGGCCGGCATCTACGCCGACGTGCTGGGGCTGGAGCGGGTCGGGGTGGATGACTCGTTCTTCGACCTGGGTGGGGATTCGCTCTTGGCGATGCGCCTGTTCGCGGCGATCAACACCGCACTGGACGCCGACCTGTCGGTACCCACCGTGTTCGAGGCGCCCACTGTGGCCCAGTTGGCGTGTCGTATCGGTGTGGGTTCGCGGCGGCGTGAGCCGCTGGTAGCGATGGCGCGGCCAGCGGTGGTGCCGTTGTCGTATGCCCAGCAGCGGTTGTGGTTTATCGACCAGTTGCACGGGCCGTCGCCGGTGTACAACATGGCCACCGCGCTGCGGCTCGTTGGCGAGTTGGACGTCGACGCCTTGGGTGCGGCGCTCTGTGACGTGGTGGGCCGCCATGAGAGCCTGCGCACGCTGTTCGTCGCACCCGACGGAATACCTCAACAGGTAGTTGTCCCTGTAGAGCGGGTCGACTTCTTGCGCGATGTGATTGATGCCAGTGCCTGGTCGGTTAGCCGGCTGGACAACGCGATCGGCGCGGAGGCGCGGCACAGTTTTGATTTGGCGTGTGAGATCCCGTTGCGGGCAACACTTTTCCGTCTTGGCGACGAGGACCATGTCTTGGTGCCTGTGGTGCACCATATCGCCGCCGATGGCTGGTCTATCGCTCCGTTGTTGCGTGATCTGGGTTTTGCCTATGCCAGCCGATGCGCCGGGCACGCCCCGGATTGGCCGCCGTTGCCGGTGCAGTACGTGGATTACACGTTGTGGCAGCGCGCATTGCTGGGTGATCTGGCCGATCCCGATAGCCCTATCGCCGCGCAGCTGGCGTATTGGGAGCAGGCGTTGGCCGGGTTGCCCGAGCGGCTGACGCTGCCCACCGATCGGCCTTATCCGTTGGTGGCCGATCAGCGTGGCGCCAGTGTGGTGGTGGACTGGCCGGTTGAGTTGCAGCAACGGGTGCGCGAGATGGGTCGGGAGCACAACGCGACCAGTTTCATGGTGATCCAGGCCGCCTTGGCGGTGCTGTTGGCCAAGCTCAGCGGCAGCGCCGATGTGGCGGTGGGGTTCCCGATCGCCGGACGTGGTGATGCGGCGCTCGATGAACTGGTCGGGTTCTTCGTCAACACCTTGGTGCTGCGCGTCGACCTGACAGGTGACTTGACCGCCGCTGAGTTGCTGGCTCAGGTGCGCGCCCGCAGCTTGGCCGCCTACGAGCACCAAGATGTGCCCTTCGAGGTGCTGGTGGACCGGCTCAACCCGGCTAGGTCGTTGGCTCATCATCCCCTGATTCAGGTGATGGTGAGCTGGCAGTACGCGGGAAACAGCGATCCCGCTGCGGAGCTGGTATTGGGGGACCTTCGTCTCAGCTCGCTCCCCGTGGAGACCCAGACCGCCCGCATGGATTTGGCGTTTTCTTTGGCCGAACTCTTCACGGAGGCTGGTGAGCCCGCAGGCATCGGCGGAACGGTGGAGTTTCGTACCGATGTGTTCGATGCGGCCAGCATCGAGGTGCTGATTGGGCGGTTGGCTCAGGTGTTGCTGGCGTTGACCGCCGATCCCGGGCGGCGGTTGTCATCGGTGGATGTGCTGGGTGCGGATGAGCGGGCTCGGTTGGATGCGCTTGGTAATCGGGTGGTGTTGACGGAGCCGAGCAGTGCGCCGGTGTCGGTGCCGGTGTTGTTTGCCGCCCAGGTCGACCGGGCACCGGATGCGGTGGCGCTGACGTGCGGCGGTAGTTCGTGGACCTACCGCGAGCTGGATGAGGCGTCGAATCGGTTGGCGCACTTGTTGGCCGGGCAGGGGGTGGGCCCGGGACGGTGTGTGGCGCTGCTCTTGCCGCGGTCGGCTAAGGGTGTGGTGGCGATTGTGGCGGTGTTGAAGGCGGGGGCGGCGTATTTGCCGATCGATCCGGCGCTGCCACCCGCGCGAATCGAGTTCATGCTCACCGACGCTGCGCCGGTCGCCGCGGTCAGCACCGCGGATCTGCGGGCCCGGTTGGACGGGTTTGACCTGGCGGTCATTGAGGTTGATGACCCGGCTGTGCAGGCTCAGCCCAGTACGGCGCTGCCGGCGCCGGCCCCGGAGGACTTGGCGCACATTATTTACACCTCGGGCACCACGGGGGTGCCTAAAGGGGTGGCCGTCACCCATCACAACGTGACCCGACTGTTTGAATCCTGGGACTTCGGTCTGCGGCTGGGGCCGGGCCAGGTGTGGACGCAGTGTCATTCCTATGCCTTCGACTTTTCGGTGTGGGAGATCTGGGGTGCGTTGTTGCATGGTGGCCGGTTGGTGGTGGTGCCCGACGAGGTGACCCGTTCACCGCAGGAGTTTCACGCCTTGTTGGTCGCTGAACGGGTCAGCGTGCTAAGTCAGACCCCTTCGGCGGTGGGGCTGCTGTCGCCGCAGGGGGTGGATGCGGCGCTGGTGATCGCCGCGGAAGCGTGCCCGGCTGAGGTGGTGGAGCGTTGGGCGCCGGGGCGGGTGATGGTCAACGCCTACGGCCCGACGGAGACCACGGTGTATGCCACCACCAGCGCGCCGCTGAGGGCGGGGTCGGGGGTGGTGCCGATCGGGTCGGCGGTGGCGGGGGCGGCGTTGTTTGTGCTCGATGGGTGGTTGCGTCCGGTGCCGGTGGGGGTGGTCGGTGAGTTGTATGTGGCCGGCAGGGGGGTCGGTGTTGGGTATTGGCGGCGGGCGGGGTTGACCGGGTCGCGGTTTGTGGCCTGTCCCTTCGGCGGTCCGGGAACCCGGATGTATCGCACCGGGGATTTGGTGTGTTGGCGCGCTGATGGGCAGTTGGATTATCTGGGGCGTGCGGATGAGCAGGTCAAGATCCGCGGGTATCGCATCGAGCTGGGTGAGGTCCAGGCCGCGTTAGCTGCTTTGGCTGGAGTGCAGCAGGCGGTGGTGATCGCCCGCGAAGACCGCCCCGGGGACAAACGCCTGGTCGGCTATGTCACCGGGACCGCCGATCCCGGCGAACTGCGCGCCGCATTGGCCGCTCGGCTACCGGCCTACATGATCCCCGCGGCGGTGGTGGCGGTTGACACGTTGCCGTTGACACCCAACGGCAAACTCGACAAACGCGCCCTTCCGGCACCCGAATACAGCAATGTCGACCGCTACCGCGCCCCGGGCAACGCGGTCGAGGAGCTCCTGGCCGGCATCTACGCCGAAGTCCTCGGCTTAGAGCGGGTCGGAGTCGACGACTCGTTCTTCGAGCTCGGTGGCGACAGCATCTCCTCGATGCAGGTGGTCGCGCGGGCACGGGCGGCTGGGCTGGTGTGTCGGCCGCGTGATGTGTTCGTCGAGCAATGTGTGGCCCGGCTAGCCCGGGTAGTGGGGGCGGCCCAGGCCGGCGGCGGTGTGGTTGACGAGGGTATCGGGCCATTGGCCGCGACCCCGATCATGCACTGGCTGGCCAGCGTGGAAGGCCCCACCGAGCAGTTCAACCAGACAGTTGTGGTGTCGGCCCCTGCGGGGGTGACCCAGGCCGATGTAGTGGTGCTGGTGCAGGCATTGCTGGATCGGCATGCCATGTTGCGGCTGCGCGTAGCGGATGATGGGGACGGGGGGTGGTCGTTACAGGTGCCCGAAGCCGGGGTTGTCGAGGGGCGCCACTGTGTTCACGTTGTCGACGTGTTGTCCGATGAAGAGCTGATCGGGGCACGGGCACGGTTGGATCCCGCCGCGGGGGTGATGCTGAGCGCGTTGTGGGTGGCCGAGGCCGCTCAGTTGGTGTTGATCGTTCACCATCTGGCTATCGATGCGGTGTCGTGGCGCATTGTGCTTGATGACCTCAACACCGGCTGGGCTCAGCATCGCAGCGGGCAGCCCATCGCCCTGCCCAGCGTTGGGACGTCGTTTGTCCGGTGGGCGGGACTGCTGGTGGATTATGCGCGCCGCCCCGAGGTGGTCGGGTGCGCTGATGCGTGGAAGCAGGTGGTGGGGGCACCGGCGGTGTTGCCGGCGGTGCGCCCGGCGGTGGATACCTATCAAAGCGCGGGGCATCTGTCGGTATCACTAGATGCCCACACCAGCGGACTGTTGTTGGGTGATGTGCCCGCGGCGTTTCACGCCGGCATCCAAGACATCTTGCTGATCGCGTTGGGGTTGGCGGTGGCCCAGTTTGTCGGCAACGGGTCCGAGCCGGTCGGCATCGACGTCGAGAGTCATGGGCGCCACGAGGAGCTAGGTCCTGAGGTGGATCTGTCGCGCACGGTGGGCTGGTTTACCGCCAAGTATCCGGTGTCGTTGAGTGTGGGTGGGCTGCGCTGGGGGCAGGTAGTCGCTGGTGAGGCGGGGTTGGGGGCGCTGGTCAAGGATGTCAAGGAGCAACTGCGTGCGCTGCCGCATCCGCTGAGCTTTGGCGCACTGCGCTATCTGAATCCCGAGGTGGACCTGGGCGAGTCGGACCCGCTGATCGGGTTTAACTACCTGGGCCGGCTGGGTGCCGTGACCACTGATGGGTGGCGGCTCACTCAGGACGGTGTGTTGGTTCTCGGTGCGGCCGCGGCGTTGCCCGTGGCACTCGGGCACACCGTGGAGCTCAACGCCGCCACCCTCGACACCGAGGCCGGCCCGCGGCTCCACGCCAACTGGATGTGGGCTCCCTCGGCACTGGACGAGGCGGCGGTCAGTGAGCTGAGCCGGTTGTGGGTGCAGGCGCTGGAGGGTCTGTGCGCGCATGTGCGCGCCGGTGGGGGTGGGTTGACCCCGTCGGATATTGTGCCGGCCCGGTTGAGCCAGCCCCAGATCGACGAGTTGAGCCGGCATTACCGGGTTGCCGATATTTTGCCGTTGACCCCGCTGCAGCAGGGCCTGCTGTTTCACGCCAGCACCGCCCACGGTGCTGAGCCCGATTTGTATGCGCTGCAGCTGGATATCACGTTAAGTGGTGGCCTTGACCCCGATCGGCTGCGCGATGCGGTGCACACCGTGGTCATCCGGTATCCCCACTTGGCGGCCCGATTCTGCGACCGTTTTGACCAGCCGGTGCAGATCATCCCGGCCGACCCTGCAGTGGGATGGCGCTATGTCAAGCTCGACGGCCCCGACGGCGCTGATGTTGAGGAGCAGATTCAGCGGCTGTGTGCTGCTGAGCGGGCCGCGGTCGGCGATCTCGCTCACCCGCCGGCGTTTCGGGTGGCGTTGATCCGCACCGCCGAACATCGGCACCGCTGTGTGTTGACTTTCCACCACATCGTCATCGATGGCTGGTCGTTGCCGATCCTGCTCGGCGAAATCTTCGCCGGCTATCACGGCCAGCGGCTGGCGACCCCGGGGTCCTATCGCCGGTTCGTGTGCTGGCTGGCCGACCGCGATCTGGATGCCGCCCGCGCGGCCTGGGCGCAGGTGCTGGCCGGTTTTGACACCCCCACCCTGGTCGGTCCGGCGCAAAGGGTCGGGCTCGGGCAGCGAAGCATCGCCTCCTACCGGCTGACCGAGCACACCACCGGGGCGCTCCATGAGCTGGCCCGCTCACAGCAAACCACCCTCAACACCGTGTTGCAGGGCGCGTTCGCGCAGCTGCTGATGTGGTTGACGGGCCAGCGCGACATCGTATTTGGCACCGCCGTGTCGGGTAGGCCCACCGAGATGGCGGGGGCGGAGTCGATGGTGGGCCTGTTGATCAACACGGTTCCGGTGCGCGCGCGCCTCGCCGCGACGACCACCACCGAACAACTGCTCGACCAACTCCAACGCACCTACAACCACACCCTGGAGCACCAGCACCTGGCACTCAGCGAAATCCACCGGCTCAGCGGGCAGGACCAACTGTTCGACACCTTGCTGGTGCTCGAAAACTACCCGGTCGACACCGCCGCACTATCCGGCGCCGACGAGCTGGCGGTCACCGAGTTCAAAGGCCGCGAATGCAATCACTACCCCCTCACGGTGCAGGCCGTACCCGGACCCGAACTGGGCCTTCGCGTCGAATACGACGCCGAGGTATTCGACGCGCCCACCATCGAGGAGCTCATCGGACGGTTAGAGCGGCTGTTGCTGGCGATGACCGCCGACCCGACCCGGGCGTTGTCGTCGATGGATGCGCTCGATGAGTCTGAGCATGCCCGGTTGGATGAGCTGAGTAATCGGGTGGTGTTGACGGAGCCGAGCAGTGCGCCGGTGTCGGTGCCGGTGTTGTTTGCCGCCCAGGTCGACCGGGCACCGGATGCGGTGGCGCTGACGTGCGGCGGTAGTTCGTGGATCTACCGCGAGCTGGATGAGGCGTCGAATCGGTTGGCGCACTTGTTGGCCGGGCAGGGGGTGGGCCCGGGACGGTGTGTGGCGCTGCTCTTGCCGCGGTCGGCTAAGGGTGTGGTGGCGATTGTGGCGGTGTTGAAGGCGGGGGCGGCGTATTTGCCGATCGATCCGGCGCTGCCACCCGCGCGAATCGAGTTCATGCTCACCGACGCTGCGCCGGTCGCCGCGGTCAGCACCGCGGATCTGCGGGCCCGGTTGGACGGGTTTGACCTGGCGGTCATTGAGGTTGATGACCCGGCTGTGCAGGCTCAGCCCAGTACGGCGCTGCCGGCGCCGGCCCCGGAGGACTTGGCGCACATTATTTACACCTCGGGCACCACGGGGGTGCCTAAAGGGGTGGCCGTCACCCATCACAACGTGACCCGACTGTTTGAATCCTGGGACTTCGGTCTGCGGCTGGGGCCGGGCCAGGTGTGGACGCAGTGTCATTCCTATGCCTTCGACTTTTCGGTGTGGGAGATCTGGGGTGCGTTGTTGCATGGTGGCCGGTTGGTGGTGGTGCCCGACGAGGTGACCCGTTCACCGCAGGAGTTTCACGCCTTGTTGGTCGCTGAACGGGTCAGCGTGCTAAGTCAGACCCCTTCGGCGGTGGGGCTGCTGTCGCCGCAGGGGGTGGATGCGGCGCTGGTGATCGCCGCGGAAGCGTGCCCGGCTGAGGTGGTGGAGCGTTGGGCGCCGGGGCGGGTGATGGTCAACGCCTACGGCCCGACGGAGACCACGGTGTATGCCACCACCAGCGCGCCGCTGAGGGCGGGGTCGGGGGTGGTGCCGATCGGGTCGGCGGTGGCGGGGGCGGCGTTGTTTGTGCTCGATGGGTGGTTGCGTCCGGTGCCGGTGGGGGTGGTCGGTGAGTTGTATGTGGCCGGCAGGGGGGTCGGTGTTGGGTATTGGCGGCGGGCGGGGTTGACCGGGTCGCGGTTTGTGGCCTGTCCCTTCGGCGGTCCGGGAACCCGGATGTATCGCACCGGGGATTTGGTGTGTTGGCGCGCTGATGGGCAGTTGGATTATCTGGGGCGTGCGGATGAGCAGGTCAAGATCCGCGGGTATCGCATCGAGCTGGGTGAGGTCCAGGCCGCGTTAGCTGCTTTGGCTGGAGTGCAGCAGGCGGTGGTGATCGCCCGCGAAGACCGCCCCGGGGACAAACGCCTGGTCGGCTATGTCACCGGGACCGCCGATCCCGGCGAACTGCGCGCCGCATTGGCCGCTCGGCTACCGGCCTACATGATCCCCGCGGCGGTGGTGGCGGTTGACACGTTGCCGTTGACACCCAACGGCAAACTCGACAAACGCGCCCTTCCGGCACCCGAATACAGCAATGTCGACCGCTACCGCGCCCCGGGCAACGCGGTCGAGGAGCTCCTGGCCGGCATCTACGCCGAAGTCCTCGGCTTAGAGCGGGTCGGAGTCGACGACTCGTTCTTCGAGCTCGGTGGCGACAGTATTTCGGCGATGCGCCTCATCGCGGCAATCAACACCACTTTGGATGCCGACCTTTCGGTGCGCACCTTGTTCGACGCCCCGTCGGTGGCCCAGCTGGCGCCTGGCATCGGTGTGGGTTCCGGGCGGCTGCCGCGGTTGATGCCGGTGGAGCGGCCGGCGACGGTGCCGTTGTCGTTTGCTCAGCAGCGGTTGTGGTTCATCGACCAGTTGCAGGGGCCTTCACCGGTGTACAACATTCCGGCGGCGTTGCGGCTATGTGGTCGCCTCGATGTTGAGGCGTTGGGTGCGGCGCTGGCCGATGTCGTGGCTCGGCATGAAAGTCTGCGCACACTGTTTGTGGCGCCCGACGGCATACCCCAGCAGGTGGTTCTGCCTGTTGAGCGGGCCGATGTCGGGTGGCAGGTGGTTGATGCCAGTGGCTGGTCGGCGAGCCAGCTGAGTGACGCGGTTGCCGCGGCAGCGCGCCATGCCTTTGATCTGGCCACTGAAATCCCATTGCGAGCAACACTTTTCCGTCTCGGTGATGAGGAACATGTGTTGGTGGCGGTGGTGCACCATATCGCTGCAGATGGCTGGTCGATCACGCCGCTGGCGGCTGATCTGGGGGTGGCCTACGCCAGCCGATGCGCGGGCCACGCCCCGGGCTGGGCGCCGCTGGCGGTGCAGTATGTCGATTACACGCTGTGGCAGCGCGACAGCTTTGGTGAACTAGACGACAGCGACAGCCCGATTGCTGCGCAGCTGGCCTACTGGGAGCAGGCGCTGAGCGGGATACCGGAGCGGTTGCAGTTGCCCACCGATCGGCCTTACCCGTTGGTGGCTGATCAGCGCGGGGCCAGTGTGGTCGTGCAGTGGCCGGCTGCGTTGCAGCAGCGGGTACGCGAGGTGGCTCGGGAGCATAACGCGACCAGTTTCATGGTGATCCAGGCCGCCTTGGCGGTGCTGCTATCGAAGCTGAGTGCCAGTGCTGACGTGGCGGTGGGATTCCCGATCGCCGGGCGCGCTGACCCTGCCCTAGATGAGTTGGTCGGGTTTTTCGTCAATACTTTGGTGCTGCGGGTCGACTTGGCCGGCAATCCCACCATGGCCGAGTTGTTGGCTCAGGTGCGGGCCCGCAGCCTGGCCGCCTACGAGCACCAGGATGTGCCGTTCGAAGTGCTGGTGGAGCGGCTCAACCCGACCCGAAGCCTGTCCCATCACCCGCTGGTCCAGGTGGTGCTGGCCTGGCAGAACTTCGCCGGCCAAGACAATGATCTCGCTGCCGATTTGGCCATGGGTGATCTGCAGGTCAAGGCGCTGCCGGTGGACACCCATTCCGCCCGCATGGATCTGACCTTCTCCATGGCCGAACGCTGGACCGAGGCCGGTGAGCCCGCCGGCATCGGCGGGGTGGTCGAATTCCGCACCGATGTGTTCGACGCGGCCAGCATCGAGGCGCTCGTCGAGCGGTTGAAGCGCGTGTTGGTGGCCATGACCGTCGACTCGACTCGGCGGTTGTCGTCGATTGATCTGCTCGAGGAGTCTGAGCATGCCCGGTTGCAGCGGTGGGGCAATCGCGCGGTCTTGACGGAGCGTGGCAGCGCGTCGGTATCGGTGCCGGTGTTGTTTGCCGCGCAGGTGGCGCGTGCCCCGGAGACGGTGGCGCTGGTATCGCAGGGCCGGTCGGTGACGTATCGACAGCTAGATGAGGCGGCCAACCGGTTGGCGCACCTACTGGCGAGCCACGATGCGCGCCCCGGGCAATGTGTGGCGATGCTTTTGCCCCGCTCCGTCGAGGCAATCGTGGCGATGTTGGCGGTGCTCAAGACCGGTGCGGCGTATCTACCCATGGACCCAGCGATACCCGCGGCCCGGATGCGGTTCACCCTCGCCGATGCGGCGCCCGTCGCTGCGGTCACCACCACCGGGCTGGCTGAGCGGTTGGACGGGTTTGACCTAGTGGTCATCGATGTCGATGATCCGTGCGTTGCGGCCCAGCCCAGCACGTCGCTGCCGGCGCCGGGCCCCGATGACATCGCTTACCTGATTTACACCTCGGGCACCACCGGGGTGCCCAAAGGCGTGGCGGTCACCCACCGCAACGTCACCCAGTTGCTGGAGTCGTTGGACGCCGGGCTGCCTTCGCCGGGGGTGTGGACGCATAGTCACTCCTTGGCGTTCGACGTCTCGGTCTGGGAGATCTGGGGAGCACTGTTGCGTGGTGGGCGCTTGGTGGTGGTGCCCGAAGAGGTGGCGGGCGCGCCGGACGACTTCCACGACCTACTGGTTGCGGAACGGGTCAGCGTACTCACCGAGACCCCGTCGGCGGTATCGGTGCTGCCACCAGAGGGTCTGGGGTCGACGGCGTTAGTGATGGCTGCCGAGGTTTGCCCGCCTGAGGTGGTGGATCGGTGGGCGCCGGGGCGGGTGATGGTCAATGCCTATGGCCCCACCGAGACGACGATGTGTGTTGCGATCAGCGCGCCGTTGAGGCCGGGGTCGGGGGCGCCGCCGATCGGTGCGCCGGTGGCGGGGGCGGCGTTGTTTGTGCTCGATGAGTGGTTGTGTCCGGTGCCGGCTGGGGTGGTCGGTGAGTTGTATGTGGCCGGTCGCGGGGTGGCGTGTGGCTACGTGGGCCGGTCGTGGTTGACGGCGTCGCGGTTTGTGGCATGTCCATTTGTCGGCGCGGGCAATGCGGGACAACCCGGCCAGCGGATGTATCGCACCGGGGATTTGGTGCGGTGGCGCGGTGATGGGCAGCTGGCCTATCTGGGGCGTGCGGATGAGCAGGTCAAGATCCGCGGATATCGCATCGAACTGGGCGAGGTGCAGGCGGCACTGGCCGGGCTGGCTGGCGTGGAGCAGGCGGTGGTGATTGCCCGCGAGGACCGCCCCGGCTACAAGCGCCTGGTCGGCTATGTGACCGGGACTGCGGATCCAGTCGAGCTGCGTGCCGCGCTGGGTGAGCGGTTGCCGGCCTACATGGTGCCCGCGGCGGTGGTAGTGATCGAGGCGTTGCCGTTGACAGCCAACGGCAAGCTCGACACCCGCGCGCTGCCGGCACCGGAATACCGCGGTGTTGAGTATCGCGCTCCGGGTAGCGCGGTCGAGGAGGTTTTGGCCGGCATCTACGCAGAGGTCCTCGGGCTTGACCGGGTCGGCGTGGACGACTCGTTCTTTGAGCTGGGTGGGGACAGCATTTCCTCGATGCAGGTGGTGGCGCGGGCGCGAGCGGCGGGACTGGTGTGTCGGCCGCGTGATGTGTTCGTCGAGCAGACGGTGGCCCGATTGGCCCGGGTGGTCGGGGCAGCCCCGGCAGGAGGGGTGAGCGATGAGGGGATCGGGCCGCTGCCCGCGACCCCGATCATGCGCTGGCTGGCCAGTGTGGACGGCCCGGTTGATGAGTTCAACCAGACGATGCTGTTGTCGGCCCCGGCGGGGATGACCCACACCGACGTGGTGGTGCTGGTGCAGGCGTTGCTGGATCGCCACGCCATGTTGCGGGCCCGCCTCGAGGACGACGGGGCGCGGGGGTGGTCGCTGCAGGTGCCTGAGGCCGGGGCCATCGATGCGCGCAATTGTGTTCACAGCGTAGATGTGTTCTCCGATCAAGCGCTGGTGAGGGCGCGTGCGCGGTTGGATCCGGCCGCGGGGGTGATGGTCAGCGGGTTGTGGGTGGCCAACACGGCTCAGTTGGTGATGGTCGTACATCATCTGGCCATTGATGCGGTGTCGTGGCGGGTGGTGCTCGATGACCTCAACACCGCCTGGGCCCAACACCGCAACGGACAACCCGTCGTCTTACCGGCGATCGGGACGTCGTTTGCCCGGTGGGCGGGGTTATTGGTGGAGTATGCGCGCCGCCGCGAGGTGGTGGAGTTAGCGGATGCGTGGAAGCAGGTGGCAGGGGCTCTGGCGGTGTTGCCGCCGCCTGAGTCGGCGGTGGATACCTACGCCAGCGCGGGGCATTTATCGGTGGGGCTGGACGCCGAGACGACGGGGTTGTTGCTAGGTGAGGTGCCCGCGGCGTTTCATGCCGGGATCCAGGAGATTTTGCTGATCGCGTTGGGGTTGGCGGTGGCGCAGTTTGTCGGCAACGGCAGCGCACCGGTCGGTATCGACGTCGAGGGCCACGGGCGCCACGAGGAGTTGGGCGCGCAGGTGGACCTATCGCGCACAGTGGGCTGGTTCACCACCAAATACCCGGTGGCGCTAAGTGTCGGTGGGCTTTCGTGGCCACAGGTGGTCGCCGGTCAGGCCGGGCTGGGACGGGTGATCAACGATGTAAAAGAGCAGCTGCGAGCGCTGCCGCATCCGCTGAGCTATGGGGCGCTGCGCTACCTGAACCCCGAGGTGGATCTGGGCGACTCCGACCCAGCGATCGGCTTTAACTACCTGGGCCGGCTGGGTGCAGCTGCGACGGAGCTTTCCGATGGGCTGTGGCGGGTCAGCGCCGACGGCTTCTCGCTCGCTGCGACCGCCGCCGCGGTGCCCACGCCGTTGGCACACACTCTCGAACTCAACGCCGGCGTGCGGGACACCGACGTCGGCCCCGAGCTGCACGCTGACTGGTCGTGGGCGCCCTCGGCGCTAGATCATGCGCAGGTAAGTCGGCTGAGCACGCTGTGGTTCGAGGCATTGGCCGGCATCTGCACATACGTGCGGCGCGGCGGAGGCGGGTTAACGCCTTCCGATGTCGTCGCCTCCGTTAGCCAGCAGCAGATCGAGAAGCTTCAGCGGCGTTATGCAGATCGCTGACCTATGGCCGTTGACGCCCCTGCAGCAGGGGTTGCTCTTTCACGCCAGCACCGCATGCGGCGACGACGATGTGTATGCGGCGCAGCTGGCCATCACCCTGACCGGACCGCTTGACCCGCACCGGCTGCGTGATGCGGTTTACACCGTGGTCAGCCGGCATCCGAACCTGGTGGCCCGTTTCAACGCAGAGCTCGACGAACCGGTACAGCTCATTCCGGCCGATCCTGAACCGGGATGGAGTTATGTCGAATTCGGCGCGCGGGATGTTGATGTCGATGAGCAGATCCAGCAGCTTTGCGCCCAGGAGCGCGCCGCTGTCTATGATCTGGCTGACCAGCCGGCTTTTCGGGCGGCCCTGATCCGCACGGCGCCAGATGCGCACCGGTTCGTGTTGACTAACCATCACATCGTCATGGATGGCTGGTCGTTGCCAATTCTGTTGGGGGAGGTCTTTGCCGCCTATCGTGGGCAGCGTTTGCCCGCGCCGGTGTCGTATCGCCGGTTCGTCAGTTGGCTGGCCGAACGTGACCTGGCGGCCGCCCGCGCGGCCTGGGCCCAAGCGCTGGCCGGTTTTGATACCCCCACGCTGGTGGGTGCGGCGGGCCGGTTGCGGCTGGGGCAGCGCAGCAGTGTTTCGTATCGGGTGCCTGAGCAGACCAGGCGGGCCCTGAGCGAGTTGGCGCGTTCACGCCACACCACCATGAACACGGTTCTGCAGGGCGCCTTCGCGCGGCTGTTGTGTGTGCTGACCGGCCAGCACGACGTCGTCTTTGGCACCACGGTGTCGGGGCGACCCACCGAGGTGCCCGGCGCGCAGTCGATGGTGGGCCTGTTCATCAACACGGTGCCGGTACGGGCCACGCTCACCGCAACAACCAGCACCGTCGATCTGCTTCACCAGCTGCAAGACGCGCACACCCGCACCCTGGAGCACGAGTATCTGGCGCTCAGCGAGATACACCGGATCACCGGCCAGCACCAGCTGTTCGACACGTTGTTGGTGTTCGAAAACTACCCGGTCGACGCGGCCGCGTTGTCGGGCATCGAGGGATTGTCGGTCAGTGCGGTGAGCACCCGCGAGCACACGCACTATCCCCTGACGGTGCAAGCCCAGCCCGGACGCGAACTGACCCTTCGCGTCGAATACGACACCGAGGTGTTCGACACCGCCAGCATCGAGGCGCTGATCGCGCGATTGGCTCGGGTTTTGGTGGCGATGACCACCGACGCGACCCGGCCGTTGTCGGCGATCGACGTGCTCGACGTTGCCGACCACGCACGCCTGCAGGAGTGGGGCAATCAAGCGGCGTTGAGGGAGCCGAGCAGCGCGCCGCCGTCGATTCCGGCATTGTTCGCCGCACAGGTGGCCCGCTCACCGAAGGCGGTGGCGCTGTGCTGCGGGCAGCGTTCGTGGACCTACCGCGAGCTAGATGAGGCCGCTAACCAGCTAGCTCACCTGCTCATTGAACGGGGGGCGGGCCGGGGAAAGTATGTGGCGCTGCTGTTATCCCGGTCCGCCGAAGCGGTCGTAGCGATTGTGGCGGTACTCAAAACGGGAGCGGCTTATCTGCCCATTGACCCGGCGGTGCCGGCGGCGCGAATCGAGTTCATGCTCGAGGATGCCGCGCCGGTCGCCGCGATCACCACCGCGGATCTACGCTCGCGACTGGACGACCACGAGGTGGTGGTCATTGATGTCGATGATCCCGCTGTTGGTCGCCAGCCCAGTACAGCGTTGCCGGTGCCGGCTGCTGATGACCTTGCCCATCTGATTTACACCTCGGGTACCACCGGGGTGCCCAAAGGGGTGGCCGTCACCCATCACAACCTGGCCCACCTGGCGGAGTCCTCGCCTTCGCAGCTGCCGGTGACACAGGTGTGGACGCAGTGCCATTCGTATGCGTTCGACTTTTCGGTGTGGGAGATCTGGGCTGCGCTGCTGCGCGGTGGGCGGCTGGTAGTGGTGCCCGAGTCGGTGACGGGCTCACCGAATGACTTCCACGACCTGCTGGTTGCGGAAGCGGTCAGCGTGTTGACCCAGACCCCGTCGGCGGCGGCGGCGCTGTCCCCGGACGGGTTGGAGTCGGCGGCGTTGCTGCTTGGCGGGGAGGCGTGCCCGCCGGAGGTAGTGGATCGGTGGGCACCGGGACGCGTCGTGATCAACGCCTATGGCCCGACGGAGGTCACGGTATACGCGTCGATGAGCGCCCCGTTGAGGGCGGGGTCGGGAGTGGTTCCGATTGGTGCGCCGGTGGCGGGGGCGGCGTTGTTTGTGCTCGACGGCTGGTTGCGCGCAGTGCCGGTGGGTGTGATCGGGGAGTTGTATGTGGCCGGTCGCGGGGTGGCGTGTGGATATGTGGGCCGGGCGGGATTGACCGCCTCGCGGTTTGTGGCCTGTTCCTTCGGCGAGCCGGGAACCCGGATGTATCGCACCGGCGATCTGGTGTGTTGGCGCGCTGATGGGCAGCTGCAGTATCTGGGGCGCGCCGATGAGCAGGTCAAGATCCGCGGGTATCGCATCGAGCTCGGCGAAATCCAGACCGCCCTAGCCGCGCTCGACGGCGTAGAGCAGGCGGTGGTGATCGCCCGCGAGGACCGTCCCGGCGATAAGCTCCTAGTCGGCTACGTCACCGGCACGGCAGACCCGGCCGAGATACGCGCACAGCTGGGCGAGCGGCTGCCCGCATATATGATTCCGGCCTCGGTGGTGGTGATCGATGCGCTGCCTTTGACGCCCAACGGCAAATTGGACAAGCGGGCCCTTCCGGCTCCGGAATATCAGGATGCTGATCGTTACCGCGCCCCGATCACCCCCACCGAGGAAATCCTGGCCGGCATTTACGCAGACGTCCTGGGATTGAAGCGGGTCGGGGTAGATGACTCGTTCTTCGAGCTCGGCGGCGACAGCATCTCGGCGATGCGTCTGGTCGCGGCGATCAACTCCGTACTGGATACAGATCTTTCGGTGCGCACGGTGTTCGAGGCGCCCACGATCACCCAATTGGCGCCTCGCATCGGTGTGGGCTCCGGGCGGCTGCCGCGGTTGGTGGCGGTGGAGCGGCCGGCGGTGGTGCCGTTGTCGTTTGCCCAGCAGCGGTTGTGGTTTATCGACCAGTTGCAGGGGCCGTCACCGGTGTACAACATGGCCACCGCGTTGCGGTTGGTCGGCGAGTTGGACGCCGCGGCGTTGGGTGCGGCACTCGGTGATGTGGTGTCCCGCCATGAGAGCCTGCGCACGCTGTTTGTGGCGCCCGACGGCATTGCCCAACAGATGGTGCAGCCGGTTGAGCGGGCCGAGTTCGGATGGGAAGTCGTTGATGCCAGCGGGTGGTCGGCAAGCCAACTAGATGAGGCGGTCACCGCGGCGGCGCGCTACACGTTTGATCTGGCCACTGAAACCTTATTGCGGGCAACACTTTTCCGTCTTGGTGACGAGGACCATGTGGTGGTCGCGGTGGTGCACCATATCGCTGCCGATGGCTGGTCCATCGCTCCGCTGGTGGCTGATCTCGGGGTGGCCTATGCCAGCCGCCGCGCCGGGCGGGCGCCTGATTGGGCGCCGTTGCCGGTGCAGTACATCGATTACACATTGTGGCAGCGCGAAACCTTCGGTGAGCTCGAAGACAGCGACAGCCCTATTGCCGCGCAGCTGGCCTATTGGGAGCAGGCCCTGGCGGGGATGCCCGAGCGGTTGCAGCTGCCCGCTGATCGGCCTTACCCGTTGGTGGCTGATCAGCGCGGCGCCAGTGTGGTCGTCGACTGGCCGGTGGGGTTGCAGCAGCAGGTGGCGCGGGCGGCCCGGGAGCACAACGCCACCGGTTTCATGGTGATTCAGGCCGCGTTGGCGGTGCTGTTGGCCAAGCTCAGCGGCAGCGCCGATGTGGCGGTGGGCTTCCCGATCGCCGGGCGCCGCGATCCCGCGCTGGAAAAGTTGGTCGGATTCTTCGTCAACACCTTGGTGTTGCGCGTCGACTTGGCCGGTAATCCCACGGTGGCCGAGTTGGTGGCTCGGGTGCGCGCGCGCAGCCTGGCCGCCTACGAACACCAAGACGTCCCGTTCGAGGTGCTAGTCGAGCGGCTCAACCCGAGCCGAAGCATGTCCCATCACCCGCTGGTGCAGGTGATGCTGGCCTGGCAGAACTTCGCCGGGCACGACAACGGTGCGACCGCCGGGCTGGCCGTGGGTGACCTTGAAGTCACCCCGTTGCCGGTGGACACCCAGACCGCCCGTATGGATCTGACCTTTTCCCTGGGTGAACGTTTCACCGAGGACGGTGAGCCTGCCGGGATCTTCGGGGCGGTGGAATTTCGCACCGACGTGTTCGATGCGGCCAGCATCGAGGCGCTGACCGCGCGCCTTAAGCGGGTGGTGCTGACGCTCACCGCCGACCCCACCCGGCGGTTGTCGTCAATCGAGGTGCTCGACGAACCTGAGCATGCCCGCCTGGATCGGCTCGGTAACCGAGCGGTGTTGAGCCAGCCCGCACCGCGCGCGGTGTCGGTGCCAGTGTTATTCGCCGCGCAGGTGCAGCATGCCCCGCATGCAGTGGCGATTCGTTGCGGGCAGGGTTCGTGGACCTACCGCGAGGTGGAGGAGGCCGCCAATCGGTTGGCTCACCTGCTAGCCAGCCGGGGCGTCGGTCCGGGTGGGTGTGTGGCGTTGCTGTTGCCGCGGTCGGCTGAGGCGGTCATAGCGATGTTGGCCGTACTCAAGACCGGAGCCGCTTACCTGCCGGTCGATCCGGCGCACCCGCGGTCGCGGATGGAGTTCATGCTCACCGATGCCGCCCCACTGGCCGTCGTCACCACCGCGGATCTGACCGCTCAGCTGACTGGCTATGACGTGGTGGTCATCGACGTCAATGACGCCGCGGTGGATTGCCAGCCCAGCACCGCGCTGCCGGCGCCGGCTCCTGATGACATTGCCTACCTCATCTACACCTCGGGTACCACCGGGGTGCCCAAAGGGGTGGCCGTCACCCATCACAACCTGGCCCACCTGGCGGAGTCCTCGCCTTCGCAGCTGCCGGTGACACAGGTGTGGACGCAGTGCCATTCGTATGCGTTCGACTTTTCGGTGTGGGAGATCTGGGCTGCGCTGCTGCGCGGTGGGCGGCTGGTAGTGGTGCCCGAGTCGGTGACGGGCTCACCGAATGACTTCCACGACCTGCTGGTTGCGGAAGCGGTCAGCGTGTTGACCCAGACCCCGTCGGCGGCGGCGGCGCTGTCCCCGGACGGGTTGGAGTCGGCGGCGTTGCTGCTTGGCGGGGAGGCGTGCCCGCCGGAGGTAGTGGATCGGTGGGCACCGGGACGCGTCGTGATCAACGCCTATGGCCCGACGGAGGTCACGGTATACGCGTCGATGAGCGCCCCGTTGAGGGCGGGGTCGGGAGTGGTTCCGATTGGTGCGCCGGTGGCGGGGGCGGCGTTGTTCGTCCTCGATGGATGGTTGCGGCCGGTGCCAGCAGGGGTGATCGGTGAGTTGTATGTGGCCGGCACCGGGGTCAGTGTGGGGTATTGGCGTCGCGCGGGTTTGACCGGGTCGCGGTTTGTGGCGTGCCCGTTCGGCGGTCCGGGGGCCCGCATGTATCGCACCGGGGATTTGGTGCGGTGGGGTAGCGATGGGCAGCTGGATTATTTGGGGCGCGCCGATGAGCAGGTCAAGATCCGCGGGTATCGCATCGAGCTCGGCGAAATCCACACGGCCCTGGCGGGTTTGGCGGGGGTAGGGCAGGCGGCGGTGATCGCCCGCGAGGACCGCCCCGGGGATAAGCGCCTCGTCGGCTATGTCACCGGCAGCGTCGACCCCGTCGAGATACGCGCGGAGTTGGCCGAGCGGTTGCCCGCGTACATGGTGCCCGCGGCCGTAGTGGTGATCGAGGCCTTGCCGTTGACTCCCAACGGCAAACTCGACACCCGCGCCCTGCCGGCACCGGAATACCAAGGCATGGTGCGACATCGGGCGCCGGGCAACGCCGTCGAGGAGATACTGGCCGGCATCTACGCCGAGGTCCTCGGTTTGGAGCGGGTCGGGGTGGATGACTCGTTCTTCGATTTGGGTGGGGACAGCATCTCCTCGATGCAGGTGGTGGCCCGGGCCCGGGCGGCCGGTCTGGTGTGTCGCCCGCGCGATGTGTTCGTCGAGCAGACGGTGGCCCGGCTGGCCCGGGTGGTGGAGGCAGCCCCGGCAGAAGGGGTGAGCGATGAGGGGATCGGACCGCTGCCCGCGACTCCGATCATGCGCTGGCTGGCCGGCGTGGCTGGCCCGACCGAGCAGTTCAACCAGACGATGGTGGTGTCGGCCCCGGCGGGAGTGACCCACACCGACGTGGTGGTGCTGGTGCAGGCGCTGCTGGATCGCCACGCCATGTTGCGGGCCCACGTCGAGGACGAGGCCGCGGGGACGTTGATGGTGCCCGAGGTCGGGGCCATCGATGCGCGCGAGCGCGTGCACACCGTCGACGTGGTGTCCGATGAGGTGCTGGTGGACGCGAGGGCGCGGTTGGACCCGGCGGCGGGGGTGATGCTGAGCGCGGCGTGGGCCGCCGAGGCCGGTCAATTGGTGATGGTCATCCATCATCTGGCCGTTGATGCGGTGTCGTGGCGCATTGTGCTTGATGACCTGAACACCGCCTGGGCCCAACACCGTGCCGGCCAGCCGGTGGTGTTGCCGGTGACCGGGACGTCGTTTGCCCGGTGGGCGGCGCTGCTGGGTGAGTATGCACGCCGGCGCGAGGTGGTGGAGCTGGGTGATGCGTGGAAGCAGGTAGCCGGGGCCCCGGCGGTGTTCCCGGCGCCCCAGCCGGCGCTGGATACCTATGCCACCGCCGGACAGATGTCGGTGTGGCTGGATAGCGAGACCACCGGGCTGCTGCTGGGCGAGGTGCCCGCGGCGTTTCATGCCGGCATCCAAGACATCTTGCTGATCGCGTTGGGATTGGCGGTAGCGCAGTATGTGGGCAACGGCAGCGCCCCGGTCGGTATCGACGTCGAGGGTCACGGGCGCCACGAGGAGTTGGGCGCGCAGGTGGACCTGTCACGCACGGTGGGCTGGTTCACCACCAAATACCCGGTGGCCTTGAATGTCGGCGGGCTGCGCTGGGCCCAGGTGGTCGCCGGTGAGCCGGGGTTGGGCGCGTTGGTCAAGCACGCCAAAGAGCAGCTGCGCGCGCTGCCGCACCCGCTGAGCTATGGGGCGCTGCGCTACCTGAACCCCGAGGTGGATCTGGGCGAGTCGGATCCGATGATCGGTTTCAACTATCTGGGCCGACTGGGCGGCGCGGCCAGTGACGCTGATCTGTGGCACATCGACCCGCAGGCGGTGGCGCTGATCGGTGCGGCCACCGCGGTGCCCATGCCGCTGGGGCACACCGTGGAACTCAACGCCACCGCCGTCGACACCGAGGCGGGCCCCCGGCTGCACGCCAACTGGATGTGGGCGCCCTCCGCGCTCGACGACGTGGCGGTCAGCGAGCTCAGCCGGTTGTGGGTAATGGCGCTGACCGGGATCTGCGCGCATGTGCGCGCCGGTGGGGGCGGGCTGACCCCGTCGGACATTGCACCGGCTCGGCTGAGCCAGCCCCAAATCGATGACCTGTGCCAGCACTATCGGGTCGCCGATATCTTGCCGCTGACCCCGCTGCAACAGGGCCTGCTGTTTCACGCCAGCACCGCACACGGCAACGACCCCGACGTGTACGCGATGCAGCTGGATATCACCCTCACCGGCGCCCTCGACGCTGACCGGCTACACCGGGCGATACACACCGTGGTCACCCGCCACCCCCACCTGGCGGCCCGGTTCTGCGCCCAGTTCGACCCGCCGGTGCAAATCATCCCGGCCGACCCGGTAGCAGGATGGCAGTACGTCGAGCTTGACAGCGATGTCGATGAGCAGATCGGCCAGCTGTGTGCCGCCGAGCGCGCCGCAGTCGGCGATATCGCCCACCCGCCGGCGTTTCGGGTGGCGCTGATCCGCACCGCCGAGCATTGCCACCGGTGCGTACTGACCTTCCACCACATCGTGATCGACGGCTGGTCGCTGCCGATCCTGCTCGGTGAAATCTTCGCCGGCTACCACCACCAGCGCCTGCCCGCGCCGGCGTCGTACCGCCGGTTTGTCAGTTGGCTGGCCGAACGTGACCTGGATGCCGCCCGCGCGGCCTGGGCCCAAGTGCTGGCCGGCGTTGACGCCCCGACCCTGGTCGGACCTTCCGCCCGGTTAGGGACAGCGCGGCGAAGCATCGCCTCCTACCGGCTGCCAGCACACACCACCCAAGCCCTCGGCGAGCTGGCCCGCGCCCACCACACGACCGTCAACACGGTGCTGCAGGGCGCTTTCGCGCAAGTGCTGATGTGGCTGACCGGCCAGCACGACGTCGCCTTCGGCACCACGGTCTCCGGACGACCCACCGAGGTGCCCGGCGCGGAGTCGATGGTGGGCCTGTTCATCAACACCGTGCCGGTCCGCGCACACCTCACCGCCACAACCAGCACCGCCGACCTTCTCGAGCAGCTGCAACACGCCTACACCCAGACTCTGGAGCATCAGCACCTGGCGCTCAGCGAGATCCACCGGATCACCGGCCACGACCAACTCTTCGACACCTTGTTGGTGTTCGAAAACTACCCGGTCGACACGGCCGCCTTATCGGGCGCCGACGAATTAACCATCACCGAGGTCACCGGCCGCGAAGCCACCCACTACCGGCTGACCGTGCAAGCCCAGCCCGGCAGCGAGCTGGGTCTTCGCGTCGAATACGACACCGACGTGTTCGACACCGCCACCATCGACGCACTCATCGCCCGGTTACAACGGGTGTCAGTGGCCATGGCGAACGAACCCGCCCGGCCGCTGTCCTCGATCGATCTGCTCGATGAACCCGAGCATGCCCGCCTACGCGGCTGGGGCAACCAGGCGGTGCTCACCCAGCCCGCACCCACGCCGGTGTCGATTCCCGACTTGTTCGCCGCGCAAGTCACGCGCACACCAGAGGCCGTCGCCGTCCGCTGCGGCCAGCGTTCGTGGACCTATCGCGAGCTGGATGAGGCCGCCAACCAGCTAGCTCACCTACTCGCCGACCAGGGTGTGGGACCGGGTCAGTGTGTGGCGCTGCTGGTGGAGCGTTCGGCTGAGGCGATCGTGGCGATTGTGGCGGTACTCAAAACCGGGGCTGCCTACCTACCGATCGACCCCGCGCTGCCGGCGGCGCGTATCGAGTTCATGCTCGACGACGCCGCGCCGATCATGGCCATCACCACGGCGGAATTGCGCTCCCGGCTGGTGGGCGATGACCTGCTGGTCGTCGACGTGAATGATCCGGCGGTGCAGGCTCACCCCAGCACGGCACTGCCGGCGCCGGCTCCCGATGACATCGCCTACCTGATCTACACCTCGGGCACCACCGGTGTCCCCAAAGGCGTTGCCGTCACCCACCACAACGTCACTCAGCTGATGGAGGCCTTGGACGCGGGCCTTACAACGCCCGGTCCGGCAAAGGTGTCGACGCAGTGGCATTCCTACGCCTTCGACGCCTCGGTCCGGGAGATCTGGGGGGCCCTGCTACATGGTGGTCAACTCGTGGTGGTGCCCGAGGAGGTAGCGCACTCGCCGGAGGACTTCCACGCGTTGCTGGTAGCTGAACACGTCAGCGTCTTGAGCCAAACCCCCTCGGCGGCGGCTGCGTTGTCGCCCCAGAATTTGAGGTCGGTCGCCTTCGTGGTGGGCGGTGAGCCCTGTCCACCCGAGCTGGTGGATCGGTGGGCGCCGGGACGGGTGATGATCAACGCCTATGGCCCCACCGAGACCACGGTGGATGTGTCGATCAGCGCGCCGCTGACGCCGGGGTCCGGGGCACCGCCGATCGGCTCGCCGGTGGCGGGGGCGGCGTTGTTTGTGCTCGATGGGTGGTTGCGGGCGGTGCCGACGGGGATGGTCGGTGAGTTGTATGTGGCCGGCGGCGGGGTCGGCGTGGGGTATGTGGGCCGGGCGGGGTTGACCGCCTCGCGGTTTGTGGCCTGCCCGTTCGGGGGTCCGGGGATTCGGATGTATCGCACCGGGGATTTGGTGCGCTGGGGTACTGACGGGCAGCTGGACTATCTGGGCCGGATTGATGAGCAGGTCAAGATCCGCGGGTATCGCATCGAGCTCGGCGAGGTGCGGGCGGCACTGGCTGGGCTAACTGGGGTGGAGCAGGCGGTGGTGATCGCCCGCGAGGACCGCCCCGGCGACAAGCGCCTGGTCGGCTATATCACCGGGACTGCCGACCCCGTCGAGGCGCGCGCCGCATTGACCGAGCGGCTGCCAGACCACATGATCCCCGCCGCGGTCGTGGTGTTGCAGGCGCTGCCGTTGACACCCACCGGCAAGCTCGACAACCGCGCCCTACCGGCACCCGAATACACCGAGACGGATCGTTACCGTGCCCCGGCCAGCCCCCTCGAGGAGATTTTGGCCGGCATCTACGCCGAGGTGCTGGGGCTGGAGCGGGTCGGGGCTGACGACTCGTTCTTCGACCTGGGCGGGGACAGCATTTCGGCGATGCGGGTGATCGCGGCGATCAACACCACATTGGAAACCGGCCTCTCGGTGCGCACCGTGTTCGAGGCGCCCACGGTCGCCCAGCTGGTGCCTCGCATCGCTGGGGGTTCACGTCGGCGTGAGCCGTTGGTGGCGGTGGAGCGGCCGGCGGTGGTGCCGTTGTCGTTTGCCCAGCAGCGGTTGTGGTTCATCGACCAGTTGCAGGGGCCGTCGCCGGTGTACAACATGGCCACGGCGGTGCGGCTGGTCGGCGAGTTGGACGTCGAGGCGCTCGGTGCGGCGTTGGGTGATGTGGTGGGTCGCCATGAAAGCCTGCGCACGGTGTTTGTGGCGCCCGACGGCATTGCCCAGCAGGTGGTCCTGCCGGTGGACCGGGCCGATTTCGGTTGGCAGGTGGTTGATGCCGGCGGCTGGTCGGCGGTCCGGTTGGACGAGGCCATCGCCACGGCGGCGCGGCACAATTTCGATTTGGCGTGTGAGATTCCGTTGCGGGCAACGCTTTTCCGCCTCGCCGACGACGAGCATGTGTTGGTGGCGGTGGTGCACCATATCGCTGCCGATGGCTGGTCGATCACCCCGTTGGTGGCCGATCTTGGGGTGGCCTATGCCAGCCGGTGTGCCGGACGGGCGCCGGATTGGGCGTCGTTGGCGGTGCAATATGTCGACTACACGCTGTGGCAGCGGCGAACCTTCGGTGAGCTCGACGATGCCGCCAGTCCTATCGCGGGCCAACTGGCTTATTGGGAGCACGCGCTGGACGGGCTGCCCGAGCGGTTGCAGCTGCCCACCGATCGGCCTTACCCGTTGGTGGCTGATCAGCGCGGCGCCAGCGTGGTCGTGGACTGGCCCGCGGGATTGCAGCAACAGGTCGCGCGGGTGGCCCGGGAGCACAACGCAACCAGTTTCATGGTGATTCAGGCGACCTTGGCGGTGTTGTTGGCCAAGCTGAGCGCCAGCGCTGAGGTGGCGGTGGGCTTCCCGATCGCCGGGCGCAGTGATCCCGCGCTGGATAAGTTGGTCGGGTTTTTCGTCAACACCCTGGTGCTGCGTGTCGATGTAAACGGCAATCCCACCGTCGCCGAGTTGTTGGCCCAGGTGCGCGCCCGCAGCCTGGCCGCCTACGACCACCAAGATGTGCCCTTCGAGGTGCTGGTGGAGCGGCTCAACCCGACCCGAAGCCTGTCCCATCACCCGCTGGTACAGGTAATGCTGGCCTGGCAGAACTTGGTCGGACCCGACAACGGCTCCGCCGCGACGTTGCCCTTCGGTGACCTCGACGTCACGCAGATCCCCGTTGAAACGCGCAGCGCCCGAATGGATTTGGTCTTTTCGCTGGCTGAACGCTGGAGTGAGGCCGGCGAGCCCACCGGCATCTCCGGGGTAGTGGAGTTTCGTACCGACGTGTTCGACGCGCCCAGCATCGAAGCCTTGATTGAGCGGTTGGCTCGGGTGTTGGCGGCGATGACCGCCGATCCCGGCCAGCGGTTGTCTGCGCTGGATGTGCTCGATGCCGGTGAGCAGGCTCGGTTGGATCAGCTCGGTAATCGTGCGGTGTTGAGCGCGCCGGTGACCGCGTCGGTATCGGTGCCGGTGTTGTTTGCCGCGCAGGTGACGCGCACGCCCGACGCGGTAGCGGTGACCTTCGAGGGCCGCGGCTTGAGTTACCGCCAGCTGGACGAGGCGTCTAATCGGTTGGCGCATCTGTTGGTCAGCCACGGTGTGGGCCCCGGTGGGTGTGTGGCGCTGCTGTTCCACCGTTGCGTTGACGCGGTGGTGGCGATGTTAGCGGTTTTGAAGGCGGGGGCGGCGTATCTGCCGATGGACCCGGCGCTGCCGTCGGCGCGAATTGAGTTCATGCTCACCGATGCTGCTCCCACGGCCGTCATCACCACGACTGATCTGGTCGGGCGGCTAGAGGGCCATGAGGTTGTGGTCGTCGAGGTCGATGATCCCGCAATCGATCACCAGCCCAGCACGCCGCTACCGACGCCGGGCCCCGATGACATCGCTTACCTGATTTACACCTCGGGCACCACCGGGGTCCCCAAAGGGGTGGCCGTCGCCCATCACAACCTGGCTCACTTGGCCGAATCGTCTCCTTCTCAGCTGCCGGCGGTACAGGTGTGGACGCAGTGCCACTCGTATGCGTTCGACTTTTCGGTGTGGGAGATCTGGGCTGCGCTGCTCGGTGGTGGGCGGCTGGTGGTGGTGCCCGAAGAGGTGGCGGGTGCACCAGATGATTTCCACGACCTGCTGGTTGGCGAGCAGGTCAGCGTGTTGACCCAGACGCCGTCGGCGGTGGCGGCGCTTTCCCCGCAGGGGTTGGAGTCGACGGCGTTGTTGCTCGGCGGGGAGGCGTGCCCGGCTGAGGTGGTGGATCGGTGGGCCCCGGACCGAGTGGTGATCAATGCCTATGGCCCGACGGAGGCCACGGTGTATGTGGCGCTCAGTGCGCCGCTGACAGCTGGGTTGGCGGTGGTGCCGATCGGTGCACCGGTGGCGGGTGCGGCGTTGTTTGTGCTCGATGGGTGGTTGCGTCCGGTGCCGGTCGGGGTGGTCGGGGAGTTGTATGTGGCCGGTCGCGGGGTGGGCGTGGGCTATGTGGGCCGGGCGGGGTTGACCGCCTCGCGTTTCGTGGCCTGTCCGTTCGGAGCCCTGGCAACTCGGATGTATCGCACCGGGGATCTGGTGTGTTGGCGGCTTGATGGGCAGTTGGATTACCTGGGTCGCGCTGATGAGCAGGTCAAGATCCGCGGGTATCGCATCGAGCTCGGCGAAATCCAAACCGCCCTAGCGAATTTGGCTGGGGTGGAGCAGGCGGTGGTGATCGCCCGCGAAGACCAACCCGGCGTCAAACGCCTGGTCGGGTATGTGACGGGAACCGCCGACCCGGCCCAGGTACGTGCCATGTTGGGCGAGCGGCTGCCGGCGTATATGGTGCCCGCGGCCATGGTGGCGATCGACGCGTTGCCGTTGACGGCCAGCGGCAAGCTCGATACTCGCGCCCTGCCGGCGCCGGAATACACAGGTGTGGAACACTATCGGGCCCCGGCCACCGCGATCGAAGAGATCCTGGCCGCTATCTACGCCGAAGTCTTGGGCCTGGAGCGGGTCGGGGTGGATGACTCCTTCTTCGAGCTGGGCGGGGACAGCATCTCCTCGATGCAAGTAGTGGCGCGGGCCCGTGCGGCGGGGCTGGTGTGTCGCCCGCGGGATGTATTCGTCGAGCAAAGTGTGGCCCGGCTGGCCCGGGTGGTCAGCGCGGCCCAGGCCGATGGAGTGGTCGACGTGGGTATCGGCCCGGTGGCCGCGACCCCGATCATGCATTGGCTGGCCAGCTTGCAGGGCCCGACCGACCAGTTCAACCAGACCATCGTCATGCAGGCTCCCGCGGACGCGACCAACGCCGACGTGGTCGCCATGGTGCAGGCCTTGCTGGACCGGCACGCCATGTTGCGCGCGCGCCTCGATGACGCAGCGGGCGCCAGGTCGCTGCAGGTGCCCGAGCCGGGTGCGGTAGACGCGCGCGGGTGCCTGCAGGTGGTGGACGCCTTATCCGAACAGGCGTTGGTGGAGGCGCGGGCGCGGTTGAACCCGACCGCAGGGGTGATGGTCAGCGGGTTGTGGGCCGCCCAGAGCGGTCAGTTGGCGTTGGTCGTCCACCATCTGGTCATCGATGCGGTGTCGTGGCGGGTTGTGCTCGCCGACCTCAACACCGCCTGGGCCCAGCATCGCAGCGGTCAAGCAAGTGCCGTGCCCACTACTGGGACGTCGTTCCAACGGTGGGCGGCAGTGGTGGGCGAGTACGCGCACCGCCACGAGGTCGTCGAGTGGGCCGACGCCTGGAAACAGGTGGCCGGGGCCCCCGCCCCCTTCGCCGCGCCCCAGCCAGCGGAGGACACCTATGCCAGCGCCGGGCATCTGTCGGTGTCGCTGGAGGTCGAAAACACCCGAATGCTGGTCGCTGAGGTACCCACGGCGTTTCACGTCGGCGTTCAAGACATTCTGGTGATCGCCTACGCCCTGGCGGTGGCGCACTTTGTGGGCAACGGGTCCGCGCCGATCGGTATCGACGTCGAAGGTCATGGCCGCCACGAGGAGCTGGACCCTCAGATCGACTTGTCCCACACGGTCGGCTGGTTCACCATCAAATACCCGGTGTCGTTGACCATCGGTGACGGGCTGCGCTGGGCCCAAGTTGCGGCCGGGGAAGCGGGACTGGGAGCGCTGGTCAAGCACGCCAAAGAGCAGCTGCGGGCGCTACCGCACCCACTGAGTTACGGGGCGCTGCGCTACCTCAACCCCGACGTGGATTTGGGCGACTCGGACCCGGTGATCGGCTTCAACTACCTTGGCCGGCTGGGCGCTGCCACCGGCGACGAGCTAGCCGATCTCTGGCGCCTCGATCAAGCCGGCGTGGCCGACATCGGTGCGGCTGCAGCAGTACCCATGCCGCTAGGCCACAGCGTGGAACTCAACGTTGGCACCGTCGACACCGCGGCCGGCCCCCAGCTACACGCCAACTGGATCTGGGCGCCCTCAGCACTCGATGAGGCGGCGGTCAGCGAGTTGAGCCGGTTGTGGGTGCAGGCGCTGGATGGGATTTGCGCGCTTGTGCGCGCCGGTGGGGGTGGGCTGAGCCCGTCGGATATTGTGCCGGCCCGGTTGAGCCAGCCCCAGATCGATGAGCTGTGCCGGCAGTACCGGGTCGCCGATATTTTGCCGTTGACCCCGCTGCAGCAGGGTCTGCTGTTTCACGCCAGCACCGCATCCGGCAACGACGCCGATCTGTATGCGATGCAACTCGATATCACCGTCACCGGCGCCCTCGATGCGCATCGGCTGCGCGAGGCGGTGCACACCGTGGTCAACCGCCACCCCAACCTGGCCGCCCGATTCGGTCCACACTTTGAGCAGCCGATGCAGATCATCCCCGAGGACCCGACCGCGGGCTGGCAATACATCGAGCTTGACAGCGACGGCGATGCCGATGTCGACGAGCTGATCCGGCAGCTGTGTGCGGCGGAACGCGCCGCGGTCGGCGATCTTGCTCACCCGCCGGCGTTTCGGGTGGCCTTGATCCGCACCGCCCCACACCGGCACCGGTGCGTGCTGACCTTCCATCACATCGTGATCGATGGCTGGTCCTTGCCGATCGTGCTGGGGGAAATCTTCGCGGCCTATAACGGCCGGCGGCTTTCTGCGCCCGGCTCGTATCGCCGGTTTGTCAGCTGGCTGGCCGACCGCGACCTAGATGCCGCCCGCGCGGCCTGGACCGAAGTGCTGGCCGGTTTTGACACCCCCACCCTGGTGGGACCGGCGGGCCGGTTAGGGCCAGCGCAGCGAAGTATCACCTCCTACCGGGTCCCTGAACACACCTCCCAGGCCCTCAGCGAGCTCGCGCGCTCCCACCACACCACTATCAACACGGTGCTGCAGGGTGCTTTCGCGCAGCTGCTGTACGGGCTGACCGGCCAAGCCGACATCGTCTTTGGCACCACCGTGTCGGGGCGACCCACCGAGGTGCCCGGCGCGGAGTCAATGGTGGGCCTGTTGATCAACACCGTGCCAGTGCGCGCACACCTCACCGCGACAACGAGCACCGCCGAGCTGCTTGACCAACTGCAAAATGCCCACAACCACACCCTGGAGCATCAGCACTTGGCGCTCAGTGAGATTCATCGCCTCACCGGCCACGACCAGTTGTTCGACACCTTGTTGGTGTTCGAGAACTACCCGGTCGACACCGCCGCGCTGGCGGGCGTCGACGAGTTGTCCGTCACCGCGTTCAGCAGCCGCGAGGCCACCCACTACCGGCTCACGGTGCAAGCCCAACCGGGTCCCGAACTGGGCCTGCGCATCGAATACGACACCGAGGTGTTCGACACCGCCAGCATCGAGGCCCTGATCGCGCGGTTGCAGCGGGTCTTGGTGGCCATGATCACCGAGCCCACCCGGGCATTGTCGAAGCTCGATGTGCTCGACGAGGTCGAGCATGCCCGACTGGACGGGTGGGGCAACCGTGCGGTGTTGAACCAGCCGGTGACCGCGCCGGTGTCGGTGCCGATGGTGTTCGCCGCCCAAGTCGCGCGCACGCCCGAGGCGGCGGCGCTGACCTGCGGGCAGCATTCGTGGACCTACCGCGAACTTGACGAGGCCGCGAACCGGTTGGCGAATCTGTTGGCAGACCGTGGGGTGGGTCCCGGTGATCGGGTAGCGCTGCTGTTCAACCGGTCGGCTGAGGCTGTTATCGCGATGTTGGCGACGCTCAAGACCGGGGCGGCGTACCTGCCGATCGACCCGGCGCACCCGCGGTCGCGAATGGAGTTCATGCTCACCGATGCGGCGCCGATCGCCGCGATCACCACCGCTGAGCTGGCCGCACAGCTCGACGGGTTTGACGTGGTGGTGATCGATGTCAACGACACCGCTATCGACAGCCAACCCAGCACCGCACCACCGCCGCCGGCCCCCGATGACATTGCTTACCTGATTTACACCTCGGGCACTACCGGTGTCCCCAAAGGCGTTGCCATCACCCACCACAACGTCACCCGGCTATTCCACGCCCTAAATGCCGACATCGAGCTGACGCCTGGACAGGTGTGGACCCAGTTCCACTCCTTGGCCTTCGACTTCTCGGTGTGGGAGATCTGGGGAGCCCTGCTCCACGGTGGGCGGCTGGTGGTCGTGCCCGAAGAGGTGGTCCGTTCGCCGGACGACTTCCACGCGCTGCTGGTTACTGAACGCGTCAGCGTCGTAAGCCAGACCCCGTCGGCGTTTTATGCGCTGCAGGCCGCCGACGCGCTGCAGTCCGAGGCGGGCCGTCGGCTGGAGCTTCAGACGGTGGTGTTCGGCGGCGAAGCGCTTGAACCACAACGTCTTCGGACTTGGCTGCATAACCACCCGGGTCTCCCGCGTCTCATGAACCTGTATGGCATCACCGAGACGACGGTGCATGCCTCGTTGCGGGAAATTGGCGGCCACGACGCCGAGCGCGGTGCCAGTCCCATCGGCATGCCATTGGCGGACCTCGCGTTCTTTGTGCTCGATGGCTGGTTACGGCCGGTGCCCGCCGGGATGGTCGGCGAGCTGTACGTGGCCGGCGCCGGGGTGGCCTGTGGGTATGTGGGTCGGGGTTCGTTGACGGCGTCGCGGTTTGTGGCGTGTCGGTTTGCCGGCGCCGGCGGTGCGGGAACGCCGGGACAGCGCATGTACCGCACCGGGGATCTGGTGCGCTGGGGTGCCGACGGGCAGCTGCAGTATCTCGGTCGCGCCGATGAGCAAGTGAAGATCCGCGGGTATCGCATCGAACTCGGCGAAATCCAAACCGCCCTAGCGAGTTTGGCGGGGGTGGAGCAGGCGGTGGTGATCGCCCGCGAGGACCGCCCCGGCGACAAGCGCCTGGTCGGCTACATCACCGGCATTGCCGACCCGGACGAGGCGCGGAGCGCGCTGGCCGACCGGCTGCCCGCCTATATGGTTCCGGCCACGGTGGTGGCGATCGATGAGCTGCCGCTAACACCCAACGGCAAACTCGACAAGCGCGCGCTACCAGCACCCGACTACACCGATGGCGATCGTTACCGCGCCCCGACCACCCCCACCGAGGAGATCCTGGCCGGCATTTACGCCCAGGTGTTAGGACTGCAGCGCGTCGGGGTCGACCAGTCGTTCTTCGGCCTGGGTGGGGATTCGCTGTCGTCGATGCGCCTGGTCGCGGCGATCAACACCAGCCTGGATGCGGGCCTTTCGGTGCGCACCGTGTTCGACGCGCCCACGATCGCCCAATTGGCGCCCCGCATCGGAGGAGAGGGGGGTCGGCGTACGCCGCTGGTCGCGGTGGAGCGGCCCGCGGTCATCCCGCTGTCGTTTGCCCAGAGCCGATTGTGGTTCCTCAGCCGCTTCGAGGGTGGGGTTGCGACCTACAACATTCCGACCGCTTTTCGGATGAGCGGGGCGCTGGATATCGAGGCGTTGAGCGCGGGTCTCGATGACGTGATCGCCCGACACGAATCGCTGCGCACCGTATTTCCCGACATTGACGGCGTGCCATACCAGGACGTGTTGCCGGCCCAGGCCGGGATGTGGCGGCGCGGGGGCGCGGCGCTGGTGTCGTTGCCGGAGGAGGATCTCGCTGCAGAGTTGATGGCCTTGGCGGGGTATCGGTTCAACTTGTCGACCGAGATTCCCATTCGTGCGCAGATCTATTCGGTAGGTTCCGAGCAGTATGTCCTCGGAATTGTGGTGCACCACATCGCTTTTGACGGGTGGTCGCTGGCTCCGATGGTCCGCGATATGGCCGAGGCGTATCGGGCGCGGCGGCAGGGCCGGGCGCCGCAGTGGGCGCCGCTGCCGGTGCAGTACGTCGACTACACACTGTGGCAACGGGATTGGCTGGGGGCGGAGACCGATCCCGACAGCGTGATTGCCGCTCAGTTGCGGTACTGGCGGCAGCAGTTGGCCGATCTGCCGGAGCTGGCGTCGTTGCCGACCGATCACGCCCGTCCGCCGGTGCCCAGTTACCGCGGTGATCGGGTGGAGATCCGCATCGACCCGCAGGTGTGGGCGGGGGTCAAGGGGCTGGCGGCGGCGCATAACGCGACGGCGTCGATGGTGTTGCAGGCGGCCTTGGCGGTGGTGTTGCACCGTGTCGGAGCCGGCGAGGACGTGGTGATGGGCACGCCGATTGCCGGACGGCTGGATGCGGCACTCGATGATCTGGTCGGGTTTTTCGTCAACACCTGGGTGTTGCGGGTCGGGGTGAATTCCCAGCAGCGGTTTAGCACTGTGCTTCAGCAGGTGCGGCAGAAGGCGCTGGATGCCTACTGCAACCAGGATGTGCCGTTCGAGCGCCTCGTTGAGCAGCTCAACCCGGCCCGCTCTACGGCGCATCATCCGCTGTTTCAGGTAGCCATGGTCTTCCAGAACAATGTGCGCCCAGGGATTTTGACGTTCGACGGGGTCAGCGTCGAGCCGCTGGGGGCCACAACCCACACCGCCAAGTTCGACCTCGAATTCCATCTGAGCGAGGTGCGCACTGAGGACTCCGCCGCGCCGATGGCCGCTGGGGTGGTGTCGTATGCCACCGATTTGTTTGACCACGCCACCATTGAGCGGTTGGTCACCTGGTTTGACCGGGTGATCGAGGCGGTCGCGGCGGATGCGTCGGTCGTCGTGGGGGATGTGGCGTTGCTGGGTCGCGGTGAGCGCGATCTGGTGCTGTCGCAGTGGTCCGGTGTTGCTATGGAGGCGCCGGTGGGCCTGGCGCCGCAGTTGCTGGCCGCGGCGGTGGCGGCCGATGCGGACGCGCCGGCGGCGGTCGACGGTGGACGGGAGTTGTCGTATCGCGACCTCGATGAGTGGTCGACGCGACTGGCGCGGGTACTGATCGAGGCCGGGGTCGGTCCGGAGCGCGCCGTGGGCGTGGCGATGGATCGGTGTCTGGAACTGGTGGTGGCCTGGTGGGCGGTGGTCAAAGCCGGCGGCGTCTACGTGCCGGTGGATCCGGCCTATCCGGTCGAGCGAACCGCCACGGTGTTAGACGCAGTGGCTGCCGTGTGTGTGTTGACCTCTGGCGAGGACACCGTCGCCGGGGCCGGGGCACGCCCAGTGCTGCGCATCGACGGTCTGGACGTGTCCGGGCGCTGTGCGTATCCGATTACCGACGCCGACCGCACGGCGCCGCAGGAGGCGAATGACACCGCCTACGTGATTTTCACCTCGGGGTCCACCGGTATCCCCAAGGGAGTGGCCGTCAGCCACGTCGGTCTGCTGGGATTGGTTGCGGCGCAACGCGAAATGTTCGGGTCAGGCGCGGATGCGCGGGTGTTGATGGTGGCCGTCCCGACCTTCGACGCGTCGGTGTTCGAGATGTTGTGGGCGGTCGGATCCGGGGCGGCATTGGTGGTGGCCCCGCCGCAGGTGTACGCCGGAGACGCATTGACCGGGCTGCTGCAGGACCAGCGGGTCAGCGCGGCGGTAATCACTCCGTCGGTGTTGTCGTCGCTGGATCGTACCCGGCTGGGCGGGCTGGACACGCTGCTCACCATGGGGGAGGCCTGCCCGCCGGAGTTGGTGGCCGCCTGGGCGCCGGGCCGGCGGATGTTCAACGCCTACGGTCCCACTGAGGCCACCATCTGGGCGACATGCAGTGCGCCGCTGTCGGCGGGGCAGACGGTAGACATCGGGGCCCCGATTCCGGGGATGTGCGCGCTGGTGCTCGACGCGCGGCTTAACCCTGCACCGGTCGGGATGATCGGCGAGCTGTATTTAGCGGGACCCGGGGTGGCGCACGGCTATGCGGGTCGGGCGCAGCTGACCGCGGAACGGTTCGTGGCCAACCCGTATCAGGGTGCGGGGCCACGCATGTACCGCACCGGTGACCTGGTGCGCTGGACCCGCGCCGGCACCCTGGATTACCTGGGCCGCGCGGACACTCAGATCAAACTGCGTGGCCAGCGCATCGAGCTGGGCGAAATCGAAAACACGCTGTTGGCTTGCCCGCAAGTCGCCCGGGCCGCTGTCACCGTGCATCAAAGCGACAGCGGTGCCCACCTGATCGCCTACATCACCGTCGAGCACACCAGCACCGCCGATCACGACGCCGAAATCGTCGAAGATTGGCAACACCTCTATGACGAGTTGTACGGCGCCGAGGCCGAGACGCCGGGGTTCGGCATGGATTTTCGGGGCTGGAACAGCAGCTACACCGATAACCCGATTCCGCTTGAGGAGATGGTGGAGTGGCGTTCCGCCACAGTGAATCGGATCTTGGCTCTGCGGCCGCGGCGGGTGCTGGAGATCGGGGTGGGCTCTGGACTGGTCATGTCGCAGATCGCTCCGGAGTGTGAGCACTACGTCGCCACGGACATGTCGGCGGTGGTCATCGACAATCTGGCCCGCACGCTGGAGCAGCTGCAGATTCCGTGGCGTGACCGGGTCGAGCTGCTGACTCAGCCGGCCCACGTTACCGAGGCGCTGCCGCGGGGCTGCTTCGACACCATCATTCTGAACTCGGTCGTGCAGTACTTCCCCAACGCCGGATACCTGGCTGACCTCATTGACAACGCCATGGATCTGTTGGCTCCCGGCGGGTCACTGTTTATCGGTGATGTGCGCAACCACAACCTGCACGGCGCGTTTCAAACCGGCGTCGCGCTGGCCCGCACCACCTCTACCGACACCGCCGAGGTACGTCAACGAGTCCAGTCCGCCATGCTCGGCGAACCCGAATTGTTGCTGGGCCCAGAGTTTTTCACCACCGTAGCCGCCAATCATGCGTCGGTGGCCGGAGTTGACATCGAAGTCAAACGCGGATTAGGCGACAACGAACTCAACCGGTACCGCTACGACGTCATCTTCTACAAGGCCCCAGCCCCGGTGCGCTCAGTGGCCGCCGCACCGACCTGGGCGTGGACCGACTGCGCAGGCCTGGACGGGCTCGGTACGCGGTTGATATCCGAACGTCCCCTCACCGTTCGCGTTACCGGCATTCCCCGCGCCGGACTGATCAGCGACGTCAGGATCGAACGCGGCCTCGCCGCCGGCCTGCCCGTGGCCGACGCACGTGCCCAAGCCGCCACCGAAGATGCCGACGCCGTCCCCGAAACATTGCACCGCCTCGGTGAAACCAGCGGATACCACGTCGCCGTCACCTGGGGCGCCCGGCCCGGCACCCTGGATGCCGTCTTCATAACCCCCACCGATAACGATGGCCAGCACACCCCACCACTGACCGACCTCTACCTGGCCCCCGTCGACGCGGACCAAAGCCGGATCCACGCCAACGACCCCCAGACCAACACCAAGGTCAGCGCCGTGCGCCAGCGGTTGAGCGCGCGGTTGCCCGAGTACATGCTGCCGACGCAGATCGTGGTGCTCGAAGAGTTCCCGCTGACCCCCTCAGGCAAGCTCGACCGCAAGGCGCTGCCGGCGCCGTTGTACGCCGGCGCACCGTTCCGGGCGCCACACACGCAGACGGAGAAGGTCGTCGCCGAGGTGTTCGCCGAGGTGTTGGGCGTTGATCGCGTCGGGCTTGACGACGACTTCTTCGCGCTCGGTGGGGATTCCCTGATCGGCACCCGGGTGAGCGCGCGGCTGCAGTTGGCGTTGGGCAGAGAAGTGCCGGTGCGGTATCTGTTCGACGCGTCCACCGTCGGAAATCTCGCGCAGTATCTGGACCGGCATCGTGGCGGCACTGCTCGCCCGCCGGTGCAGCGGATGGCGCGGCCGACGCGGATCCCACTGTCGTATGCCCAGAGCCGGTTGTGGTTTATCGACCAGTTGCAGGGGCCGTCACCGGTGTACAACATGCCCGCGGCGTTGCGGTTGCGCGGGGGGCTCGATGCCGACGCGTTGGGTGCGGCGCTGGCCGACGTGGTGGACCGGCACGAAGGCCTGCGGACTCTGTTTACCGCGCACGAGGGGATACCCCTGCAGGTGGTGGTACCCGCTGAGGAAGCCGATTTAGGATGGAGTGTTGTCGATGCCACCGGCTGGTCGACAGCCCGGCTGGATGAGGCTATCGGCGCCGCGGCGCGCTACACGTTTGATCTGGCCAGCGAAATCCCTTTGCGCGCCTGGCTTTTCCGCGTGGCCGACGACGAACACGTGCTGGTGATCGTGGTGCACCACATCGCGGCGGACGGCTGGTCGATCACGCCGTTGGCGCGCGATTTGGGTGTGGCATATGCCAGCCGGTGCGCGGGGCGGGCCCCCGACTGGCCGCCATTGGCGGTGCAGTATGCCGATTACACGCTGTGGCAACGCGAGCAGTTTGGTGATCTGGCGGACAGCGACAGCCCCATCGCTGCGCAGCTGGGCTTTTGGGAAGACGCCCTGGCCGGGATGCCCGAGCGCCTGCAGCTTCCCACCGATCGGCCCTACCCGCCGGTTGCCGATTACCGCGGCGCCCATGTGGCGGTTAACTTGCGGGCAGAGCTGCAGCAGAGCGTTCACCGAATTGCTCGCGAGCACAATGCCACCAGCTTCATGGTGGTTCAGGCCGCCCTGGCGGTGCTGCTGTCCAAGATCAGCGCCAGCAGCGATGTGGCGATTGGGTTCCCGGTCGCCGGGCGCCGCGACCCCGGACTGGATGAGTTGGTGGGGTTCTTCGTCAATAGCTTGGTGCTACGTGTCGATCTGGCCGGTGATCCCACTGTCGCCGAGCTGCTGGCCCAGGTCCGACGGCGCAGCCTCGCCGCCTACGAACACCAAGACGTGCCTTTCGAGCTGCTTGTCGAGCGACTCAATCCCACGCGGTCGCTTAGCCATTCGCCGGTGACCCAGGTGGCGTTGGCCTGGCAGAATTTGCCCTGGCAGCATAGCGGCTCCACCGCCGGATTGACCTTCGGTGATCTGCAGGCCACACAGCTGCGGGTCGACACTCGCACCGCCCGCATGGACCTCGCCTTTTTCCTGGCCGAACGCTGGACGGGGGACGGTGAGCCCGCCGGCATCGGCGGAACGGTGGAGTTTCGTACCGATGTGTTCGATGCGGCCAGCATTGAGGTGCTGATCGAGCGGTTGGAGCGGGTGTTGGTGGCGCTCACCGGCGACCCGGCGCGGCGGTTGTCGGCGGTGGATCTGCTTGATGCGGCTGAGCACGACCGGCTGGATCAGTGGGGCAGCCGCGCCACGTTAACTCAGCCTACGCGCCCGGCGGTGTCGGTTCCGGCGCTGTTTGGCGCGCAGGTGGCCCAGGCGCCGGAGGCGGTGGCGATCCGCTGCGGGGAGCTGTCACTGACGTACCGCGAACTCGATGAGGCGTCGAATCGGTTGGCGCACTTGTTGATTGGCAGGGGTGTGGGCCCGGGTGGGTGTGTGACGCTGCTGTTTCACCGTTCCGTTGAGGCGGTGGTGGCGATGTTGGCGGTGCTGAAGAGCGGGGCAGCGTATTTGCCGATGGATCCGGACGCGCCGGCGGCGCGGATCGAGTTCATGCTCACCGACGCTGGACCGGTGGCCGCGATCACCACCGCGGAGTTGGCCGATCGGCTGGACGGGCACGACCTGCCGGTGATTGATGTCAACGACCCGGCGGTGGATGTCCAACCGAGTACGGCGTTGCCGGGACCGGCCCCCGACGATATCGCCTACTTGATCTACACCTCGGGTACCACGGGGGTGCCCAAGGGGGTTGCGGTCACTCATTCCAACGTGACGTATTTGGCGGAGTCGTTGCCCACTCGGCTGCCGGTGAATCAAGTGTGGACGCAGTGCCATTCGTATGCGTTCGACTTTTCGGTGTGGGAGATCTTCGGTGCGTTGTTGCGGGGCGGGCGTTTGGTGGTGGTGCCCGAGTCGGTGACGGGCGCACCGGACGAGTTCCACGACCTGCTGGTTGCCGAGCGGGTCAGCGTGCTGACCCAGACGCCGTCGGCGGTGGCGGCGCTTTCCCCGCAGGGGCTGGAGTCGACGGCGTTGTTGCTCGGCGGGGAGGCGTGCTCGCCTGAGCTGGTGGATCGGTGGGCGCCGGGGCGGACGGTGGTCAACGCCTATGGCCCGACGGAGGCCACGGTGTATGTGGCGCTCAGTGCGCCGCTGACAGCTGGGTTGGCGGTGGTGCCGATCGGTGCACCGGTGGCGGGTGCGGCGTTGTTTGTGCTCGATGGGTGGTTACGCCCGGTGCCCGCTGGGGTGGTCGGTGAGTTGTATGTGGCCGGTGCCCGGGTCGGGGTGGGGTATGTAGGTCGGGCGGGATTGACGGCCTCGCGGTTTATCGCCTGCCCCTTCGGCGGTCCGGGAACTCGCATGTATCGCACCGGCGATGTGGTGTGTTGGCGCGCTGATGGACAGTTGCAGTATCTGGGCCGCGCTGATGAGCAGGTCAAGATCCGCGGGTATCGCATCGAGCTCGGCGAAATCCAAACCGCCCTAGCGAGTTTGGCTGGAGTGGGGCAGGCGGTGGTGATCGCCCGCGAGGACCGTCCCGGCGATAAGCGTCTGGTGGGCTATGTGACTGGGACCGTCGACCCGGCCCAGGCGCGCGCCGCGCTGGCCGAGCGGCTGCCCGCGTATATGGTGCCCGCGGCGGTGGTGGCACTCGAAGCGTTGCCGTTGACGGTCAACGGCAAGGTGGACACCCGGGCCCTGCCGTCTCCGGAATATCAAGCCTTGGATCGTTACCGCGCCCCGAGCACCCCCACCGAGGAGATTTTGACCGGCATCTACGCCGAAGTGTTGGGTGTTGAGCGCGTCGGGATCGATGACTCGTTCTTCGATTTGGGTGGGGATTCGCTGTCGGCGATGCGTCTGGTCGACGCGGTCAACGCCGGGCTGCACGCCCACGTCACGGTGCGCGCGGTGTTCGAGGCGCCGACGGTCGCCCAGTTGGCGCCGCGGGTCGGGGCGGAGGCAGGCCGGTATGAGCCGTTGGTGCCCGCAGCGCGACCCGCGGTGGTGCCGTTGTCGTTTGCCCAAAACCGGTTGTGGTTTATCGACCAGTTCCAGGGCCCTTCACCGATCTATAACATGCCGGTGTCGTTGCGGCTGCGAGGGCCGCTTGACACCGAGGCGTTGGGCGCCGCGCTGGCCGATGTGGTGGGTCGCCATGAGAGCCTGCGCACGCTGTTCCCGGCCGTCGAGGGGGTACCCCGCCAGCTGGTGGTGCCCGCCGAGCGGGCCGACTTCGGCTGGCAGATCATCGACGCCGGCGATTGGCCGGCCGCCCGGCTGGCGGAGGCCCTCGACGCGGTGGTGCGGTACACGTTTGACCTGTCCACCCAAATCCCGCTGCGCGCCACGCTTTTCCAGCTCGGTCAAGACGAGCACGTGCTGGTAGCCGTGGTGCACCATATCGCCGCCGATGGCTGGTCGATCGCCCCGCTGGTGCGTGACCTGGGGATGGCCTACGCCAGCCGGTGCGCGGGGCAAGCCCCCGGCTGGGCGCCATTGGCGGTGCAGTATGTCGATTACTCGCTGTGGCAGCGCGCGCAGTTGGGCGAGCTGCACGATCCGCACAGTGCTATCGCCGCGCAGTTGGCCTACTGGGAGAACGCCCTGGCGGGCATGCCTGATCGCCTGCAGCTGCCCACCGACAGGGCCTACCCACCGGTGGCCGATTTTCGCGGCGCCAGTGTGACGGTGGACTTGCCCGTCGGGCTGCAGCAGCAGGTGACGCTGGTGGCACGTGAGCACAACACGTCCAGTTTCATGGTGATTCAGGCCGCCTTGGCGGTGCTGCTGGCCAAGCTCAGCGCCAGCGCAGATGTGGCCGTCGGATTCCCCATCGCCGGACGGCGCGACCCCGCGCTCGACGAGCTGGTCGGGTTCTTCGTCAACACCTTGGTGCTGCGGGTCGATTTGACCGGAGATCCCAGCTTGGCCGAGCTGCTGGCCCAGGTGCGAGGACGCAGCCTGGCCGCCTACGAGCACCAAGACGTGCCCTTCGAGCTGCTCGTTGAGCGGCTCAACCCGACCCGCAGCCTGACCCACCACCCACTTGTGCAGGTGGCGTTGGCCTGGCAGAACTTCGCCGGGCAGGACACCACGAAGCTCGCCGCCGGACTGGCCTCCGGCGACCTGCAGATCGCGCCGCTGCCGGTGGACACCCACACCGCACGCATGGACCTGACCTTCTCGCTGGCCGAACGCTGGACCGATGCCGGCGAACCCGCCGGCATCGGGGGCGCGGTGGAATATCGCACCGACGTGTTCGACGCGGACACCATCGAGGCGCTCATCAAACGGTTGGAGCGGGTGTTGGTGGCGATCACGGCCGACCCCGGCCGGCGCCTGTCGTCGGTGGATCTGCTCGATGAGGCTGACCACGCCCGCCTCGATGAGATCGGTAATCGGGCAGTGTTGGCCCGGCCCGCACCGTCGGCTCCGGTTTCCATTCCGGCGTTGTTCGCCGCGCAGGTGAAGCGTGCCCCGGATGCGGTGGCAATGGTATGCGGCGATTGTTCGTTGACCTATCGCGAGCTGGAGGACACCGCTAACCGGTTGGCGCACCTGCTGGCCGACCATGGTGCGGGCCCGGGGCAATGTGTGGCGCTGCTGTTTTCCCGGTCGGTCGCGGCGATCGCGGCGATGTTGGCGGTACTCAAAACCGGCGCAGCCTACGTCCCAATCGACCCGGCGCTGCCAGATGCCCGGATCGAGTTCGTGCTTGCTGATGCCGCGCCGATCGCCGCGATCACCACGGCGGCGCTGCGATCCCGGCTGGACGGATACGACCTACCGGTCGTCGATGTCGAAGAGCCCCACATTCGTAGCTACCCGTGTGATGCGTTGCCCGCGCCGGCGCCCGACAACCTCGCCCACATCATCTACACCTCCGGCACCACTGGGGTGCCCAAGGGCGTGGCGGTCAACCACCACAACGTGATCCAGCTGTTCGATTCGCTGGATGCTGGCGTGGAGTTGACGCCGGGGCAGGTGTGGACACAGTTTCACTCGTTGGCCTTCGACTTTTCGGTGTGGGAAATCTGGGGTGCATTGCTGCATGGGGGTCGTCTGGTGGTGGTGCGCGAAGACGTGGCGCGCTCCCCGGAGGACTTCTACGACCTGCTGGTTGCCGAACGGGTCAGCGTGTTGACCCAGACTCCCTCGGCTCTGGGGATGCTCTCGCCGGAGGGGTTGGAGTCGGCGGCGTTGGTCATCGGCGCCGAGCCCTGCCCTGCCGAGCTGGTGGATCGCTGGGCGTCGGGGCGGGTGATGATCAACGTCTACGGCCCGACTGAGACGACGATGTGGGCGTCCAAGAGTGCGCCATTGACGGCGGGGTCGGGGTCGCCGCCGATCGGCTCGCCGGTGCCCGGCGCTGCTTTCTTCGTACTGGATGGCTGGTTGCGCCCAGTGCCGACCGGTGTGGTCGGCGAGTTGTACATCGTCGGTCGCGGCGTCGGGTGCGGGTATTGGCGTCGGGCCGGGTTGACCGCGTCGCGGTTTGTGGCGTGTCCGTTCGGCGGGCCTGGACAACGGATGTACCGCACCGGGGATCTGGTGCGTTGGCGCGCTGATGGGCAGCTGGATTATTTGGGGCGCGCCGACGAACAGGTCAAGATCCGCGGCTATCGCATCGAACTTGGCGACGTTCAGGCGGCGCTGGCCGCGCTGGACGGGGTGGAGCAGGCGGTGGTGATCGCCCGCGAAGAACACCCCGGCGACAAACGCCTGGTCGGCTACATCACCGGGGTCAGCGGGACGCCAGATCCGGCCGGGGCACGCGCCGCGCTGGCCGCGCGGCTACCGGCATACATGGTCCCTGCGGCGGTGGTGGCGCTTGACGCATGGCCGTTGACGGTCAACGGGAAACTCGACCGACGCGCCCTGCCGGCACCGGAATACCAGGGCACCGATCGTTACCGCGCCCCTGCTACCCCCACTGAGGAGATCCTGGCCGGCATCTACGCCGAGGTGCTCGGTGTCGAGCGAGTCGGGGTGGATGACTCGTTCTTCGATCTGGGCGGCGACAGCATTTCGGCGATGCGGGTGATCGCGGCGATCAATGCCACTTTGGATGCGGACCTTTCGGTGCGAACTTTGTTCCGCGCGCCGTCCGTCGGCAGCTTGAGCCAGCAGTTGGGCAGACCTGCCAGCGAGTTAGAAGTAGTCCCAATGGAGGTCCTCAAAGAGGGCACCGGTCTTCCGCTGTTCTGCGTCCATCCCGGCGGTGGAATGAGCTGGCCGTATCAGCGTCTTGGCCATTACCTGGCCTGCCCGATCATCGGAATTCAACAACTCCTTCAGGACGGCGAAGCCGAACCCCGGTCAATTCGCGAGATGGCGAGGAACTACGCCGACAGGGTCCAAGAGGTGGATCCGGACGGGCCCTACAATCTTCTGGGCTGGTCTTTTGGCGGCCTCGTCGCGCATGAAATCGCTATCGAGCTGCAGCAACGTGGATATGTGGTCGGACGCCTCATCATTTTCGATGCCCAGTTCAGTCTCGAGGGCGCGACCTTGCCGAACCATCCATTAGAGGACCAGCAGATGCTGGAAGAAATCTTGCGGTTCTACGGTATAGATATTCCCGAGCAGGAAGAGCCGCTTACCGCCGATCAGATAGAAAAGGTAATGCTCGCACGAGGGGTCAAAGATTTTCCTCGATACAAACGGCTTGTGGATTGGTTAATCCAAAACTTCAATACGAATACGGAGTTGCAGCGAACTCACGAACCCCGCATCTTCGATGGTGATGTGGTCATATTCTCTGCCGCGCGTGGCGACAGCGGTCGAGGCCAATATCTTGTCCAAGCTTGGCGGCCGTACGTCGCTGGCGATATCACCGAGCACTCGATCAATTCCGTGCATGAAAACATGTTGACTGTCGAATCGCTCAACCTCTCTGGCGAACAGCTCAAACTCTTGTTGGAAACCTGAGGCCGCGGTGTAGGGGAAACTCCCGGCGGTCGACGTAGGCGGATACAACCTTGGTATTGGGTGTTTTGCCTGCTCAGGCGTAACGCAGCAAGGCGCACCAGTGCTTCGGCCGTAACACGCTGTTAACACGACTTGCCTACTGTTCGAGTATGGATCGACAGAAGGAATTCGTCCTCCGCACGCTCGAGGAGCGAGACATCCGCTTCGTGCGGTTGTGGTTCACCGACGTGCTCGGCTACCTGAAGTCGGTCGCGATCGCACCGGCCGAACTCGAAGGCGCCTTCGAGGAAGGCATCGGCTTCGACGGCTCCTCCATCGAGGGCTTCGCGCGGGTGTCGGAGTCCGACACCGTGGCGCACCCGGACCCGTCGACGTTCCAGGTGCTGCCCTGGACCACCAGTACCGGCCACCAGCACTCGGCGCGGATGTTCTGCGACATCACCATGCCGGACGGCTCGCCGTCGTGGGCCGACCCGCGGCATGTGCTGCGGCGTCAACTGGCCAAAGCCAACGATCTCGGCTTCTCCTGCTATGTGCATCCCGAAATCGAATTCTTCTTGCTGGAGTCCGCGTCGGACGACGGGTCGTCGCCGGTTCCGATCGACAACGCCGGCTACTTCGACCAAGCGGTGCACGAATCCGCGTCGACATTCCGCCGGCACGCGATCGAGGCGCTGGAGTTCATGGGCATCTCGGTGGAGTTCAGCCACCACGAAGGTGCCCCGGGTCAGCAGGAGATCGACCTGCGTTTCGCCGACGCCCTGTCGATGGCCGACAACGTGATGACCTTCCGCTATGTCATCAAAGAGGTGGCACTGGAAGAAGGTGTGCGGGCGACGTTCATGCCCAAGCCGTTCGGGCAACACCCCGGCTCGGCGATGCACACCCACATGAGCCTGTTCGAGGGCGACGTCAACGCCTTCCACAGTGACGACGACCCGCTGCAGTTGTCGGATGTCGGCAAGTCGTTCATCGCCGGAATCCTGGAACACGCCTCTGAAATCAGCGCGGTTACAAATCAATGGGTCAACTCGTACAAGCGGCTGGTGGTCGGCGGCGAGGCGCCCACCGCCGCCTCCTGGGGCGCGGCCAACCGGTCGGCTCTGGTGCGGGTTCCGATGTACACGCCGCACAAGACGTCGTCGCGGCGGGTCGAGGTACGCAGCCCGGACTCGGCGTGCAACCCCTACCTGGCGTTCGCCGTGCTGCTGGCCGCCGGCCTGCGCGGGGTGGAGAAAGGCTACGTCCTGGGGCCGCAGGCCGAGGACAACGTGTGGGACCTCACGCCCGAGGAACGCCGCGCGATGGGTTACCGCGAGCTGCCGTCCAGCCTCGACAGCGCGCTTCGTTCCATGGAGGCCTCCGAGCTCGTCGCGGAAGCGTTGGGGGAGCACGTCTTTGACTTCTTCCTTCGCAACAAGCGTCGGGAGTGGGCGAACTACCGCAGCCACGTCACCCCCTACGAGCTGAAGACTTACCTGTCGCTGTAGCGGTTGCGCTACCGTCGTTGCGTGACCAGGCCCGCGACGGAGCGCCCCCGGCTGCCCAGCGCCGGGCGGCTCGGACTGGTCGACCCCCGCGCCGGCGAGCGTCTGACGCAGCTCGGCTGGTATGACGAAGACGACCAGGCCCACGTCGAACTGCTGTGGTCGCTGTCGCGCGCCCCGGACGCCGACGCGGCCCTGCGAGTCCTGATCCGGCTGTTCGAGAACCCCGAAACCGGGTGGGACGAACTCAGCGCGGCCCTGCTTCGCGACCGGAGTCTGCGGGGGCGATTGTTCGCCGTGCTGGGGTCGTCGCTGGCGCTGGGCGATCACCTGGTTGCCCATCCACAGTCCTGGAAGCTGTTGCGTGGCAAGGGCACATTGCCCACCCGCGAGCAGCTTGCCCAGTCGTTCAACGAGTGCTGCGACGAAGCGCTGGCCGCGCCGGGCTCGACGGTGCCCCGACTGAGCGCCCGGTATCGCGATCACCTGCTGGTGCTGGCCGCCCTGGACCTGGCCGCTACCGTCGAGGACGAACCGGTGCTGCCGTTCACCCTGGTGGCTGCGCACCTGGCGGACACCGCGGATGCGGCACTGGCGGCGGCGCTTCGGGTCGCCCAGGCGACCGTATGTGGCGACAACACGCCGCCGCGGCTCGCGGTCATCGCGATGGGCAAATGCGGTGCCCGCGAACTGAATTACGTCAGCGACGTCGACGTCATCTTCGTCGCTGAGCGCGCCGACGCGCTCAGCGCGCGGGTGGCCAGCGAGATGATGCAGGTGGCCTCGGCGGCGTTCTTCCAGGTGGATGCCGGGCTGCGGCCGGAGGGGCGTAGTGGTGAGCTGGTCCGCACGGTCGAGTCACACGTCGCCTACTACCAGCGCTGGGCGAAAACCTGGGAATTCCAGGCGCTGCTGAAGGCCCGGGCCGCGGTCGGCGACCCGGAACTGGGCCGGCGCTACCTGGACGCACTGCTGCCGATGGTGTGGGTGGCCTGCGAGCGTGAGGACTTCGTGGTCGAGGTGCAGGCCATGCGGCGCCGGGTCGAGCAGCTGGTGCCCGCCGACGTCCGGGGCCGCGAACTCAAGCTGGGTACCGGCGGATTGCGCGACGTGGAGTTCGCCGTGCAGCTGCTGCAGCTGGTGCACGGCCGCAGCGATGAGTCGCTGCACGTGGCGTCCACGGTCGATGCGCTGGCGGCGTTGAGCACCGGCGGCTACATCGGGCGCGAGGACGCGGCCAACCTGACCGCGTCCTACGAGTTCCTCCGGCTACTCGAGCACCGGCTACAGCTACAGCGGCTCAAGCGCACCCACCTGCTACCCGAGTTCGACGACGACGAAGCGGTGCGCTGGCTGGCGCGCGCGGCGCATGTCCGGCCCGACGGCCGCCACGACGCGGCGGGGGTGCTGCGCGAGGAGCTCAAGAACCAGAACGTGCGGGTGTCCCGGCTGCACGCGAAGCTCTTCTACCAGCCCCTGCTGGAGTCGATCGGTCCGGCGGGCCTGGAGATCGCCGGCGGCGGCATGACGCCGGAGGCCGCGGAGCGCCAGCTTGCCGCGCTGGGCTACGAAGGCCCGAAGGCCGCGCTGAAGCACATGTCCGCGCTGGTCAACCTGAGCGGACGGCGTGGACGCGTGCAGTCGGTGCTGCTGCCCCGACTGCTGGACTGGATGTCCTACACGCCCGACCCCGACGCCGGCCTGCTGGCCTACCGCCGGCTCAGTGAGGCGCTGGCCACCCAAACCTGGTACCTGTCCACGCTGCGGGACAAGCCCGCGGTGGCCAAGCGGCTCATGCACGTGCTCGGCACTTCCGCGTACGTGCCAGACCTGCTGATGCGTGCGCCCGAGGTCATTCAGCAGTACAGCGACGGGCCGGCCGGCTCGAAGCTGCTCGAGACCGACCTGGATGCCGTGGCCCGCGGGCTGATCACGTCGGCCGGCCGTCACACCGACCCGGTCCGGGCCATCGCCGCGGCACGCTCGCTGCGCCGTCGCGAGCTGGCCCGCATCGGCTCCGCGGACCTGCTCGGCATGCTCGAGGTCACCGACGTGTGCCGGGCGCTCACCTCAGTGTGGGTGGCGGTGCTGCAGGCCGCTCTGGATGCGTTGATCCGGGCCAACCTGCCCGACGACGGCAAGCCCCTGGCGGCGTTCGCGGTGATCGGCATGGGCCGGCTCGGCGGGGCTGAGCTGGGGTATGGGTCGGATGCCGATGTGATGTTCGTCTGCGAGCCGGCGCCCGGCGTCGAGGATTCCCAGGCGGTGCGCTGGTCGGCGACGATCGCCGAGCAGGTTCGAACGCTGCTGGGCACCCCCAGCGTCGACCCGCCCCTCGAGGTCGACGCCAATCTGCGGCCCGAGGGTCGCAACGGCCCGCTGGTCCGCACGCTGGCTTCGTATGAGGCCTACTACGCGCAGTGGGCGCAGCCGTGGGAAGTACAGGCGCTGTTGCGCGCTCATGCGGTCGCCGGCGACGCCGATCTGGGGCAGCGGTTCCTGCGGATGGCCGACAAGACGCGCTATCCGCCCGACGGTGTGTCGGCCGACGCGGTGCGGGAGATCCGCCGGATGAAGGCTCGAGTGGAGTCCGAGCGGTTGCCGCGCGGCGCCGACCCCAACACGCATACCAAGCTGGGCCGCGGGGGATTGGCCGATATCGAATGGACCGTACAGCTGATGCAACTGCGGCACGCCCACGAGATCCCGGCCCTGCACAACACCTCGACGCTGCAATCCCTGGACGTGATCGCCGAGGCCGACCTGGTTCCGGCAGAGGAAGTGGACTTGCTGCGGCAGGCCTGGCTGACCGCCACCCGTGCCCGCAACGCGCTGGTGCTGGTCCGCGGCAAGCCCACCGATCAGCTGCCGGGGCCGGGCCGTCAGCTCAACGCGGTCGCGGTGGCGGCGGGCTGGCCGAACGATGACGGGAGCGAGTTTTTGGACAACTATCTGCGGGTGACGCGGCGCGCGAAGGCAGTGGTACGCAGGGTGTTCGGAAGTTGAGTCAGGACGTCGGCCCGCTGGGCGACATGTTCGAGGTGTTGAGCGCGGGGGAAGCTGATCGGGTGACGGCCCTGTACGCTCCGTTGGCCGACGCCGTCCGGGAACTGGTCGAGGCCACGATCCGCACCGAGGCCGACGACGACGTCGTGGCGCAGGCGCGGAGCGCGATCGAGGCCGTCACCCAGTCGCTGCGTCGACGGAGCCGGCCGGCCGGGGTGAGCTACCGCGTCGACAGTCGTCCGCTACCGCTGGGTAATGCTGTTGTCGGCGTGTGCAACCCGATCGCTCCGCCGGTCGTCGTTCATCACGAGGGCGGTGGGCGCTGCTGGAGCGAGTTCGTCCTTGGCCCGGCGTATGAGGGTCCGCCCACGCTGGTGCACGGTGGTGTCAGCGCCCTGGTGCTCGACCACATGCTCGGCGAGGCGGCCAGCGAGGGGCTGTCCAAGCCGCGTTTCACCGGAACCATCACCGTGAAGTATCTGCGGGGCACCCCGCTGGGCCCACTTCGTTGCGACGCGTGGATCGACCGCAGGGAGGGCGTGAAAGTTTTTGCCGGCGGCTCTATTTCGGACGCCGCAGGGGTTACCGTCGAGGCCGAAGGCGTCTTCATCGAGCCATCCTGGGCACGGGACGGGCAAATCGGGCAATGAAGTTCTACGTCAGCAGTGCCTTCCTGAACACCCGGGAGATCATCGAGATCGCCAAGGCCGCAGACGAACTCGGCTACGACGGCATCGGCATCCCCGACCACGTCGTCAACCTGGAGACCCTGCAAACCCCGTATCCGTACACCAAAGACGGGCAACGACGCTGGCAGCCCTTCACAGACTGGCCGGATCCCTGGGTTCTCGTGGGTGCGCTGGCTCAGGTCACCGAGCGGCTGCGGTTTGTCAATACCGTCTACATCCCCGCGATGCGCAATCCCTACTCGGCAGCGAAAGCGATTGGCACCGCGGCGGTTTTGGCATCCGGACGGGTGGAGCTGGGCATCGGTGTGGGCTGGTGCCGAGAGGAATTCGCCTTGATGGGCGAGCAATTCGCCGCCCGCGGGAAGCGCACCGACGAGATCATCGAGTTGATGCGGGCACTGTGGGAGCCGGGGTGGACGGAGTTCGACGGCGACTTTTATCAGGCGCCACGGCTCGAGATGCAGCCAACGCCGCCGCCGATACCGGTGTATGTGGGCGGGCTCAGTGACATAGCGCTGCGTCGCGCGGCCCGCCACGACGGCTGGATCGGCGACCTGATCAAGACCGACCGCGCCATCGAGGCCGTTGGCCGGCTGCGCGAGTTGCGGGCCGAAAACGGTTTGTCTATGGACGATTTCACCGTTCTGACACCACTGACCGACGCGTTCACCGCCGCGGACTACCAGCGTGCCGCCGATGCCGGCATCACCGGCATCATCACCATGCCGTGGATGTTCTACGCCGGGCCGGACGCTTCTTTGGCCGACAAGATTGACGGCATGCGGCGGTTCCGCAAGGACCTCGCGCTCGACGGGTAGGGCGTCTGCTCGCGGCGCCCGCGCGGGGGGGCGCCGTGGTCCGGTCCGCGACACTTAACCTGCTGCGAAGACCCGCCGATGGGAGTCGCAGTAATTTAAGTCTCGTTTAAGTCTGGGTGCGACGCACGAGCTCGGGCTGATGCATTACCAGGTTCACCATGTGGCCGCCGCCCCAGTCGTGCCCCACGACATCGAAGTACTACACGTCGTTGCCGATGCGGAGGCCGTGCATCATGCCGTCGCCAATGAACCAGTGGCTGCGGTCCGGATCGATTTCGCCGATCGGATTGGGCCCGTTGCGCAGGTACCGCCCGTCTAGGTAGTCCGGAATTGTCCCGACAACCTCGCAGTCCGTGAGCGTGTATTCCTCTTAAAGCGGGGCGAACGGACCCTGTAGATAGCGGTTGGTCATGACAGACTTCCTACACTGCGCGACATCAATCTGTTGCGCTTGATGGACGACCATCCTGCTGCCATATTTTGACACCTGTCAAGCATCCGCGCACCAGGGAAAGATCGACGGCACTCGCGGTTCCCGGTAGGACCTCGCGCGTGATGGCTGGCTGTCGCACGCCATACTGCTCGCATGGTGTTTACGGTGGTTTTCGCCAATGGCGAAACGCGAGACTACGGCGCATTCGACAGCTTCGAGGTCACCGACGCCGGCGTGCTGATTATCCAGATGAAGCGCGAGGACATTCACCGGCACTATGTGGCCCCAGGCGCGTGGCTCGAAGTCGTGGAGATGGTCGACGGAACGCCGGTACGAATGTCGCGGGGGATCATCGGCCACCGACCCAAGATGTAACGGTGAGTTTGGACGAGCAGACATAAAGCCGGCCGTTCAAAATTGGCTCGGCACACTGCTGGACACATCAGTCACACCCATCACCGGAGACGAGACTGGCGTCTTTTTGTCCGCCTCAAAGCGACAAGTTGTCCTGCCGCGCAACGGTTGTCGCTTGAAGGTGGACAAAATGGCGCACGTCGGACATTCGGTGACGGATGGGACTGATGAGAAACGCGCAACTGGAAATCTCAGTGTCGCAGGTTCTTGAGTCGTTCGTCGACCTGGAGTGCGCTCGCCGCCGTCTCATAGCTTTTCACCACACCGGCCAGCCGTGCAGGCGAGCCGTCGAAGCAAGCCCAGCCGAAGACGGCTTGGCACACGTGGTCAGCCAAACTCCGCAAGATGCCATCTCGAGGAGGGTTGTCGATGACCCTGATCGCAGCCCTACAAAGCATTCCCCTGTCAATGCTGTCGCTTCGTAGTGCTCGTTGAGCCAGCGACATAAGGTCGCGGGTATACCAACCCTCGAAATCCATACAACTCCTTAGCAATTAGCGATATCCGGCGCGCGCGTTCACGTGCGGAGGAGAGCCTCTCGTCACGCCCGAGTGCGAGGAGGCAGTAAATCAGCCGAGTCGTAAACCTAGCTCAGCAATAAGTACGTCTCGGCCACGTTCCGGTAACAGAGCAACATCGAGTGCACCGGAACTATTCG
>NZ_JCALDF010000033.1:0-52763 GCF_059812725.1 Mycobacterium sp. NGS41
CCACTGCGCCAGACGATCACCCTGCCATGATCCTCCGGCACGGCGATGATCAGCGAAATGGCCCGCGATCGCGGTGGCCCCGACGACACTGCGACATCATCACCATGCCGCCGCACCGATTCCGCCGAACCATCCTCGCGTTCGACGCCGCTACCCCCACCTCAACGTGGTCACCCTGAATGCCCGGCAACACCGGGTGGCTCGACGAGTCGCTGCGGGTGCACTCGAACTCCTCCCCGTCACCCCATTGCCCCGCACAGTTGGTTAGCGCCACATGCGGCAGGCTGCGGCGTGATCGACGTTGCGCGCGACACTACTCAGTAGGGGTGAACTGGCTGAGGTCGTAGATGCCGAGGCTCTTTTCGATATCGGCAACTTTTTCGACCACCCCTTGGAAGCCGGTCGGGCCGAACCGCCGGTGCTCGTCGTCTTCGAAGATCTCGGCCAGGTCGCGAAACTCCTGTGCGGGCACCACATCGTGCAGCGCCGGGAAAACAACGGTGTCTTCGCGCGCCTCGTGGGGCTCATACATCCCGATGAACGCCGACATGTCTTGTATCAAGGCTTGGCGCGCAGTCGGGTTGGACACGCCCGCCCCGGCGGTTGCCGACAACACCCGGTCGGTGAGCGTACGGCCGCGCTGGTGCTGGGTGCGCAACACGGTGGTGATGTCGGTGAGTTTGCCCGCCTGTTCCAGCCTTGGAAATACGTACTGCTCTTCGAGGTGTTCGTGGTAGTCCTCGATGAAGCTTCGAACGATCTGCGCGCTCGCGTTGAGCGCTTGAGCGGGAGCCTGATCGTCGGTCTGCAGGCGGCGGATCCCTTCTCGATAGATCAACAAAACGCGCTTGAGCACTCCATGCTCACGCATCAAGTCTTCAGGAGGAGTAACCGCAACCTCCTCGCCTGCGGGCTCGGCGGACGGACCCGTCTTGCGCTGTGGGCTGCCGCACGCCGAGAGGGTGACCCCGCCGACTGCCGCTATCGACGCACCCAGGAGATGACGCCGGCCGATGGCCGGCGATTGCTCTGTCACCGTCACGCCTTTCTCACCTATGCCTGTTCGTCGCCTTCTCGAGATCACCCAACACAGGCGTCCACCGAAGACACCACATAATATCGTCACGCGATATCGTTCTTCGATACCCTGTCCCAATCGACTCATCACATGATATCGTACAGCGATATCGTAGCTCGATATTAGGGGATGGTGTGTATGCGGGCAACGCCCGACGAGCAGCGGGTGGGTTGACTTCGGGTGGCGGTGTCGCTGGGGCCGATCGCTCGGATGTTCGCAGCCGCGAAGTGGTCCGACCCGGACAATGCCGGGGGCGGGGCGGTATTCGATGGCCGTGAGGCCGCGGTCGCAAAGAATGTGGCGCGCGAGCCGGATCCAGCCGGTCCGCCGCCGGGATTATTCAACCTCGACGTGCACATTCACGACGTCGACTCCGGGCATCCGGTGCCGTACCTGGACGTACGGGCAGACCTGGCCCGCAACGGCGACACGGTGTCCACCGAGTTCGAGATGGTGCCGGTTGCTCGCCCCACCAAAGGGGTAGCCGGCTTGCACTACGGCAACAACGTGGCACTCGAGGAATCCGGCCGCTACCGAATCGTGGTCACGATCGCGGCCTCCCCATTATCCGGCATCGACGGTGACGCCCGCTGCGAGTTCACCCTTGATTTCGACGACACGCAGGCAAGCCGATGAACCAGTTCGCGCCGAGCAAAGTGCGGATGCACGTCTTGCACCACGCTGAGATGGCGCCCATCCACGGCGCGTGGATGGCTGGCGAGCTCAGACGCCACGGCTACCCGATTTCCCCGGACGGGCTGCTTTCGGTGTTCTACTGCATGCAGAACGAGGGCCTGCTACGCCCCGATCGCCAGATCGTCGACGGCCGGGTGCGCCGGGTCTATGACCTCACCAGACACGGGTTTTGGGCGCTGGAGCGTCCTGAGTTCACCCTCGGTCTTGGCGAGATGAAGATAGACCCATGAGTCAGTTCTTGCGCGGTGCGGTGCGGCTGCATATTTTGCACCACGCACAGTTGGAACCAATCCACGGGGCATGGATGGCCGAGGAACTCGCCAGCCACGGCTACAAGATCTCCCCGGGCACGCTGTATCCGATGCTGCACCGCATGCAAGAAGACGGATTGCTGACTTCGCGCCAACATGTGGTCGACGGCCGCGCCCGCCGCGTCTATGAGATCACCGACCTCGGGCGAGCAGCGCTGGCCGAGGAGCGCGCCGCGCTCGCCGAACTGGCCGCCGAGATCCTCGGCCATCGGGAGCAGCAATAACTACCGCGCACCCGGCGCTGGCACGCCGACTGGGCACAACCGACGCGGTGGTGATCGGGTTGGGCTCGATGATCGGGGCCGGGATCTTCGCCGCACTCGGCCCGGCCGCCCGGGCCGCGGGGCCCGGACTGCTGATCGGGCTGGCGATAGCGGCGGTGGTGGCCTACTGCAACGCCGTGTCGTCGGCGCGGCTGGCCGCGCGCTATCCCGCCTCCGGTGGCACCTACCTGTACGGGCGGAAACGGCTGGGTGATTTCTGGGGCTTTCTCGCCGGGTGGGGATTCGTCGTGGGCAAAACCGCCTCATGCGCGGCCATGGCACTCACCGTCGGAGCATACGTATGGCCGACGGCGGCCCATCCGATCGCCGCCGCGTCCGTGGTCGCATTGACCGCGGTCAACTACACCGGAGTGCAGAAGTCGGCCCGGCTAACCCGCGTGATCGTCGCAGTGGTGCTCGCCGTGCTGACAGCCGTAGTCATCGCGGCGCTAAGTTCCCCCACCACCAGCCTCGCCCAGCTCCACGTGCTCCATGTGGCCGGCGCCACGGCTGGCGGGGTGCTGCAGGCCGCAGGCCTATTGTTTTTCGCGTTCGCCGGGTACGCGCGGATCGCCACCCTCGGCGAGGAAGTCCGCGACCCCGCCCGAACCATTCCCCGCGCGATCCCGCTCGCCCTAGGCATCGCCCTGACCGTCTACGCCAGCGTGGCAGTGACCGCACTGACCGTGCTAGGGCCAGATCGTCTCGCCGCAGCAATGGCCCCACTATCGGATGTCGCACGCACCGCAGGCGCGAACTGGCTGGTGCCCGTCGTGCAAGCCGGCGCGGCGGTCGCCGCGCTCGGTTCTCTCCTGGCTTTACTGCTCGGTGTCTCCCGCACCACCCTCGCGATGGCGCGAGACCACCACCTCCCACACGGGTTATCGGCCGTGCATCCCAAATTCCACGTGCCGCACCGGGCCGAACTCCTCATCGGAGCAGTGGTCACGGTCGTCGCGGCCTGCGCCGATGTGCGCAGCGCGATCGGGTTCTCCTCCTTCGCGGTGTTGCTCTACTACGCCATCGCCAACGCCTCGGCGTTGACGCTGCGCCCCGCGGAGAACCGCCCACCGCGCGGAATCCCGGTAATCGGCCTTTTTGGTTGCGTGGTCCTGGCGTTCGCGCTACCGCTGTCCTCAGTGATATCCGGGGCTGCGGTGGTCACCGCAGGCGTCACAGCCTATGGACTGCGCCGCGCCCACAGCGCTAGTCAACGGCGTGCCGAATCCGCGCCACCACAAGGCGCCGACTAAGACACGCATCGCATAGCAAGGCAGTGAAGACACCATGTCTGCAAAGGAGGTAAACCCGTGGTCCATGACCAATCCTGGCACACCCGGTTAACCACCACCCGCGCACCCGCCGCAGTCCTGCTCATCCGCTTATATGTGGGCGGGGTGTTCGCCTGCGAAGGCATACTGAAATTTCTGCGGCCCGACACATTGGGCACCGGCCGCTTCCAGAAACTCGACATCCCCGCACCCGGCATCTTCGCATCCATCGATGGAATCGCCGAGATCGCCTGCGGGGTACTAATTCTCGTCGGACTGCTGACCCGGATAGCCGCCGTACCGATGATCGTCGACATGCTTGGCGCGCTTCTGATCACCAAGCTAACCATATTCTGGGGGCACGCGGCACTTTTTCGCACCGAACACGGCTGGTGGGACTTCATCCACGAATCTCGTGTCGACCTAGCCCAACTTTTTGGCAGCCTATTCCTCCTCATCGTCGGCGCGGGCGCTCTTTCCCTCGACAGCCACCTTTTCCCAATAAACCGACGATAAACCCTTACCCAAGCACAGGAAGCGACCTCGAACCGACGATGGCGTCGCGCTCACGCGGGTCTGTCTGGGCGCGGCGTGCGGCGCTGAGCTGCTGATCGTGGATCCACTGTTCGATGGGGCGGGTTTGGTCGCGGTGCTGGGGAAACCGGCCGCCGACGCTGACATAGACCGCATCGACGGCACGGGCCCGGGCGGGTGTTGCTGCCGCGGTGTTCCAGATCCGGCGGTGAGCGTCAGCCAGGATGCCGGCCAAGGCGATCAGATCGGGGTAGGCGGCGATGTGCGTGTCGACGTCGGCGTCGGCGGGCGGCAACGTGAACGGGTTCGCGCTGCGTGCCCAGCAGCGGTGGATCCGCGCGGCGTCCTTAACCGCGAAGCGCGCAGTGTCGTTGTGACAGCGCTGCAGTCGAGCATGGCGCTGCGCGGCGGCGATCACCGTGGGCGCGCACCGCAGATCGCGTTGATCGTCGAGCGTGTAGGTGCCCGCACCGATCCATCGGCGGTGGCGACGACAGACGGTGGCGTAGTCGGGCAACCAGCAGTAGACGGGCTCGTAGACACCGCGTCGCGCCATGCAGAGCCGGCATGCGGGCCGAGCGTGGCGGCGTTGGCGGGTGGTGTCGCGGTCGCGTTCGGCCAGCCCGATGAGCCGGCCCTGAAGGATGGCCACGGGCTGACTGCTGGCGATTGCCAACCAGTCCGGCCGGGGACGGCAGATCGCGGGACCATCGGCCAGGTAGCGCCGCAGCCCTCGGGGTTCCAGGTGGTTGGCGTGCGCGAGGCGATCAAGGTAAGACTGGACCGTCTCTGCACGAAACGGTGTGACGGTTCGCGGCAACGGCGCGGCAGGCCACTGCGGCCACGCCGGTAGGATCGGCGCCTCAGCTAGCATGGCGTTGCGCCGATGTTTGGGCCGCGTAGTCGATGAGCACCGTGTCCATCAGATCCCTGGTGAGGTTCTCGGTTTCGTCGAGCATGCTGCGGATCGCCGCCGAGCGGATCAGGTGCGCCAGACTTCCGATCATGCCGCCGGTGCGTTGATGCAGGTACTTGGCCTCGGCGACAAGCGTTCCCGCCGTGTGACAGTGCAACCGCAGGGTGCCTTCCATCGCGGCCACCAGCGACTTCCATTCCCCGGCGTACGGGAACGGGCTGGTGTTGATCACACCGCAGCGCCCGGCCAGCTGGCGTCCGCGGGTGCCGGTGAACACACCGGAGCGCTCGACGTCGATGCCGGCGTAGACGAAGGTGGCAGGCAGGTGCTCGGTGAAGTACTTCAGGTGATCAGACAGTTCCTCCCCGGCGCGGGTGTCAAGGTTGAGGTTGTGGATCTCATCGACGATCACGATGTCGGTGCGGGCATCGATGAGGACCTGACAGACAGCATCGGCGATATCGGTGACATTCATCCGCGGTTGCATCGGCGGAAGGCCCAGAAATCGCGCGAACTCCATCGCGAGTTTGCGCGGCGAGCCCTTGGGCGGCGCGGTCACGTACACGACCGGTATACGGGACTTGTCAGCGAACCGTGTACGGATACGCAGTTCGTGAAACCGGCCGAGCTGTTTGACCGCGGTGGTCTTCCCGGTCGCGGCCGCCCCGGAAATGATCAGCCCGCGCCGTGCGCCGATCTCGCGTTGGTTGAGCAGGGTCAACAGCCGGCCTTCGTTGGTGATGCGCTGGATCGCCGACGTGGTGACCACGACCAGTTCACTGTGATGAGCTACGCGGGCTTCGTTGTAGTTGGTCCGCTCGTTCTCCGACAGGGCGCTCCACTGCTCATCGGGTAACAGGGTGAACTCGGGCGGATCCGCATCGACGAAACGGCGCCAACCCTCCAACGTCGTGGTGGGTTGGCGCCGGTCCTCGAGTTGGCTCACCGGCGCAAATGTGTTCACAGCCGCCACGACTCAGCCTCCTTGCGTGCATCGAACACCGGTAGCGGAATGACCTGCGCGATCTCGGTATCCTCGCCGTCCTCATCACCGCCTGGCTGCGGGGCCGCCTCCGTGGAGCGTTCTGCGGAATCCGGTCGGGGCCACGCCGGCGTCGTGGTCGCTCGCGTTCGGCCCGCCACCCGGCGATCCTTGGATTCCTGTCGAGTGGGGGCGGGGCCTTGTGCGGCCCGGTCAAGCAGTTCATCGGCCGCACGGGCGATCTCGGCTTCGGTTGCCTGATCCTGCCCGCGCTGGGCCAGCACGGTCCGCGCATGTTGCCATACCGAATCGCCGAACGGTACCGGGTGGGTGCGCAAATGCGTCCAGGTCGCGGCCAGCCAGCCCTCGTCATGGTGGTTGCGCACCCAGATCCGCGAGACATCGTAGGGGTCGTAGTGCACTTCCCACTGGCCCTTCTTGGATTCCACCCCCGAGTGCTGGCGGCGGTAGGGGGTGAGTGCCTTGGCGTCGTAGGTGCGGTTGTTGACCCGGATCCCGTAGGAATTGATGCGCCGCCAGCACGCCGGCAGCAACTCGATGTAGTCGTCGGCCGACAGCGGCACCGGAATATACCCGGCGACCTCGACCAAAGCGGCGTACTTCTCATTCGGCGTCAATGCCTTACCCGGGGTGACGGGGTCACGCAGCCCGTCGTGGGGCCGGTTTTGCCATACCGCGACGATCCACTCGTCCAGCAGAGCTTGCAGTTCCACGATCGACCACACCGCGCCCTGCTCGGCGTTCTTGCCGCGCCGCTCGACGCTGGAGCCGACATACCCGGCGACATGCTGGGCGAACAAGGTGGCCACCGACTGCAACGTCCGCTCGATCTTGGGTTTGTCGGTCGGCGTATCCGGGTGCGCGGGCTGCAGATTGATTCCCAACGTGCAACACGCCTGCCGGAAGGTTTGTGACAGATAGGCCTTCCCGTGATCGCACACCATGGTCTCCGGAGCGATCACCGGCCGGGCGGCCGCATCGGCCAACCGCTGATCCACGCCGGTCAAACAGCGATGCGGCAGCACCGATCGCGACATTCGCAACGCATCAGACCACCCCGGCCGCATCGGTTCTGGCGTCAAGGCCCGGGCCAGCAGCAGCGCAGCGTCGACCGCTTTGGTCGTGGGCCGCAACACCGCCGCCGGGATCGAGCAGGTCGCGTCGTCAACCATGCCGGTCAGCTCGACCCGGTCCACCGTGCCGTCATCGAGCACCACCCGCACATCCAGTGGGGTCGAATCAATCTCGACCACTTCGCCAGGGCGCGCCACCGTCAGCACACCGAACGGGCCGTCCGGCTGTTTGGACAACGAGCGCCGCGTGCGCGCGGATCCGAACGTGTGCCGCCCCTCCGACAGCCTCTTCACTAGCCGATAAAAAGTCCGCTGCGAGGGCATCGCTGGAGTGTCCTGCTCACCGTATTGAGCCACCAACGATTTGGCCACGCGCCGCTGCAGGCGGCTCACCGTCCCAGTCGACAGGTCGGTTTCGTCATCGATGGCGTGCCGCAGCGCTGCCACCAACCGCTCGTCGACGCGGCCGAACATTGGCCGCCGGGGAATGTGACGACGATCCACAACCCCCAGCAGGCCGTCTCGTTCGTAGGCATACCGTTGCCGCTGCAACGTGTACAAGCTGATCTCGTGTCCGGCCGACTGCAGCTCGGCGAGCTTGGCCAGTTCGCGCTGCCGCAACGAACACGACGCCGGATCGAATTCAGGTCGTGGCCGGCTGCCAGCCTCGCCATCAACCCGTCGACCAGTCAACACCTCGATGAGGTGCCGTTCCCACCAGCGGGCCCGCTCAGCAGCAGCCTCAGGCACGCCGGCCAAGGCTTCCTCGGAGCACAGAGCAGGTCGCGACCCCGACACCAACTCCAACGCCGGGTCGCCCAGCAGCCGAGACATCGGCACCACAGACTGCCCGCCGACCGCATCGGTCAGCCTGGCTGAACTACCCGAAAGCGTGACAACCGTGAACACGCCATCAGATAATCGGATTTCATCGCCCTCACGGATGACACCCGAACGCATACCCGTCATCGTGACAACGCGGGCCCGACGAGCGACCCCTCGGACAAGACAGCCCCGGAAAGATCCACGCCCAGCCGCCCGTGCCACAACAGGTGAAACAGCACCGGCAGCACCATGATCGCTTCGCCGACCGATCTCACCCCGGCCATCAGCGGCCGCGCCGAGGCGAACACCGCCTCCAACGCTGCAGCGACCGCTGGGCGGTACACCCGTGGATGCCGATACCCAGACAACCAGCGTAAATTCGCCGTCACCACCGGATCCGCAGCACCCACACGACGATAGGCCCATCCGATCGAACGGCACGCCTGCTCCGACCGGTCGAATAACTCAGCATCAGCATCCGATATCCGGTCATCGGCCCGCACGTCAAGAACCCTCACGGATCCGTCGGACAACCGCACGAAGTAATCAGGCACATGGTGCCTGCCGTCACCCCAACGGAACCGGAACGGCTGCGACGCAACACCAACCACCGCAGGATCGGCGTCCAGCGCCATCAAATGATCACGCTCCAACCACGACTCGTACCCAACGTGCTCACGAGTCGTCGAAAACCACCACAGCCCTGGATAATTGCCCTGTCCACGAAACGACGGAAAACCGCGAACGGGTGAGCACTCCAACTCAAAGACCACCGCGGCACACTCCGCCAACGGCAGGCGCACGGAACCCCCGGTGGAGTTCAATTCCACCGCAACACCATCGTTGACCTGCGGCCATAGCGCCGCTGGCGACATGCGCACCTAAACAACGCTACCGGCGATGCCTCAGATAGATTGGCAAAGACACGCCGATACCACAGATACCGCGACAATGCCTAACATCGGATGTCAACGGACACCTAGATGGCGACCAAGCCGCTAGTCCACTCCCTCGGATCTGGCTCAGGACAATTCGTCACCGTGACGCAATTACTTGCAGCGCAGTGCTATTCGCTTGCAGCCTTGCGAGCCGGCGGCATGCGATGCGTTGGCACCAGTCCGAGCGATAAGTCGGCGCGGCCCGTCGGTCGCACGTGATGAGCGTGAGCTTGTGCCGACGGGCGGCAGCACCGACGAGACCGTCGTAGAGCGCGCCGCCAGCCACGCCTGCTTCGGCGCAATAGGTCTCGTTGTGCCGTCGCCGACACAAAGGGAGACTTCCGGAAAGTTCTTCTCTTCTAGGCGAAGTGGCCGCAGGCAGACTAGGCGGGTGGGGCGATAATTCGTCACTGTGACGCAATATCTATGATCGGGTTCAATGGCCCGTCGGGCGCCGCGGAAGATGAATTGCCGTCCCAGGTAACGATTTCCGTCCTATACCATGTCGTCATGAAGCCCGCAGCGCAAGCGATATTCGCGTTAGTGACTCTGGGCGTATCCTTCAGCCCTTTCGCGCGAGCTGACCCCGATCTTGGGAGTCTTTCCCAGGTGGATGATGCCACCTATGCGACTTACGCGACCTATGGCGCAGGTGGCTGGCAATTCGTCACTCCCGGCGGAGTTCGCTGCAGAGTGATGACATACATGCGCTGGAGCGGACCACCGGAGGCCAAGTGTTGGGGCGTGCTACCCGGTGTCGCCGCGGGCGAGAACTACGCCTATGCGTTGGCCAGGACCCTCACAGTCGACAATGGTAAGCCGCTGTCGGGCATCGAACGGATCCCCGATCTCAGCGGACTTGAGACCTACCGCAGCTACGAGCATCGTAGTGGACCCGTGGTCGACCAGGTCGATCCGAGCTCCTACCACTCACTTCCGTCCGGGTCGAAGCTGTTCGAGGCCGGCCCCGGGGCCAACGTGACGTGCGGCGTGAAAGACAGCGACATCATGTGCATGGTTGAAAGCTCACGAGGTGAGAACTGGCGCAACGGCTTTGTGCTCTCCCCTAATGGCAGCCACACAATGTGATATCAGCTGAGAACACGCTTGGAGTCAGCCATGCGGGTGATCATCGGCGATCTGCTTCTGGTTGCGGCCGGTCACTTCGCGGCGCGTTTCGCAAGAACGTCGGTGGAGAAGGCGACGGGTGGCGCAACATGCCGGTGCGGGTACTGAATATTTCGTGACCGAACATCCCTCAGGTACCGCCGCTGCGTTACGCAGGACGCTCGACCAGATCCTGTCTCAACGCGTCCGGCCATTCCTCAAAGCTTCCGGATTCACCAAGTCGGGCAGGACATTCCGCAGAACACGTGGTCCGCTGTACGACATGATCGGTTTTCAGAGCAGCAAATGGAACGGCGCACACCCTTGGTCGTCGTTTTTCGTCAATGTCGGAGTCGGACCGACCGAGATCGACGCGGTATACCTCGGCCGGGGCACCGACCGCACACCCACCCACGAATATGTCCTCGACACCCGCTGGGAACGCCTGGCGCCAGACGTGCCCTCGGAAGTCAGCTTCGATCTGACCACTGACCTCGATTCGTTCGGCGACATGTTGATCGACGGTTTGGACCGCATGCTCACGGTCATCGACGCGATCGACACGACCGATGTCCTGGCAGATTGGGCCGTTAGGCACAATCTGCTGCATCGCATGGAAAAGACCTCCAGCTACCTGGTAGCCACCCGCAACACCGCTCTACTCACGACATACGTCACGACGCTGCGCGCACGCTTCCGCAACGACACCCGGTGGTCGTTTTTCAACCGCAAGCTCTTGGAAGTGGCTGGCCCATTCGCCGCCCTCCTCATCGAGCAAGAACTACTCGACCCCAACAACGACTGGTAACCACCAGACGCTCAGGTGATCAGTCAGCATCGGCCGGTGTCCAGGCCGGAGACTGGCCGTGCTGGCCGGGGAAGAGAAAATCGACGAAAGCCGCGGCCGTGGGCTGTGGTTCATGATTAGCCAGGCCCGGTCGCTCATTGGCCTCAATGAAGACGTACTGGTCGCCGGTAACGTCCGGGACAATTAGGTCGATGCCCGTGACCGGGATACCGACCGCCTCTGCCGCCGCCACCGCAACCCGAGTCAGTTCCGGGTTCACCTTCGCGGTCACGTCGTGGATCGTTCCGCCCTGATGCAGATTGGCGGTGCGGCGAACACGGAGGCGGGTTCCTTCGGGCAGCACATCGTCCAACCCGAAACCGGCCTCGGCGACCGTCGCCTCGGTGGTGGCGTCGAGCGGAATTTCGGCCTCACCGCCGGTAGCCGCAGAGCGCCGACGGCTCTCGGCGGCAATCAAGTCCCGCACGCTGTGATCGCCCGTACCGATAACCTCAGCCGGCATCCGCACAGCGGCGGCGACAACGTGGCCGTCGATCACGACTAATCGAAGGTCGTCTCCGTCGACCCGTTGCTCGATCAGCACCTCAGGGTGTTGTTCGCGAGCGCGTGCCAGGGCCGCGGCAAGCTCGTCCGAACCGTTTTCGGCGGTAACGCCCACGGTGATGCCTTTGCCCTGTTCTCCGCGGGTTGGCTTGACGACGACGTCCCCGACGTCGGTCAGGAAGGCATGGTCGTCCTCGTCAAAGCTGGCCAGCCGGGCACGAGGCACGGTAATGCCGGCCTCCGAGACGAGCCGCCGGGTCAAGCGCTTGTCGTCGCACCTGCACATCGCGATCGCGGAGGTGAATTCGGACAGCGACTCTCTGGTGATCACGCTGCGACCACCAAGGGTGAGTCGCATCTCGCCGGTCTCGGCGTCGAGTACCTTTACCGAGATTCCGCGTCGCATGGCCTCGTCGGCGATGATCCGGGCGTAGGGGTTGAGGTCATCGACCGTCTCCGGCGATGGGGTGAACAACGGCTGGTTGATCGCGTTCTTCCGTTTGATCGCCAGCACCGGAACCCGGCGAAAGCCCAGCTTCTCGTAGAGGGCAATTCCGGCGGCATTGTCGTGTGACACAGACAGATCAAGGTAGGCGCGGCCAACGTTCCGGAAGTGCTCAGCGATCGTTCGGGTCAGGGCTTCACCGATTCCCGGCAGTCCGGCGGCAGAATCGACCGCCAAAGTCCAGATGCTCGACCCTCGCTCAGGATCGGAGAAGAGCAACTCGTGGTCGATTCCGGTCACAGTGCCTACCACAGCGCCGTCATCGTCGCGCACAGCAAGCAGGTAGGTCACCGCTTCCGCATGCAGCTGGTTATGCCAAATTGTCTCAACCGGCGCTGGGACCATTCCACAGCGAACGAAGACGCGATTCATGGCGTCGGCATCGTTTGGGTCGTTCAACGTCCGCATCGTCACACCCGGCAGCGGCGGCGCCAGGTCTTTTTCCGTTGATAAACCACTGAAGCGAAGTCGATAGGTGTGACTGGGATCTATGAAAAGCTCATTCGGCGACCCGGCGACGACCACATGGGCCTCGCGTGCGTAGATGCAGATGTCGCGGCGGCCCGGCGCTTCCCGTCGCAGTGCCTCGGCCAGCGTGTCGGAATCGGCGAAGGTCTGGCCGAAAATTAGCCTCCCCCAGCCCAACTCGAGCTCCACATCTTTGGCCATCGCCTGTAGCAGATGAGTCGGCGCCGCGTCGTGCAAGCCCAGCGTGATCGCCTCGGGATGGTCTTCGAAAGGATCGTTCGCGGTCATGCTGCAGTCCTTGTCAAGCCGCGGCGCTGTATCCGTAGTTCGAGCAGCGCGATCTGCCAGAGTTCGTTGCTGCGTGGAGCCATCGCTTCAGCCTAACCCGCCGCGCGAATCCGGCTTGTCGGCCCTTCGGGCCCCTTCAGTCGAAGCTCGGCTCCCCCAGGGTGAAGATTGCTACTTCGACGAATGCGCCGAGATGACGTCCCGGGCGCAGCCATGTCCGCAGGGTGCCGGCTGACGACACCTCTACGGTCACAAGGGCCGGTCGCACGCGACCGGAAAACGTCAGCAGCGAGTTACCGATCCGCCCGTCTCTAAACTGCTGGCGCGCAGTGGCTTTGGCCTTGAGTGGCAGCGCTGGGCCGAGAACGCGCCCGGTCGCGCTCAGCGACCACGAAATCTCGTCAGCACCAGTACCCGTGACGGTGCGATTGGCTGCAAGCTCACCGTCGAAGCGCGCCAAAGTTTTGGGCATCGCCCAGTTGGTACGGCCACCGACCAAGCTGGGCGGCGAATCCACCGACATAAAAGCCACGTGGCCCCAGGGACGCAGGCCCGTGCGCGAGCCGATCATGCCCAGCACCTCGTCGTACGGGCCGACCGGAGTGTCGGTGTACCGCACGAAACCACCGACCGTGACCAGTGCCGGCCGGCCGGCCAACGCGGGCGGAAGCGCGGCAGCCGCCGCCCGACCACCACGACCCAACCACAGCAAGGCCGAGCATCGGCATTCCCACGGGGCAGGCGCCGAGTTCGTCGGCAAGGTCGCCAGCAGCGCCTCACTCAATATGGTCTCCGGAACACCACGCAAGCCGGTCAGCTCCAAGCGCCCGCTCATTGCCGCCCCTCGGCTCGCGCATGATAGGCCGCCCGTTCTGCCCGGTTCAGCTCGGATGTGACCTTATTCCGTGCTTCGGCGATAGCCCGGCCGATGCCCTGAGCGCCCCCGGTGATCGCGACACGCAGGCCCGCCAATTTGGACATGTGGCCAAGAATCTCACACCGGCCGTCAGTGGACGCCTGGAGGCTTACGCCTTTTCAGTGTTTCGGGCTACGGCGGCAGCTTCGACCAATGCATCGGCGGCGAGCCGGCCGAGCGCGTTGGACGCGAGAGGACTGTCGCCGGTGAGCAGCTTGCGGTCCTGATGGATCTTGCCGGTCATGTCGTCGTTGAGAACAGTCAGCCCTTGCTTGCTCAACAGGTCGGCCACCAGCCACTGCAAATGGCCTGGCAGGTAACCGATCTCGATGTTCGGACCCTGGTCCAGCGCGTCGGGAAAGACACAAACCTCGTATCCCTTGAACGACGATTCTTGCTTGCCCAGCGACGCGGCGAGCAATGCAGCCGGGCCATGGCACAGGGTGATGATGTGCTTGTCATTCGACAACGCCCAATCGAGCGTCTGCCCCACCGCTTGGCTTGCCGGCAAGCCGACCACTGCCCCATGCCCGCCCGGGATGAAGACGGCGATGTAGTCGGAGTCGGGCCCGAGATCGTTTGCGACAACATCGGAAAGCTTCTTGGGCTGCTTCAGCTTTGGCCTCAGTGCCTCGAAGGTGGCCAGGACGGCCCCGTCCTCGCGCGGCATGGCCCACAATTCCAGCTTGGCCGGGTAGCCGGCAATGGTCGCGACGTCGACGTCGAATCCGGTTTCCATCATGTGGTGCAAAGGAAGCAGCATCTCGACCGGATGATTACCGGTGGAGAACATCTTGCCGTTCTCCAGGAGCACATACCGCTCCTCGGTCGCAATCATCAGCACCTTCCACCTTCCCCCCGTGTACGCGCCCTTGTGCTGCACCCCGTCGAAGTCCGTCTTCGGCGACGTGTATTGACTCAGCGAATATGGGGAAGGGAAGAATGCGTTCTCTTCGGCGTCGTCAGGTGTGGGGTCTTTACTCAACTCGTCCGCGTCGTGCGTCATGCGGTGCAGTCTGCCCCCAAGCACCACCGCCGTAAACCACCGCGCGCTCCGGTCTACCGCTCATCACAGCATGAGGTGACGTCGAGCCGACACGCGCAGGACGCATTGATCGGTACGTCGGCATGTCCAGTGGCGAGCGTGAGCTGCTCGCCGATGATGACGGCTTCAGCGGTACGGCCAAGGCGCTGCAGGCATTCGTGATACCCGTGCAGGCTCCACACGTTCCCGAGGTGTTGACAGGGCCGGGCCAATGCCGGGTCGAGACCCAGGTCCGCGGCGTACATGGCGGCCGCCTCTTCGACGTGGCCCTGTTCGAGAAGTAGTGCTCCGTAGGCGTGTCGCGTGGGCTGCATCCAGCCCCACGGCTCGTCGTAGGGCAGCGCGTCATCGAGCTCCACCGCACGCCTCAAGTGACCGAATGCATCGTCGAAACATCCTGCGCGGTAGGCGATCTCACCATCGAGCATGGCAGCGGCCACGGCCAGGATGTCGCGGCTCGTGTTGTTGAACAGGTATCGGGAGGCCGGTATCCGATCGTAAGCGTCGGCGAACGCGGCGCGCTCTTTACACGCCTGCTCGAGTTGACCGGTGGCCGCCAACGCGATACCGCGTCCGTAGTGAATCGTCGCCACCGTCGTGCAGTAGAGGTCTCGGTCCGGCGGCAACGGTTGCGCGATCAGCTCGGTCCACCGCCCGAACCGCACCAGCACATGGGTCTTCAGCGGCACGAACGCCTCGAGCCAGTCGGCCATCGGCGGTGATTCGATCGACAACAGCTCGGCCGTCAACTGGCCGGCGAGCTCGTCAGCCGTCTGCAACGCGATCCGCGACTGTCCGTCGAACATAGCCGAATACACGACGAAGTGCAGATCGTGCGCCCGGTAGAGCGAGTAAAAGTTCAACGGCCCCTCGCGGCTTAGAAAGCGCCGATCCGCCTGCACCGCAGCTAGATTCGCCACCACTGAGCTGTGGTAGTCGCCACACAACACGTCGATGTGGCTCGGCATGTGCTGCAGATGACCGGCGTCGGGCACCAAGCCGCGCAACAAGTCGGCCGCCTGCTTGGCATCCTCCGGAGTCGACGACATCTCCATGGCATGCAGATACAGATGCAGGATTCCGGGATGTTCACGCCCCGTAGCCGTTTCGAGCGCATCCTCAAGGATCCGTCTGGCCTCGAGCACCCGTGAACCGGGCGCCGGCTCACCGGTGCGGGTGTCCCACAGAGCCCAAGCCGTGACGTTGACCAGCGCGTCGGCGGCCAGCGCTTGCACGTCAATGTCTTCCGGGTGGGCCGCGGCAAGCGCCGTCATCGCGTCGGCGTAGGCGACGAGACCCGACTGCAGAGCATCCGTGTCCTCGGGGTCGCCGGTGGGAAAGCGAGCCCGAAGCGCGGCGATGAGACCTTGCTCGACGGGGCTGGCCCCGCTTTGCGCGGCCAGTTCGAGCTCCAGGCGTGCGCGGGCCAGCGACGAAGTCAGGTCGATCGGGTCGAACGCCTCCCACGCCTTGTTGTAGTTGGGGCCAACCGAATAGGCGATTCCCCAACGGGCTATACCCAGACCCGGGTCGAGTTTCAGCGCCCGCTCGAAGCAGCGGATCGCCTCTTCATGGTTGAACGCATATGCCCATACCAGTCCGCGGTCGAACCAGACCTGCGCCTCTCCGGAAGAGGTTTCGACCGGTCGGTGGTAGCAGCCGAGGTCGAAATACTGCTCGTCAGCAGCCATGTCTGCACACTACTCACGATGCGCCTCGCGACACCGCCTCGTCGCCACGGGGCGCAGCGTCAACCGCGGTGCCTGTTTCGCCGTACCTGGTTGAACGGCACACCGCGATCGGCGGCGTACTCGCGCGGCAGATTCAGCACTCGTTCGGCGATCACGTTGCGCGCCATCTCGGTGGTTCCGCCGCCGATGCTGGCGATCTGGCGTCCCAGGTAGCGCGTGCCGACGTCGAGGAGGCCAGAGTCATCCTCGACGACGGCCGCGGAGCCCGCGACGGCCAGGGCGGTATCGGTTTCGACGTCGTGAACCGCGGCCATGAACAGTCTGATGATCGACCCCGCCGCGGGCGGCAGGGCTCCGCTCGCTACGGCATGAAACACGTGCTCGCTGAGTTGCCCGTGGATCGCACGATGGACCAGAGCCCTTCCCGCCATCTCCCGGACGCGGTCACAGTCATCTTGCCTCGCATTGTGGGCCACCGACACCAGATCGATCGAAACATCTTGCGCCTCAGCTATTCCGGGTCCACTGGTGTATTCCGAGCCGTCGCCCATGGTGCGGCGCTCGTGGTACAGCTGTCGCGACGCGACCTCCCAGCCGTTGCCCGGTTCCCCGACCACCGCGTCGTCACCGACGTCGACGTCGTCGAGGAACTCTTCGCAGAACTCGGTCGAGCCGTTGACTTGTCGAATGCGGTTGATCGTTATTCCAGGATGCCGAAGGGGCACCAAGAACATCGTCAGCCCCTCGTGTTTAGGGACTCCCCAGTCGGTCCGGGCCAGGCACAGCCCGTAGTCCGCGGCGAATGCCCAGGTGCTCCACGTCTTGGCGCCGTTGATGACCCAGCGTCCGTCCCGCCGGTCGGCGCGGGTGATGACACCCGCGAGGTCCGAGCCACCGCTGGGTTCCGACAGCAGCTGTACCAGCACTTCGTCGCCGCGCAGCGCCGCCCGGATATGACTGCGTCTCTGCTCCTCGCTGCCCATATCGAGGATCGTCGCGCAGCAAATGGCGAATGACGGAACGTTGAGGATCAGCGGTGTCTCGTAGCCGAGAGACTCGGCGTCGAACGCTCTCTTGTATTCGTAGCTCAGTCCAAGTCCCCCGTACTCGCGGGGAAAGCAGATTCCCGCAAACCCTCCATCCCACAAGGTTTTTTGTAGTTCGCGGGCTCGCACCCAGATCTCGTCTGTGTCGCGTGCCGTAATCGCCGGGTTGTCGGGATCCAGTCGAGGCATGTTCTCGACCAACCACGACCGGGCCCGGCGCCGAAATTCCTCGACCGACTCAGCAATCACGACGTCGGATTCGTTCACGCAGCATCGCCGATTGCCCTTTCGCCGCGACCGCGCTGTGCGGTCGCCCAGCAGTGGCCTAAGACTGTACCGGACCGCGCTTGCCTGCCACGGCGCGATGCCGACGCCCCCGCCGATGGTTTACAGTTCCTGCATAAAGTGTCACGCTCCCCTAACTTGGGGTAGCACTGATCGGCGAGGAACGAGCTGGCGATGACAGACCGTACACAGGAGCCGAGCGTCGACGATGATGCGGCTAAGCTGCTCGCGATCGAGTCGATCAAGCAGCTGAAAGCCCGCTACTGCCGATATCTCGACACCAAGGACTGGGCCGCGTGGCGGACGCTCTTCACCGACAACTTCGTCAGCGACACCGCCGAGGCCGGTGGCAAATTGATTGTCGGTGCTGACGACTTCGTGGCCTTCACCCGCAACAACATCGGGCGCCGCTCGCAAGCCACTGCACACCAGGTGCATGCACCCGAGATCGAAGTCACTTCGGGAACTACGGCTCGCGGGGTATGGGCCCTGCAAGACGTCGTCCGGTTCGGGCCCGGGGTGAGTTTGATTGGGTACGGCCACTACCACGAGACTTACCAGAAGACCGGCGGACAGTGGCTTATCAAGAGCTCCAAGCTAACTCGGCTTCGGGAGGACATCGCCACTCCCCTGTTCTCGTTTTACGTCTCCGCCCGTTTGCGAAACGCCACCGCCAAACTCGCCCGCCGGCTCACGGAGCAGTGACACGCAAATGACTGCAACCACCATCCTGGTCACCGGGGCGTTCGGACAGATCGGCAAGCGTTGCACCCAGATCCTGCTCAGTCGCGGTCGAACCGTCATCGCGATGGACCTGCGTACCGAAGCCACCGCCGCGGTCGAGAAACAGTTGTTCGCCGGGGAGCAGCCTGGGCGGCTGATTCCGTCTTATGTCGACCTGCGCGATGCTGCAGCGATACGCGAGCTGGTCGTGGCTCACCAGCCCCAAGCGATCATCCACTTCGCGGCGATCGTTTCACCGCCGTCGTACCGCAATCCCGGGCTCGCCCGCAAAGTGAATGTGGGTGGGACCGAGAACCTGCTGGCGGCCGTCGAGTCGCTGTCCGAGCCGCCGTTGTTCCTGCTGGCATCAAGCGCCGCCGTCTATGGATCGCGCAACCCCTACCGCTATCCCGAGCGGATCACACCCGATACCGCCGTAAATCCGATCGATCAGTACGGAGAGGACAAAGTGCTCGCGGAGGCGGCGGTACGCGCCAGCGGCCTTCCGTATGCGCTGCTTCGGCTGGGCGGGGTCGTCTCGCCGGACGCTCAGTTCGGCGCCGACTATATGCTGCTGGTCCGCGCGACGCCGGGCGACAACCGCATGCACCTGGTGGATTCGCGCGACGCGGCACTGGCATTTGCCAATGCCGTCGATCGCAAAGCCACGATCGCGGGCAAGGTCCTGCTTATCGGCGGCAACGAATCGTATGTGAAGCTGTATCGCGACGTCGAGGATGACATCATGGCGAGCGTCGGCGTGGGCCGTCTCGGGCCCTCGGCGAGCCTGCCCGGCGACCCCGCGGATGACCGCGGGTGGGGTTTCACCGGCTGGTTCGACACCACCGAATCGCAGGCGCTGCTCGACTTCCAGCAGCACGACTGGGATCAGACCGTGACCTGGGTGGCCGACGCCCAGGCCCGGCTGCGCGTCGTCTTGCGCGCACTTGGCCCGATCTTGCGACCCATGATGCGTATGGCCCTGAAACTGCAGCGCCGCGCCGAGCGACGCGGCCCGTATGCCGACCCATGGACGCTGATCGCGAAGAAATTCGGTACCGCTGCCCTGGCGTCGGCTGGGCATCGTCACGCGTAAAGCGTTGCCGTAGCGTTGCGCCACGTAGTCTGCAATGGCCACGGACTACCCTGTACCGGCAGCTGTCCGAAAATTCTGGAAGATCCCGCTGCTCAAAGGAGGTGCCGATGAGGGGGTCCACGAAAAGCATCGAGACCGACTACCTCGTAATAGGTGCCGGAGCCATGGGAATGGCGTTCACCGACACACTGATCACCGAGTCTGAGGCACGCGTGGTCATCGTCGACGGTGCCCATCAACCGGGGGGACACTGGAACGCCGCCTACCCCTTCGTACGGTTGCACCAACCGTCGGCGTACTACGGTGTCAACTCAAGGGCGTTGGGCAACAACACGATTGATGCCGTCGGCTGGAACCAGGGACTGGGCGAACTTGCCCCCGTCGGCGAGATATGCGCCTACTTCGATGCGGTAATGCAGCAGCAATTTCTTCCCACCGGCCGAGTTTAGTACTTCCCGATGAGCAAGTATCTCGGCGACGGGCGGATCCGGACCATGGCCGGCACCGAATGTGTCGTCACCGTCAATAAAAGAGTCGTCGACGCAACCTATTTGCGCGCGACCGTGCCATCGATGCGACCCGCACCTTACGACGTCGCACCGGGTATCGACTGCATTCCCCCAAGCGAACTGCCCAAATACGCTCCACGAGATCGGTATGTGATCGTCGGCGCGGGAAAAACCGGCATGGATGTTTGCCTGTGGCTGCTGCGAAACGAAGTCAGCCCCAAGAATCTGACCTGGATCATGCCTCGCGATTCCTGGATGATGGACCGCGCGACCCTGCAGCCCGGACCGACGTTCATCAACCAATTCCGGGCGAGCTACGGCGCGACTCTCGACGCAATCGGGGCCGCGACATCGACCGACGATCTCTTCGATCGGCTGGAGAGTGCCGGGACTCTGTTGCGCCTCGACGCCTCGATACGCCCGACCATGTATCGGTGCGCGATTGTTTCGCAGCTGGAGTTTGAACAATTGCGCCGTATCGAGGACATCGTCAGGATGGGCCATGTCCAGCGCATCGAGCCCACCGCGATCGTCTTGGACGGCGGATCGATCACCTCGTCCCCGTCCGCGCTGTACATCGATTGCACAGCCGACGGAGCACCGCAACGTCCGGCCAAGCAGGTCTTCGACGGCGACCACCTCACTCTGCAGGCCGTACGGGGTTGCCAGCAGGTGTTCAGCGCCGCGTTCATCGCCCACGTCGAACTGGCCTACGACTCCGACGAGCTGAAAAACGAACTCTGCACGCCGATTCCACACCCGGACCGCGACCTCGACTGGATGCGACTGACGCATTCCGATCTCCGTAATCAGCATCGCTGGCTGGCCGACGATGACCTGACCGACTGGCTCAGCACCGCACGGTTGAACCTTCTCGCCGAATTGCTCCCACCGCTGTCGGACAAGCCGCGGGTGCGCGAACGAGTGGTGTCGATGTTTCAAAACAAGCTGAGCACCGCCATAGAGCAGCTCGAAAAGCTGCTCAGCGAGCACAGTCTCGAAATCACAGACGAGCAACGCTAGAGGAGAACCGTGTCGCACCACCCCGAAGGGGACATACCACTTGCCGACCTCCCCGACGCGGGATACGTCTACCAAACCGGTTGGCGGCTGGCCACTACGGACATCGACGAGCACAAACGGCTGCGCCTCGACGGCGTGGCGCGCTACATCCAAGAGGTCGGCGCCGAGCATCTCGGCGACGCCCAACTCGCCGACGTCCATCCCCATTGGATCGTGCTGCGCACGGTCATCGACGTACTCAAACCAATCGAAATCCCCAGCGACATCACCTTCCGCCGTTGGTGCGCAGCACTTTCCACACGCTGGTGCAACATGCGCGTGCAGCTCGAGGGTTCCGACGGCGGACGCATCGAAACCGAGGGATTCTGGATTTGCATGAACAAAGACACCCTGACCCCCTCGCGCCTCACCGAGGATTGCATCGCGCGTTTCGGCAGCACCACCGACAACCACCGACTGCGATGGCGCCCCTGGCTTACCGAACCGGTCAGTGACGGGACTGAGACACCGTTTCCACTGCGCCGCACCGATATTGACCACTTCGAGCACGTCAACAATACAATCTATTGGCACGGCGTACATGAAATCCTCGGCCAGGAACCTGAATTGGAGAACGCACCGTATCGCGCCGTCCTGGAATACCGCAGCCCCATCAAGTTTGGCGAATCGGTGACCATTCGGTCCGAGCGTCACCGCGATACCGTGCGCATGCAGTTCGCCGTCGGCGATGACGTTCGAGCCGCCGCACTGGTGCGCAAGATCTAGGGATAGGCGGCAACACAGGCGTCGTTGGACAGACCGGCGGCGAGTTCGTCGAGATCAAACGGCCGGTCGAGACGCGCGCGCAGTTCGGCGGGGTCGACGAGAAGGCTGATCTCGGCGGTCTGCCGAGCGAGCAGACGCCCGATGAGTGGGTAGAGCCGGCGCATCAGTGCCCGCTCCCCGGTCGTGCAGCGGGCTGCGCAGTAACCGACGTGGCCGATTTCGTCGGTGAGGATGTCGTTGTAGAGCCGCTCGATGCGTGCGGCCACGTCTGGTTCGTCGGCGAACAGCTCGACACCGACGCGGCCCAGTTCGTCGAACATTACGCAGCCGGCCATTTCCGCCGCTCCCACAAACGCGAATCCCAGACGCTCGGGCAGGAACACGTTGAGCTTGACGAACTGGCGCATCACCAGCGGCGGCGGACTCACCTGGAACGGCAGACCGAAGATATCCAGCACGTAGGCAAGCAGGCGGGTGTGATAGTGCTCCTCGAGCTCCATGTACACCCGTTCCGGCAGTGTGTCGTCACTACTGTTGCGCCCATATGTCTCGCCCAGTCCCACGCCGAATCGCTCCGCCTGGTTCAGCTTGGCGGTGGCCAACAGAAACAGCATCTCGCGGTCGAGGCCCGGCTCGGGCCGGCGCCGACGAAGATTGCGCGCGAACACATCCCGATCGATGCGGCGCGCCGACCGGACGGGCTCCGCCTCCAGCGCCGCAAAGAATTCCTCGCGGTTGGCCAGGCGGCGATTCAGCAGATCTGCCTCGCCGTCGCGTTGCGTCAGGTAGAGACGGTAGCCGTCGATACCGGTCGCGTTCATCATTCCTCCATTCCCCTGACAACCGTTGTCACATAACGATCCAACAGCGCGGTCCGCGCGCGCGAAGCGGATACGCCTGTGGCCAGCAATGCGAATAATCCCGTCATAAAAATCACTCCGAGCTCACCCGCGTCGGCATCTCGCGACACCCGCCCACTGACCTGCGCCTGTGAAATCACGCCAATGACGAACTCTGCCAGCGGGTGCTCACCCAACTGGTCCTCGACGGGCCGGGTCGACGAGAAGTGCAGGCCCAGCATGTCTCGAAACACCACTGGGCCCAACCGCCGCTCCGTGGAAAGCACTTGGCGTACTAACATTTTCAGCACCGACATCAGATCGGGATCATCGGCTGGGGTGTCGAGTCTCGCCACGATCTTTATCTCTTCCGTCCGCTCCAACTCGACCAGCACATGCTCCTTGGTCGGGAAGTGGAAATAGAACGTGCCGCGCGCCACACCCGCCGCCGCCGCGATCGTCGCGACATCAGCACCTGCCAAGCCGGACCGGCCGATCTCTGCCACCGCAGCATCGAATACCCGCGCTCGCGTCTGCAACCGCTGGGCGTCGCGCGCCCGGGTAACCGGCGCAACAGATTGTGCAGTGGACGACGGCGCAGGCATGTCCACACGCTAGAGCATTTCATTGGCACCTGTCAATGACGGTCGTCAGCGAAATCAGTGTGGACGCGATATGACGAATGGGCGTCCAGCGTGGGTGGCACGACCGCGCGGGTCCCGTGAGTCAGCGGTCAATCCAAGGCATTTGCGCTTCGGCGTGGTGGCCGCCAACCGGCGGCGTGAGCTCGTCGAGCCTGGCCAGTTGCTCGGCGGTGAGTTCAAGACTGTCCGCGGCGACGTTTTCCTCAAGGCGCGAAACGCGTTTGGTGCCCGGTATCGGGACGATATCGGCGCCTTTGGCCAGCAGCCACGCCAACGCAACCTGGGCCGCAGTGGCACCGACTTCGTTGCTGATGTCGCGCAGCCGGTCTGCGCTCGCGAGGTTGTGCTCAAAGTTCTCGTCGAAGAAGCGGGGGTTGGTCTTGCGGTAGTCGGTATCGGGTAGTTCGGTGGCGGACCGGATTGTGCCGGTGAGGAATCCACGCCCCAGTGGCGCGTAGGCAACGAACCCGATGCCCAGGTCCCGCAGCAGCGGTAGCACTGCGTCTTGTTGGTCGCGCGTCCACAGCGAGTATTCGGATTGCACCGCCGTGATCGGGTGCACCCCGTGGGCGCGGCGAATGGTGTTGACTCCGACTTCGGAGAGGCCGATGTGCCGGATCTTTCCTTCGGCGACCAGCTCGCTCAACATTCCGACAGTGTCTTCGATCGGGGTGTCGCGGTCGAGGCGGTGTTGATAATAGAGGTCGATGTGGTCAGTTGCCAGGCGCCGCAGCGAACCGTCCACGGCGATATGAATATTCGCGGGGCAGCTGTCGAGACCGTTGCGGCCGGTGTGTGAGATCAGGCCGAATTTGGTTGCCAGCACCACCTGCTCGCGTCGGCCACGCAGCGCTCGCGCGAGTAACTCCTCGTTGACGTACGGGCCGTAGACCTCGGCCGTATCGATCAGCGTGACGCCGAGGTCGATGGCGCGATGAACGGTGCGGATCGATTCGGCGTCGTCACTTCCGGCGCCGGCGTAGGCGACAGACATGCCCATCGCGCCCAGTCCGAGCCGCCCGACTTCCAGGCCGGCGAGGCGTGCGTGCTTCATGGCGCCATTGTGCGACGACGACTCCCTACGGTTCTAGACGGGTACGGTGGCGTCGTGCAGCGGGTAAACACCGATCGACCGGTACGCGACCTGGCTGTGGACTATTACCGCGTATCGGGCGTGGTCCTGATTGTGCTGGGCCACTGGCTGGCCGGATCGGTGACCTATCAGGACGGACGATTCGGTCGCCAGAACCCACTCGTGGACCAGCCCTGGACCCAATGGCTGACCTGGCCCTTCCAGGCGGTACCGGTGTTCTTCCTGGTGGCCGGGTATGCCGGTGCGGTGTCGTGGAAGCATCGCAGCGGTGCCGACGGCATGCCGCGCCAAGCCTGGCTTCGGCATCGACTGGCCCGAGTGCTGGGACCAACAGCGGTATACGTCGGGGTGGCGTCGGTGATTGTGGAAGCGTCCGACGTCTTTGGCGTGCCAGCTTCCACGCTGTCGTACGCCGGATGGGCGGTCGCGATGCACCTGTGGTTCCTTGCCGTCTATCTGATAGTGGTGTGCCTGACGCCCATTGCGGTTGCGGCACATCGCCGTTGGGGGCTTTTGGTGCCAGTGGTGCCGGCGGTATGCGTCGCGGTGGTAGACGCGGCCTCGATCGGCGCCCATGTGCCCTACATCGGCTGGCTGAACTATTTGTTCTGCTGGAGCGCGCTTTACCAGCTCGGAATCGCCTGGCACGACGGCGTATTGACCGGTCGTAGGGCCGCGCTGCTGGCAGTCGGGTCGTCGGGCGCGCTGGCCCTACTGATCGGGCTGGGCCCCTACCCAGTCAGCATGATCGGCGTCCCCGGTCAACCCGTGCAGAACACCGATCCGCCTTCGATGGCAATGCTGGTGTTCGCGTGTGCGCAGGCCGGAATAGCGATAACGCTTGCGCCCGCCCTCAACCGCGCGCTGCGTCCCGGCTGTGTGCGGCAGGTGCTGGCGGTGGCCAATCGCAACATCATGGCCCTTTACCTGTGGCACATGATTCCCGTAGTGATCGTGGCGGTCGTCGGGTATCCGGCCGGACTGTTACCGCAACCGGTCGAGGGAACCGGCCAGTGGTGGCTGGCCCGGCTGGAGTGGGTGACGATTCTCAGCATCGTGACGGCGATCGAGCTGGTGCTGATGTGGTGGGGCCGGCGCTTTTTCGCGGCTCCCTTGCCTATGCTCGGCTCCCCTATTAGCAAGCGGTGGATCGAACCCGTCACGCTGGCCGGTGCCGCGACCGCGGCGTATGGCCTGGGGTTCTTCGCCGCCAAGGGCTTTGCGCCCGATGGCCACTTCCCCTGGGTGACGGCGCTACTCTTCGCTTTCGGCGTGATGCTGGCGGCGTTTCGTCCCAAGGCCGTCACAGTTTGACCGTGTTGTTTGGAAATGCTGTGGGCCGTTGACACCGGAAATCGCTAGCGGGCTGGAGCCTTCGCCCTGCTAAGCCGCGGAATCGGGCTGACCCCAGGCGGCGAGATCCGGCAGCGGGCGCTGGCACACCGCATGCGCCTCGTCAGCGGTGAGCCCGAACAACCGCAGCACGTTTTCGGTCATCGCGTCAGCTGCCGACGCGCCATCGCGATCCGGATTCGCCCGCAGCAGAACGCCGAGGCCCAGCAACGCTCCGCCGGCAGTGGCCAATGCCAATTCCGGGTCGTCGATTCGAAAGCGCCCCGCGTCGGCGGCGGCCTTGATGTCCCGCAGCGCACGCGGAGCCAGCCCGCGATCAGAGGACAGCAACGTCGGCCCGTTGGCCAACAAGATGTCGCTCTCCTGCGGGCGCTCACGCAGGAGCCGGCCCGTCAACCGGAAACTGGTAGCGAACGCTTCGGCGGGGTCGTCGAGCGACGCGGTAAGCCGGTCCAAGAACGCACCGTGGGCGTCGAGCACATCGGCGATCGCAGCCTCGAACAGCTGTTCCTTGCTGTCGAAATGGTTGTAGAAAGAGCCCATCCCGACGTCGGCCGCCTGCGTGATCTCCAGTACCGGGACGTTGGTCTTGCCTTCGGCGATCAACCGCTGGGCAGCTTTGACCAGCGCCGACCTGGTGCGCTGTTTGCGCCGCTCCAGCCGGTTACGTGGCTCCGAGTCGTCTGACACGCTCATCTGACCTCCCTCGCCATCGGGACCCTTAGCAGTATGCATCACTTTTGAGGATTTCGTCAGAAAGCTTGACCGAGCGTCGCCTCGTATGTGACGATTTCGTCAGTTAGTTCAGCGGAGAGGCGATGAGTCTGATGGTCGGCACCCATGGGGACGTGCACAAAGATCTGCACAGCGAGCAGGGAGCCCTACCCGGCGAACACCCCGGCCGCTCCCGGAATCCGGTGATCAAGGTCGCCGACATCGCCTGGCTGGAGTTCGAGAAGCCTGACCTGATCCGCGCCGAGGCGTTTGCCCGCGCGTTCGGCTTCCGGACCGCACGCCGCAGTCCAGACCAGCTTCAATTGCGTGGCAGCGACGCGGGCGCACCGTGCGTCATCGTGCGCCGCGGTCAGCGGACACGCTTTACCGGCATGGCTTTTCGGGCGCACGACGAGGTCGACGTCCTGCGGCTGGCAGACAAAGCCGGCGCCACCGCGCGGCCCCTGCCGGAAAGCATCGGCGGGTTGTCAGTCGAGTTGGTCGATCCCAGCGGGATTCCGGTACAGGTGGTCGCCGGCACGCACGAACTGCCGGAACTCCCGTGCCAACATCCCCATGCTTTCAACTTCGGGCGCGTAGAGCAGCGCACCAACACCATCCAGCGTCCCCCGCGCACGCCGGCGCAGGTTCAGCGTTTGGGTCACCTGGTGCTGCAGTCGACGAAATATCGTGCGGCACTGAATTGGTATCTGGACAACCTGGGGATGATCGTCAGCGATTTCCTCTTCTTTCCGGGCCAGCGCCAACGGGGCCCCACCATGAGCTTTATCCGCTGCGATCGCGGGTCGGAACCGGCCGATCACCACACGTTGGCGATGACACTGGGGCCCGCAAACCGCTACGTTCACTCGGCGTACCAGGTCAGTGACCTGGACGCCTTGGCCGCCGGCGGCGAATACCTCAGGGACCGTGGCTATTTCCGGTCCTGGGGAATCGGCAGGCATATCCAGGGCAGTCAGATTTTCGACTATTGGCGTGATCCGGACGGATTTCTCGTCGAACACTTCACGGACGGCGACATGTTCGACAACACCCTCGAGCCGGGATGGGCGCCCTTCACCGCTTCGGGCTTGGCCCAGTGGGGACCACCGGTGACCAAAGACTTTCTCGGAATTACTCCGAAATCCGCTCGCCACGAACTTGTTTCGATGATCACCGCCCTTCGGGAAAGCAACGAGTTCGATAGCAAGCGCCTTGTCGGTCTGCTGAAAGTAGCCACCTCATGACGGTTTCCGTACTGCGCACCGCCGATGCCTGGTGGATAAAGACTCCCGATGGCGCCGCGAGGGTTGACACCACGGCGAAAACGACCGCGCAGCTGCTGGCCGACCGCGCGGCGGTCGATGCCGCGGCCACCAGCACCGACACCGTCGCGGTCGAGGATCTGCAGCTGGTCTCACCGGTGACGCGGCCGTGCCGGGTAGTGGCTCAGATGACAAACTTCGAATCGCATGTCAAGGACGCGGGCATGGATCCCGCAGCGGTTCCGCTGACCTTCTTCCGCAAGGCATCGGCCTCTATTACCGGTCCGTTCGACGACATCGTCAAACCCCGCCACGTCACCCTGCTGGACTACGAAGTGGAGATCGGGTTGGTGATCGGACGCGAAATCCCGGTCGGCACCGATATTTCCGACGTAAACCTCGCCGAGTTCATCGGCGGTCTGGTCGTCACCAACGACGTCTCAGCGCGCGACATCCAGCTCCCGCAGACCCAGTTCTACGAGGCCAAGTCTTACCCGACGTTCACCCCGGTCGGGCCTCAGCTGGTGCTGCTGAACGCGGAAGAGCTCAGACGCTTCGGCGACCTTCGGCTGCGTCTGAGCGTCAATGGCAGCGAGCGGCAAAACGCACTGGTCGAAGGTGACATGCTGTATCGGCCTTTGCAAGCGCTTCAGTCGCTCACCCAGTTCCAAGAACTCGACCCGGGTGACCTCGTGCTTACCGGTACCCCGATCGGCACCGCTCTCAGCGCGCCGCCGAAGCCGGTCCAGATCATCGGCAATCTGTTGCCGCCGGCGGTCAAGTGGAAAGCGTTCTTCAAGAGTCAGGCCAACAACCCGAAATATCTGAAACACGGCGACATCGTGGCGTCGTCGGTGGCCCCCGACGACGGGACAATCGACCTCGGAACCCAGCGCAGCACAGTCCGATTCGCATGAACGACGCCGCGGTTCGGCATGTGCCCGTCGTCATCGTCGGCGCCGGGCCGACCGGCATTACCGCGGCCACCCTGTTGGCGCAGTACGGCGTGGACTGTCTGATCCTCGACCGCTGGCACGGCGTATACCCGCAACCGCGGGCCGTGCACTTAGACGACGAAATCTACCGAGTTATCGCCCGCCTCGGCATCGCCGACGAGTTCGCCGCGATTTCGCGCCCCACCCTTGGTTTGCGGCTGCTCGACAATCGTTTCAAGGTCCTTGCCGAGTTCAGCCGCGACCCATCCCGCAGCGTCCATGGCTTCCCACAGGCCAACATGTTCGACCAACCGGAATTGGAGGCGCTGCTGCGGGCAAACCTCAAGCGCTACCCGAACGCCCAATTGCGCGGCGACGCCGAGGTAACCGAGGTCACCGACCGCGGCGGATGCATCCGCGTCACGTTCACCGACCGCATCGACGGCCAGGGTCATGCGGTCGAGGCCGACTACCTGCTGGGTTGCGACGGGGCCAATAGCCTGGTGCGCACCCAGATCGGGGCGACCATGCGGGATTTGAACTTCGAGCAGCGCTGGCTGGTCGTCGACGTGGCCACCGACGCCGACCTACATCAGTGGGACGGTGTGTACCAGGTCTGCGATCCGGCGCGCGCGGGCACCTACATGCGGATTGGACATGCCCGTTACCGGTGGGAGTTTCGGCTGCTGCCCGGCGAAAGCGCCGCCGACTTCGGTACTTCGACCACCCTACGACCGCTTATCGCCCCATGGGTGGCCGACGTTGCGGACAGCGAACTGACCTTACTGCGCGTCGCGGAGTACACATTCCGCGCGCAGATCGCCGACCACTGGCGCCGCGGCAATATCTTCCTGCTGGGTGATGCCGCGCACCTCACTCCCCCCTTCATCGGTCAGGGCATGGGCGCCGGAATACGGGATGCCATGAACCTCGCTTGGAAGATCGCCGGGGTCCGCGATGGCTCGCTTGCGACAAGCGTTCTCAACACCTATGAGCAAGAGCGCAAACCGCACACCCGCCAGTTGATCCGGCTGGCGCTCACCATCGGTCGGTCGATGACCGGAGGCGGGCACCTGGGCGACCTGGTCCGCCGCGTTGTACTGCCACGGCTGCACCTGGTTCCGGGTCTGCGCGACAAGGTCGTCGACTCCACCACACCCGCACTGCACCGTTCCGCACTGGTGATCAAATCGCGCCGACGAGGCCAACTTGCCGGCACGCTGTGTCCGAATTCGACGCTACGACAGGGTAAACGGCTCGATGACGAGGTCGGAACGGGCTTCTCGCTGATCACCAGCAGCCCGCTGGGGCAGGCCGATGAAGCATTGCTCGCGCGTCGCAATATCGCGATGCTGGTTGCCCAACCCGGAGGCGAATTGGAAACGTGGCTGCACCAGGGCCGGGCGGAGGCGGCCGTCGTGCGTCCTGACCGGACCGTGATGTGCGCCGGACGCGACGCAGCAGCCCTGTGCGCAACCGTGGTGTCCAGCGTCGGCCGCCCGCACGGTTGAAATGTGCTCAACCACTCCAATGTCACGATGATGTTGGGTGTTTCGTATCGCGCGGTCTTACCATGAAGTCCATCAGTTTCACAGTTGTGGAGGCGAATCATGACCCAGTCGGGCACATCGCTCTATCAGCGAATGGGTGGGTATGACGTGATCGCTGCAGTCATCGATGATCTGTTCGCTATCTTGCACGACGAGCCAGGTTTCAGTCGCTTCTTCGGTGGCCGCAGCCAGGACTCGATCGTTCGCAGTCGGCAGCTTTTAGTCGACCAGATGTGTGCGCTAAGCGGTGGACCGTGCCATTACATCGGCCGCGACATGAAGACATCGCACACCGGACTCGCAATCACCGACGCCGAATGGGAAGCCAACACTAGAGCTTCCGATGCGGCCCTAGCCAAAAACGGCGTCCGCGACGCCGAACGCGCCGAGTTCCTCGCGCTGTTCGAGCGTTACCGAGATGACATCGTCGAAGCGGCAACCGATCTCACTGGCTTTATCGAAAGGGACTAACGGCCTTTCGCCGGCGCGATGATCACCGGAATTCTTGCCGCGTGGGCTACCGCAGAACTCACCGAACCAAGCAGCATGCCCGGGAATCCTCCCCGTCCGCGACTACCCAGCACCACCAGCTGCGCGTGCTCACACTCCTGAAGTAGGCACCGGGCCGGCGTGTCACAGACCAGCTCTCGTCGCACGTTCACATCTGGGTACTGCTCCTGCCAACCGGCCAGGCGTTCGGCCAAGACCTCTTCTCCATTATGCTCGCGGTCGCGCCAGTCCATGCCCAGGATCGGGAACACCCCGACATCGCTCCAGGCGTGCAAAGCCACCAGCGCTACCCCGCGGCGGGAGGCTTCGTCGAAGGCCAGCGCAGTCGCGGTCTCCGAGGCCGGCGATCCATCGATGCCCACGATGACCGGGGCATCGGTGTCGGGAGTCGCACCGTCGTCCGAACGAACAACGGCAACTGGACAATGCGCGTGTTGAAGCAGCGCCGTACTGACTGAGCCGAGCAGCAATCGGCCCAGCCCGCCCATCCCGACGCTGCCGACGACGACCATCGATGCTTGCTTGGAGGCTTCCACGAGCGTCGGTACGACGTCCGAGTAAGCCATCTCGGTGCGCACGTCTGGCGACTCGGACCTACCCAGGGTGGTGGTCAAGGCTTTGCCGACCTGCTCAATGACCCGCTCCGCGTCGTCTTTCTGCCATTCGGGCATTTCGTCATACAGTCGTCCCACCGGCCAGCCGACCACCACCGGAGCGACCACGTGAAACAGAGTGAGAGGCAGGTGGCGCATAACGGCCTCGCGCATTGCCCAGACTACCGCAGCGTCAGATTCGGCTGACCCGTCGACACCAACCAATATTCCGTAATTTCTTGTCGTATCGAGCATTTCACGCCCCTAACCCTGGACATCGTGCGCGGCCGTCTCCTTGGAATCTAGACCCCCCGCGAGCAGACGGTAGCTACTGCGTCACGAAGTCGATGAGTTCTTCCACCCGGCCAATCAACGCCGGCTCCAAGTCGTTCCAATCGCGCACTCGCGAACGGATGCGCCGCCAGGCCCGGGCGATGTCGGCCTGGCTGGCGTGCGGCATACCCAGCGCCTGACACGCGCCGTGCTTCCATTCCATCTGCCGCGGCACGCTGGGCCAGGCGCTCAGGCCGAGCCGCTGCGGCTTCACTGCCTGCCAAATGTCGACATAGGGGTGCCCGACGACGAGGGTGTCTGCGCCGCCGGGCCCCCGGCGCACCGCATCGGCGATCCGTGCCTCCTTCGACCCCGCGACAAGGTGGTCGACAAGAACGCCGAGCCGGCGCCCAGGACCGGGTCCGAACTCGGCCACGATGCCCACCAGGTCGTCGACGCCACCGAGCTGCTCCACGACGACTCCCTCGATTCGCAGGTCCTCTCCCCAGACCTGTGCGACGAGTTCTGCGTCATGACGGCCCTCGACGTAAATCCTGCTGGCGCGGGCCACCCGTGCACGCGCACCCGCCACCGCGACCGAGCCCGACGCCGTCCTGCCCTGGGAGGTAGGCGCCGCGCGGCGCGGGGCAGTCAAGATCACTGGACGACCGTCCAGCAGATACCCAGGGCCCAGGGGAAAACCACGAGTGTGCCCGCGCCGGTCTTCCAGGTAGATGCGGCCATATTCGACGCGGACCACCGCGCCGACGTAACCGGTCTCTACGTCCTCGACAACCATGCCAATCTCGGCGGGGAGTTCTGTCGAGCGCGGTTTGCGCCGCCCCGGCTCCAAGACGTCAGTTCCATAGCGATTCACCACCCGGCAATACTAGGAAGCGTTGCGGCAAAACGTCGTTACGGCGCGCCGCAAGCCGGCTACGTCTGCGCGCGCAGCATTCGGCGACCGTCCACGCCGAAGAAGTGCAGATGCCCGGGCTCAGGATGCAAGCGCACCCGACTGCCTTTCTCCGGCGGATTGTGTCCGGCGACGCGCGCGATGACAGGTTGGCCGATCACCTTGCCGGAACCCGTGATCCGGCCGTACAGGTAAGCGTCCGCCCCGAGTTCCTCGACCACGTCGACCTCCATTTCGACGCCCAGGCCGCCCAGCTCGAAGTGCTCGGGCCGGACCCCGACGACGACTTCGGCTGCCGTGCCGGCGATGTCGCGCGGCACCTGAATCGGCCAATCCCCCAGCGACACCGACGAATCGACAATCGGCAGGGTGAACAGGTTCATCGCCGGAGACCCGATGAATCCCGCGACGAACACATTGCTGGGGTTGCGGTAAAGCTCGCGAGGCGGCGCGCACTGCTGCAGCACGCCGTCGTTCAGCACCGCGACGCGGTCCCCCATGGTCATGGCCTCCACCTGGTCATGGGTCACGTAAACCGTGGTGGTGCCGAGTTGGCGTTGCAATGCCGCGATCTGGTTGCGGGTCTGGACCCTCAGCTTGGCGTCGAGATTGGACAGCGGTTCGTCCATCAGAAACACCTGCGGGCGCCGCACGATGGCGCGCCCCATCGCCACCCGCTGGCGCTGCCCACCCGAAAGGTCTTTGGGTTTGCGATCCAGATACGGTTGCAGGTCAAGCAATTTCGCTGCGGCCAGCACTCGGTCGCGGATGTCGGCCTTGGGGATCTTGGCGATCTTCAGCGCAAATCCCATGTTCTGCGCCACGGTCATGTGCGGGTACAGCGCGTAGTTCTGAAAGACCATTGCGACGTCGCGGTCCTTGGGATCGGCGTCGGTGACGTCGCGCTCCCCGATGCGGATGAAGCCGGAATCCAGCGTTTCCAATCCGGCCACCATCCGCAGTGATGTCGTCTTGCCGCAGCCCGAAGGGCCGACCAGAACAACGAACTCGCCGTCGCCGACAGCTAGGTCGAGACCATCCACAGCCGGTCGGTCCGTACCCGGGAACCGCCGAGTCACCTTCTCGAAACTCACCGAAGCCACGTCAGCCGCCCAGCCCGGTGACGGCGATACCGCGGATAAAGGAGCGCTGGGCGATCGCGTAGATGATGACCAGCGGCAGCAAGATCAGCATCGAGGTCGCCATCAACACCGGCCACCGCGCCACATATTCACCCCGCATGCGTACCAGACCGAGAGTCAGCGTGGCCAAGCTGTTGCGTTGAATCATCAGTAGCGGCCACAGAAAATCGTTCCACACGTTGACCCAGGTGAGTACGCCGAGCACCATCACCGCGGGCCTGGCATGGGGCAGCAGGATGCGCCAGTAGATCTGCCACGGGGAGCAACCGTCGAGTATCGCCGCTTCTTCGAGATCGGCAGGCAGGGCGGCGAAGAACTGCCGCATGAGGTAGGTGCCGAACGCACTGCCGAACAAGCCCGGCACGATCATCGCCCAGGGAGTGTCGACCCAGCCCACGGTTCGCATCAGAATGAATTGCGGGATGACAGTGACCGTCAGCGGCACCATCAACGTGGCCAGATACAAGACAAACAATGTGTCGCGGCCGCGAAAGTTCAGTCGCGCGAAGGCATATCCGGCCAACGAGCAGAAGAATACCTGTCCGGCCGTGACGCAACCGGCATACAGCACAGTGTTGAAGAACATCCGGCCGAACGGCATCAGCTCGAACACCTCGGAATAGTTGGACCACCGCGGATGAGCGGGCAACAATTTCGGCTCGCTGATTTCGCCTTCCTTCTTCAGCGAGCCCGACACGGCCCAGACGATCGGGAACAGCGCGCACCATGCGATGCCGAGCAGCGCGGTGTAGGCGAGAACGGCACGGAACACACCGCGCGTGAAGATGCGCTCAGAACGCTCAGCCGAGTCCACGAGAAGCCTCCCAAGAGCGTCGCCGAGCAAGCCGCAATTGCACCACGGTCAACGCCAGCAGGATCGCGAATATCACCCACGCCAGCGCGGAAGCGTAGCCGAACTCCAGGAACGAGAAAGCATGCTGGAACAGCATGATGCCCAAGACGTACGTGGCGGTTTCCGGTCCGCCGTTCGCACCGTTGAGGACATAGACCAGGTCGAACGCCTGAAACGCGTGGATAATCGAGATGACCACCACGAACGAGATCGCCCCGCGGATCAACGGCACAGTGATGGACACAAACTGCCGAATTTCACCTGCGCCATCGATTTTGGCTGCCTCATAGACCGTTTCCGGAACTCCCTGCATTGCGGCCAGCAGGATGACAGTAGCGAACGGCACCCCGCGCCACACACTGACCAGGCACAGCGACACCATCGCCCACCTGGGTTCGACGAGCCATGGGACGGGACCGATTCCGATCCAGCCGAGCATGATGTTGAGCAGTCCGTTGTCAGTGTTGAAGACAAACTGCCAGATGACCGCCATCACCACCGACGAAATGGCCAGAGGTAGAAAAACGATTGTCCGAAAGATACCTATGCCCTTGAGCTTTCGGTTCAGGACACCCGCAACGACGAGGCTGACCAGGACCGTAGGCACGACGGTTCCGACGGTGTAGATGACCGAATTGCGCAACGCGATGATGAACAGTGGATCCGACGTGAACAGCTCTTCGAAATTCTTCAATCCCACGAACTTCGGTGAAGTGAACACGTCCCACCGCTGCAAACTCATGTACAGGGAGAATCCCAGTGGGAACAACATGAACACGGTCACTGCGGCCAGGTTGGGCGCGACGAACACGCGACCGGCCCACGCGCGCCGGCGTGACGAGCGCTGTTTCGCGACGATCGGCGCGGCTGGGTTGTCGGTCGAGGTCATGGGTTGCGCAGCACTTCGTCGATGGCACGAGACAGCGAGGTCAGCGATGTCGCGGGCCGGGTTCCGCGCAGAACCGGGCCGAAGTTGCGGTCCATCAAGGCCACGATCTTTTCCCATGCCGGGGTGATCGGCAGGCCATCGGAGTAGGCCGGCCCTTCGGTGAGCACGGCGAGATTGCCGACCCTCTGGTGGGCCTTGGCGAATCCCTCCGAGTTGAGCGCGGACCGCAGCACCGGGACGAAGAGGCAGGACTCACCGATCAAGGCCTGCCCTACCGGACCTGCCGCGAATTTCACGAATTCCCATGCCTGTTCCTTGCGCGCGCTGCTCGCCGAGATGGCCAGTCCGGTCGAGCCGATATCCGAGCAGGCGCTCTGGTCCCTGCGGCTTGGACCTGTCGGCAACGAGGCGACGTCGAAATCCAGCCCGTCGGCGCGGATGAACGTCTGGTATCGCCAATGCCCGCCCAGTGCCATTGCGGCCTTGCCAACCGCAAACAGATCCGGTGTGGACATCGACTGTGTTTCCGACGCATTGGGCGCCACCCGGTGTTTGTTGGCCAGGTCGGCGTAGAACTGCACCGCGTCGATGAACGCGTCGTCACCGAAGTTGAGGTGGGTCGGGTTCATCCGCGGGCTGGACCACGGCACACCATTGTTCATGGCGAACAATCCCGCGGAGTAGAACGACACCCAGGTGTTGACGAAACCCCATTGGGTGGCCCGGCCCGACCCGTCCCGCTTGGTAAGCGCTTTCGCGGCATCGAGGAATTCACCGAAACTCCACGGCTTTTCCCACGTCGTGGGCGGAGGTCGCACGCCGGCCTCAGCGAAGAGCCGCTTGTTGTAAAACAGATAGTTCCCCGACCATTGCTCGGGAAGCGCGTATTGGCCGCTGTCGAAGGTGAATGTCTCGTACAGCGCCCCGATGCTGTCGGTCTTCAGTTGACCGGCGAACGCCTTATCCTGCGTCAGCAATGTGTTGAGGTCCAGCAATACCCCGCGTTCGGCAAGTGCGGCGTAGGTCAATTCCCACGCCATCAGCACATCGGGACACCTGCCGCCGGCGCAGAACGTGGACAGCTGCTGCATCACTCCGGGTCCGGACAACACCGGCCGGACCTTGATGTCCGGATGGCGGCGGTGGAATTCATCGACGATCCTCATCCGAGCCGCGGCCTCGTCAGGATTGGCCGCGAAGAAGAAGGTCAACGCGTCGTCGTCGTCGGGAGCGCAGCCCGCGGCCCAGGGCGCCACAGACGCCGCAGTGAGCGCACCGGCGCCGCGCAGCAGGCTCCTGCGTCCGAACCGCCTATCGAACATGGTGCTCCCGATCCTGGTCCGTCGCCGGTCAACCCGCCAGCGCCCCACGTCCTTGGTACCGGATGCGGCTGTGGCCTGCCTGGAGATCGTCGGAGCTAGACCTGGCTCGGCAGCGCCAGAACAGCCCGCTGCGCGTCGGCGGTGATGTCGATCGTCTGGATTCGGTCATCGTCGGCGAAGCCGATCCGCAGCAGCGTATGCGCGCGCCCTGCCGGCGCGAGGGCAATACCCGGGGCCCCGTCGATCAGCACCACCACGCCGTGTCGCGCTCGCTGGGTGAATAGCCGGGTCTCCTCGGCGACCTCTCTGGCACCGCGCAGCTCGGTCGGCACAATATCGGGATCCAGGTCGGGAACCACGGCGCGATCGACCCTGCGGACCACATCGGGGGCCAGCAGCTCCAGCAACGTGGCGATATCGCCGCCACGAGAGGCCGCAAGAAACGCCTTCACTATCTCGACGTGCTTTGCCGTCCGAGGCGTCTGAACAGCCGGGCCGGCGTGCACTCGGCCCCGGGCCCGACTGGCGAGCTTCTTCGCGGCCGCAGGCGACCGGTCCAACAGCTCAGCGATTGTCTCGAAGGGCAGCGCGAACACGTCGTGCAGCACGAAGGCCACGCGTTGCGCGGGTGAAAGCCGGTCGAGGACGACGAGTAAGGCACGGCCGATCGAGTCTGCGAGCAGCGCGTCCTCGTCCGCGGGCGCGGACACATTCCCGGTAAGCCGGTCCAGTTCGTCAGGCCCGGCCAGCGGCCACTCGCCCCGCCGTTTGCGCAGCCTGAGCTGGTCGATCGCCTCACGCGCGGTGATCGTGGTCAACCAGCCGGTGAGGTTGTCGACGCAGCCGAAATCCGCGCGGCTGGCCTTCAGCCACGCCGATTGCACCGCGTCGTCGGCGTCGGCTACCGAGCCGAGCAGCTGATACGCAACCGATCTCAGGTGTCGCCGGTCCGTGTCGAATCGCCGCGCCAGCTCGGTGAGGTCCGTCGATGCACTCATGGTCACCTTTCCTGCGCCGGAGTCGTCAAGGAGACGACCACACCTACCGACCGCACCTTGCAGAGGAGACCAGCACCATGACCATAGACACTGCCTTTGTCGCGATCACCGTGACGACCGCGATCATCACCGCGGGAGTTGCCATAGCCGATTTCATCCCCGCCGGGTTCGTGCTGGCAAATTCGGCGGAGGTCGGGGTGCCGCGTTCGTGGTTGCCGGCGCTGGGTGCGGCAAAACTCGCCGGCGCCGTCGGCTTGGTGGTCGGGCTCCTTGGCTTGCCGGCGTTGGGAATTGCCGCCGCGGCCGGCCTCGTCTTGTTCTTCGTCGGCGCAGTCGTGACCCACCTCAGGGCCGGCGTTCTCTACAACATCGCCTTCCCCGGCGCCTACTTGCTGTTGTCGACGGTGTCGCTGGCGTTGATGGTCGCGCATTGAGCGGTGCACACCACCGCGATCAGGCCGGAAAGTACTGGATCTGGTCGATTTCATTGCCCCGCCACGCGGTGTCGACAAACAAGATGCCGCGCCCGTGACTCGTGTTGACCGCAGCGGTAACCGTGGATCCGGCACCAATCACCTTGGTCCAGCGAGCTCCGTCCAGTTGCTCGGCGAGTTCGACCAGCTCCAGCGGGTCTCCGCCACCCAAAGTGATTGCGGCACTGGATGACAGCGTGCGCATCGCAGCCGCCTTGTCTCCACGCGCGACGGCGTCGAGAAACGTCTCCACCAGCTTCTTGTGCCGCACGCCCGCCCGGCGAAAGCCGGCCATGAAACCCGCCGTCCCACGCAGGCCCTGATTTCCCAACAAACCGCGAGACAGCTTCAGGGCGGGGTTCATCGCCCGCGATCCGGTTCGCACAAACTGCAGGATCATTGCCGGCAACTCCCAATAAGCCCGCAGCCGGGAAACCTTCCAGTCGCCGTTGACTTCTCGAAGGTCATAGCGCAAGAAGGCGGGAACGAACATGGTGACGCCCGGACCCATCACCACCTCGAGTTCGAGATCGCGCAGCACGGTCTGACCCGTGACGATGTCGAGATCGCGATGAAACTTGATTTCACGAGGACCGATGAACGTGTCGTAGAAACGATAAATCTGCTCATGGCCCACATGGGGCTGCGAACCGACCGGATCTTCGACGCGGGCATCAGTGGTGAAGACGTTCACCCATCCGTCGCGGTCGTGGACAGTAAATGCCTGCGGAGACCGCTCCACTGCGGCCAGCAGATCGTCGCGGTTCTTCGGTAGTGCCATCAGCTGCCCCCGATCAACGCGATGCTGGCAGTACGCATTTCCGCCAGAGCCTCTTCGGTGGTGTCAGGCGACACCCCCGCGGTCAGGTCCACCAGCACCCGGGTGGCCAAGCCGGCCCGCGCGGCGTCCTCAGCGGTGCGCCGGACGCAATGATCGGTCGCCAGGCCCACCACGTCGACCTCGTCGACGCCGCGCTGACGCAACCATTCCAGCAGCGGTGTCCCGTTGTCGTCGACGCCGTCGAAGCCGCTGTAGCCCGCGTCGTACCTGCCCTTGCGGAACACCGCCTCGATCGGGCTGGTGTCGAGGTCGGGATGAAAATCGGCACCCGGGCTTTCGGCGCGGCAGTGCGGTGGCCACGACGACGAGTAATCGGGCCGGTCAGAGAAATGGTCACCCGGGTCGATGTGGAAGTCCTTGGTAGCCACCACATGCTGATAATCCGGGTTGGCGGCCAGATAGTCGTTGATGGCGCCCGCCAGAGCGGCGCCGCCGGTGATCGCCAATGAGCCGCCTTCGCAGAAATCGTTCTGCACGTCGACGATGATCAGCGCCCGCACACGACAACCCTATGCCCGGGGTACGCCAGCCGATTGTTTGCCGGTCAGCCAGCGGGGTAACCCACGGCCATGTTGATCCGTAGAATCGCGCGACCCATGTTGTCGGCAGTGTTCATCGGCCAGGGCGTGGACTCCCTGCTCAACCCCAAGAGGGCGGCGCAAGCCGCAGCGCCCGCGGTAGACGGTCTGCAGTCCATGCCAGAAGCGGTAAGCAGCAACGTTCCGAACGACCCCGAGACGTTCGCAAAGATCAACGCTGCCGTTCAGATCGGCGGAGGTCTGCTGCTCGCCGCCGGCCGGATGCCCCGCGTCGCCTCGGCCGCTTTGGCGCTCACCGTGATACCCGCCAACCTCGGCGCACATATGTTTTGGACCGAATCCGACCCAGACCGCAAGGCCGAGCAGCGGCGTGCTTTCCTGGCCGACGTCAGCCTGCTGGGCGGGCTGATCATCGCGTCGGCTGATACCGAGGGCAAGCCGTCCCTGGGTTGGCGCGGTCGGCGGGCCGCCGAACGACTTTCCGAGCGGGTGTCCTCTGCCCTGCCCGGATCTGACGACGGACTGCTGGACTCCGAGCTCGGCGAGCGGATCGTGCACGGCCTGCAGGCCGGCGCCGAGCGTGGCCGTGAACTGGCCAGCACCGCTGCGGAGAGAAGCGCGCCGTATGCCGAGGCAGCGCTCGAACGCGGCCGCGAGCTCGCCAGCACAGCAGCCGAGAGAAGCGCACCGTACGCCGAAGCCGCGCTTGAGCGCGGCCGGGAGCTGGCCAGCACCGCCGCCGAACGAAGCGCGCCGCTGGCCAAGAAGGCACGCAAGCGCGGTGAAAAGCTGGCCCATACCGCCCGCGAACGAGGGCTGGAGTTGGCCGAGACGGCGCGGGAACGCGGGCTGGAGATCGCCGACACCGCGTCGGAGCGCGGCGGCGAGTGGGCCGACACGGCAGCGGCCCGGGGCAGCCTATTGGCCGACAGGGCGGTGGCGCGCGGGAGCCAGTGGGCGGACGAAGCGCGGGACCGAATCGACGAGGCGGCCAGCGATAGTCGCAAGCGCTCGCGCAAGCTCAGGCGCAAGGCCAAGCGCCGTTTGAGCTAACGCCTGGCCAGGAATTCGTCGACGATGGCCTCGACGGCGAGGCCGGCATCGATCGTGACTCCGGGCTCGTCGTCACCGAGCGGTTCCAAAGCGTCGAATTGCGACCGCAGCAGTGCGGCCGGCATGAAGTGATCTGACCGGCCTGCCAATCGGCGCTGGATCAGCTCCGGCGAACCGCTGAGATGCAAGAACTCGATGTCCGGGCGGTGCCCGCGCAGCTGGTCGCGGTAGTTGCGTCTGAGCGCCGAACAACTCACCACGCCACCGTCCCGGTGGTCGGCCAGCCACTCCCCGACCCGCTCCAGCCACGGATAGCGGTCGTCGTCGTTGAGTGGTTGGCCGGCGGTCATTTTGGCGATGTTGGCCGGCGGGTGCAGGCTGTCGGCGTCCACGAAGGGCACCCGAAGCCGTTGCGCGAGTGCGGCACCCGCCGTGGACTTGCCCGAGCCGGAGACACCCATCACCACCACGGACGGCTCTGGTGGACATGTGCTCACGCCTGGTTGCGGTTCCATTCCATCCAGCCGACTCCGGTGCGACCGTCCGCGGTGCTGACGCTGACCCAGGCGCGCGGGAAGTGGCTGACCCGTCCGTCGACGGCCGTCAGCCGCACCGGCGCGTGTGCGACGACGTCGATATTCGCCGTTATCCCGCCCGGGTCGAGGGTCAGCGTCGTGTTCTGTGGTAATCCGTTGGGGCCGAACGCTTCTCGAATGCTCACCGTGTGTAGTTCGGTGAGGCGCCCGTCGGGGCCCTGGATGTAGCCGATGCCCATCGCAGGGGCCTGTGGGATCTTCACCTGCAACCCGTGTAGATGGGTGCCATCGTCCAGATGCAGCGCACTCCACATCCAGTCCATGCTCCACCAGTCGCGTACTCCCCAGGAGTGGTCGCGCTGGCCGGGAACCGACTCGACGCGGTAGGCCTTGCCGTCGACGGTGACGGTGCCCGAGACGGTGCACGGGATCTCGTACCGCGTGGTCACCCGGTATTTGTACGGGACGCCGCCGGTGGCCCATACCAAGTTCATCGCCACCTCGACCGGACTGCCGGGTTCACCCCGCAGCAGGGCCGCCGGGTCGGGGTACGCCTCTGCCCGCCCGCGCAGCTCGACCCGGTAGGTCTGCAGCGGCGGAGCGGCCGAGTGGACGGCCTCCAAGGCGTCGCTGCGCATCACCCAGGGGTCTGCGGGCAGCACGGCTTCGACGTCGACGAGTGCGATGGTGGGCAGGTCGGGTCCGCACAGCAGCGCGTGAACCCATGCGGTCCGCTGGTTGGCTACCAGCCCGATCCGGAACCAGCCGGCCAATCCTTGTGCCGCATCGACGAAGTCCGCATACCAGCTCTCGCTCCACAGCGGTTCGTCGGTCGCGGTGTGTGCGAGTTCGTCGTCTGCCGATGGCCGCAGCGGCTCAGGTGCAGTCGCGACGGGTAGCGTCGCCAACGCGTCGGTATCCAGCACATGGTCGCAGTGCCGTCGCAGCATCGTCATGAACATCTTGTCGCCCCGGTCGGTGCGTTCCACCAGCATTGACGAGACGATCGCCATCATCACACCGAAAAAGCTCTGCCGCCGTACTCCCTCGGCGACGCCGGCAAGTGTGATCGGGGCGGCCGAACCCAGCGCTTGGTGGTAGGCCCGCAGCAACGTGTCGTACTGTGCGCGACGGTCCGGCGTCGGCAGCGCGCAGCCGAGGAAGTACGCCAGGTCGGTCAGCGCCGGACCCCAGGAAACGGTCTGCCAATCGACGACGGTCAGCGCCCGGTCGGCCCCGGCCGTGCCGAACAACATGTTGTCCAGCCGGTAGTCGCCGTGCACCAGGCCCTGAATGCCGCTCTCGGAAACACGGTCCGCCTCCTGGGCGAGGTAGCCGTCGAAGGCGGCCACTAGCGCGTCGCACACCACGCGGTGGGGCGGGGCGATCTGGTCGCCGTAGCGGTCGACGAACCCGGCATAGAGCGCGGTGATCGTCGCCTGGTTCAGTGGGGCCTCGCGGTTGAGCCACGGCGCTTCGGCCAGCGCCGCGTCACCCAGCAGTGGTCCGTGCAAGCGGCCCAATTCGGCGACTGCGATCGCAGCCTGTTCGGTTGTGGCACCGGCGATTTCGTCGCCCACGACCGCCGGTCCGGCGTCGCCGAGTAACAAGTCGAATGCTCCCGTCGAAGCGTTGATCGTGGCGTGGTAGCAGGGTGCGATCGGCCCGCCGAGTCGTGGCGCAATGTCGCGGTAGAAGCGGACTTCGCGCTCGTAAAGGCCCAGCGCCAAGCCGGTCTGCCGGCTCACCGGGTCGCTGGCCGCGACTTTCAGCACCACCGACTCGGGCCTGCCGGGCTCGGCTGCCGGGTCCGCATAGGTCAGCAGGACGCGGTAGCACTCGCTCATCTGGCCGGTGCCGATGCGCTCCACGGCGAAATCGGCGACGGTTCCCGCGCCGATCGTGGCGGTCAGCCATAGTGCGGTGAGATCGCTGGGCCGTTCGATGACGTGAGTGTCGTGCTCGGGGTTAGGGGCCATGAGGGTCAGCGTGCCAGTGAGAAGCCGTCCCAGGCCATCCGGCGGTGCTGATGCGGGTCGAACTCGATGCGGCACTTGCGGTCGAAAACCATCACGGCACGGTCGGCGCGGGTGTAGGCCGGCCAGTCGTCACCCGGAACCCCGGCGCGGCTGAACGACCGCCAGCGCCGTTGTATCTGATTGCTGACCCGCAGCGCGTGGCGTCGATCGGCGGCGGCGGTGAGCAACGCGCCAAACCTGGTGCGGTAGATGTCGAAGACGGCCAACAGTTCGGTGGCATGAGTGGCTCCAAACCCTGACCAGCGCAACGTCCGCGGGGAGTAGTCATATCGGTACATATAGGTGGGCGCATGGTCGCTGTGCGCTTCGGCGATCTGCCACGCGGCCGAACTGAAGGCGAAGTCGCCGCCGAGCTGGATGCATGCCGACGATGCGGGATAATCCGGGTAGGCAGCGGTAATGCGTTGGCGGGCATCGGGTTCGGCGTCGGCGAGCAGCTGCTCGACCATCGATTCGTTGGTCGGCAGCATCGGCAGAAAGCGGGTGAACAATCGGCCCTCTTCGGCGTTGGTTCCGACGATGAGTGGAACCGGGTGTGCCCTGCCGGACTGCATCGCCTCGACGGGGTCCATCGGCAGCATGTCGTCGCCGAAGACGGGACCAATCGGGAAGGCACCCAACCTGTTTTGCATGCCCTGGTCGATCAGCCGGTGTTGCGCTTCCACCAGTTGCGCCGCGGACGCCCGCATCAGCGCATCGGCGGCATCCTCCTTGCGTGCGCCGAGCAGTCCGGCGAACCGGTTCGCGAACTCGACCGCAACTTCTCTGGACCGCACCAGTCCCGACGCCGGGCTTTCCGAGATCGCCCGGGCGAACAGCCCTTTGGCGGCGGGCACCGCCAATAACGTGGCGGTGATACACGCCCCCGCGCTCTCGCCGAAGATGGTGACGCTGTCGGGATCACCGCCGAATTCCGCGATGTTGTCCCGAATCCACTGCAACGCCATCACCAGATCGCGCAGGTACAAGTTGCTGTCGATGGTGATGCCCGGGGCAGACAACGACGACAGGTCCAAACATCCCAGCGCGCCGAGCCGGTAGTTCACCGACACGTACACACAGCCGCGGCGCGCCAGCGCGGCACCGTCGTAGATCGGGGTTGCGGAGCTGCCCAGGAAGTATCCACCGCCGTGGATGAAGACCATGACCGGCAATGGCTCGTCGGCGGGGGCTTCGGGCGTGACGACGTTGAGAGTCAGGCAGTCCTCGCTCATGGGCTGGTACCTGCCAACTCCGAGCATCGTGTAGCGGCGTTGCTGGGGCGCGCAGTTGCCGAAGCCGTGGCAGTGGCGAACACCCGACCAGGGCTGCGCCGGTTGCGGTGCCACGAGTCGCAGGGGCCCGATCGGCGGCCGGGCGTACGGGATCGATCGCCACCGGTTCACGCCGTCGCGGGTGAAGCCTTCGACGATGCCGGCGGCCGTGCGTGCGCGGACTGTGCGCTCGTGCATAACCCGACCGTAGCGGACACTACGTATGTAGGGCGCGCGCAGCGCCGCAAATCGGCTTGCGGCGGTTAGCCTGACGGAATGCGGATCGCCGCGCTGGTCGCAGTGTCGTTGCTGGTTGCCGGATGCTCGCACACGGCTGGGGACCGTGCCGGGCACACGCAGACCAGCGCCCCGACCTCACCAACCACCGCCGCTGCCTCCCCGAGCAAACCGGCGGCGGCATCGCCCGCGCCAGCCGCCGGGGCGCAGATCTCCGGCGTCATTGCCTGGATCGAGGCTGGTCATCCCGCCGATCCGGACCACTACCACAGCGCGAGCCGTGCTGGCATTCCCACCCAACTCGGCGCCGACATCGCGTTCGTTCAACCGTCCGGGCAATCCGACACAGGCCGGCCGGTGACCTGCATGACGGACTCCAAACACTCCGGCGGCGCGCTGGCTTGCCTGATCAGCCTCAACAATCCCCCGCCTCGCCCCGAGACGGCCTACGGCGAATGGAAGCCTGGCTGGGTGGACTTCGACGGTACCAACCTGCAGGTCGGATCTGCTCGCGCCGATCCGGGCCCGTTCCTTTATGGCGACGGAAACGAGTTGGCCGACGGCGACTCGTTGGCGTTCGGTGACTACCGTTGCCGCGCCGACCGGGCTGGGGTGTTTTGCGTGAACTACGCCCACCAGTCGGCCGCGCGGTTCAGCAGCGCCGGCATCGAGCCGTTCGGGTGTCTACGATCGGTGCCGCCGCCTGACGGCGTCGGGATCGCGTTCAGCTGCTGAGCCGGGAGTTGTCGTCTTCGAGCACATGGATCTCGCCTGTGCTGCCGTCGACCTCGATGAGCGCTCCCGGCGGCAGGTGTCGAGTCGCCCCCTGAACATCGACCACGCACGGGAATCCGAACTCGCGCGCCACCACGGCGGCGTGCGACATGGGACCGCCGAGCTCAGTCACCACCGCCGCGGCGTAGCAGAAGGCGGCGGTGTACCCGACATCGGTGACCTCCGCGACAAGGATCTCGCCCGGCAGTAGGTCGTCGATGGTCTCGGGCCGCACGATCCGCACCCGGCCGCGGACCCGGCCGCCGCATACGCCGACGCCGCGCAGGGTGTCTCCGGCGACCAGCGCCGGGGACGACGAGGTCGACGGCTGCCAGCTGCCGCTGAATACCGTGGGTGGAACGACGGCGGTCAGCCTGCGTTGTTCGGCACGCCGGCGGGCCACCAGCTCCGAGACGTCTGCCGGGAGCCGCCCGAATTCGTCGAGCTCGTCGACCAACAGGTAGAACACGTCGTCGGGGTTGTCGAAGATACCGGCTTCGACCGAGCGGCGTCCATATTCACGCAGCAGTCCGCGCAGCACCCAGATGGCTCGCACCATTTTGTCGCGACGGGCCTCGCGGTCCCGCAGCTGCCGTGCGGCCAGCATCGCAACGGGTTTGGCGCGCAATGGAATCACCGGATGCCGCGGTTCAGGTGCCGGCGGTGCGCTCAATGCCTTGGTCACCATGCGGAGCAGCAGTTCGGGGTCGTCGGCGTAACTGGTCGACAGCATCTCGACTTCCGCCGGGCCGCGGTGCCCGATCAGCGCCAGCTCTGTGGTTACCGCGGCGTGAAACTCCGGCGCCTCGACCGCCAGTTTGCCAAGACGCTCCCCCGGCTCGCCAAGCAGCCGAAGCACATTCGGATCGCGTTGTGCGGCAGCCACCAACCGCTGCACCGCCTCCACCGATCGCGCGCTGACCAAGTCCGGACCGGCCGGCGTCGCGGTGTCTCGACCGCACAAACCACGCAACAACACATTGAATGCGGCGCACAGCATGAACGACGCGGACGCCAGCACCCAACCGTGCACGACGTGGTCGCGCGCCAGCAGGATCAGGCTGAGTAGCCGGCGATCGTCGAGCTGAGTGATGTCACCGCCGGCAAGTTGCTCCAGACGATCGACGTCAGCGATGAAATCCTCGGTGTCACGGGGAGATCCGGCGCTCAGGCCCAGCAGGTTGACGCCGAACACCCCGATGTTGCGGACGGTGCGCAGTTGCCTGCGTGCACGACCGGATTCGGACACCGGACGCTGCTCGCCGAAGATCGGCAGGGTCGCCATGCTGGGGCCGAAAAACCCGCTATTGCTCACAATCGTCGCGGGTCTGGCGAATGGCACTGTTTCGGCCATGAAATGCGCCGATGTGATCGCGCCATAAAGCCGGTGTGCGAACACCGCTACGGTTCGCGTCGCGATCTCCTGCTGCACCACGCCGCCTGGACGTAGCCGCTCGGCGATGGCCACGCCGCCGGCGCGCAGGCCGCGTACCGTTGCCGAGGCCGACGACGGCGAGAACGGACCCGGCAGCGCCTCCGACAAATTCGTCGCCAGATAGGTGGGAAAGCGCGGGTCGATCGGCGTGTCGAATTCGCCGTTATCCCCCTCTGGCCCAGCAACTCTCGGAACCACACCGTCATCGGCCGGTGCGTCGACGGCGGGCAGCTCCGAAATATTGGCCATCCGCCACGGCAGCGACACCACTCGTCGGCCGACCGCCAGGCGGCCGCGCACCGTCAGCGCGAAGTCTTGGACAGATTCGTTGGCATTCCAGGCGGTTCGGAACCCCCACTCGTCGCGCAGCCGCGTGGTGTCCATCACCGGGGCGCTTTGCAGCAGTTCCAGTTCCGGCAATGAGGTGATCCATCGCCGTAGTACCGGCGGCAGGGCGGCGAACGACACGACGGGACGGCCGAGTGCGTGGGCGATCTCACGAAACGTCGGTTCGCCCGGGGCGGCGAGATTGACCTGGCCGCTGTCGATTCCGGTCTCCAGGATCGCGCGAGTCAGCAGCCGAAGCGCGTCGTCGAGGTGGACCACCTGCACAGCGCCGTCGGCGGAGCCGGCGATGTCGGGAAGAACCGGCAACGCCAGCAGTGTGCGGACCCAGTTGTCGATGCTTCGGCCCACGACGAGCGCGGAACGGATCGCGACCCAGTGTGCTCCGGATGCGGCCAGCATCTCCTCGGCCCGGGCCTTGTATCGCCCTTCGGCAGACACTGGTGTCAGCGCGTGTGCCGATGACGTGAAAACGATACGCCCGGTACCGGTCTCGGCCATGGCGTCGAGGACGTTGCGGGTGCCCCCGACATTGACCTCTTCGCTGAAGCGGTCGTCCAGCCCCGAGTCGTTCGCCCAGGCGAGGTGCGCCACGACGTCCGCTTCGGCGACGGCGCGCCTGACCGCGGCCGCGTCGCGGATGTCCGCGGCGACGAACTCGGCCGTCACCGGCCAGCTTCGCGGCCGGTGACGGGCAATCCCGGCTACCTCGTGGCCCTGGCTGAGCAGCCGCGCGACGAGGCCGCGGCCGAGCACCCCGCTGGCCCCGGTGACCGCGATTCTCACCGACTAACCCCGGGTGTCTGCTGTCTATCCATGCCTACTCGTCGTCGTTCATGAACGCCGCATTGACCAGATCATCGAGGTCCATGTCCGCGATGTCCTTCGCGACGTCCTGTTCGCCGGCCTGGCTGTCACCGTCGGCTTCGTTTGCCAGTGCGAGCAACAGCTCCAATACGCCGGCCTGTCGGAGACGCTTGACCGGAATGGATCCGACCACTCGCTGGATTTCGGCCTCCCCGGGCAAGGCGGCCGGGGCTTGTTGCGCCGAGCTGCCGACCAGTTCTTGGTGCATGTAACCGGCCAGCGCGGCGGAGTTGGGATAGTCGAAGATGAGCGTGGGTGAAAGCGCAAGCCCGGTAGCGGCTTTGAGCCGGTTGCGCATTTCCACTGCAGTCAGCGAATCAAAGCCCAGTTCCTGGAACGCCCGGTCGGGATGGATGGCCTCGGGGGTGGTGTTGCCCAGCACGGTGGCGATGTGCGAACGCACCAGGTCCAGCAGAACCGTGTGCTGCTCGTCTTCGGGCAACCCTTCCAGGCGTTGCAGCAGAGCCGATTTCGACTTGGCGGCGGCCAGCGAGTCGTCGACCTGTCGGCGGGCAGGCGCGTTGATCAAGTCGACGAACATCGGCGGCAACGTGCCCCCGTCGAATTTGGCGCGCAACGCGACCAGATCGATGCGGGCCGGCAGCATGAACGGCTCAGCCACAATCAGTGCGGTGTCCAGCAATTGGAGGGCCTCCTCGGAGGACATCGCCACGATGCCGTCGCGGGCCAGCCTGTTGAAGTCGACGGTTTCCAACCCGCCGGTCATCGCGCTGGCCTGATCCCACAGACCCCACCCGAGGGACACCGCCGGCAGGCCGCGAGCTTGCCGATGCGCGGCCAGCCCGTCCAGGAACGCGTTGGCGGCCGCGTAGTTGGCCTGGCCGGCCGCGCCTGCCAGTCCGGCGATCGACGAGAACAACACGAAGGCCGAGACATCCAGGTCGCGGGTCAGCTCGTGCAGGTTCCATGCGGCGTCCACCTTGGCCCGCAAGGCCACATCCATCCGTTCCGGGGTCAGTGAGGTCACCACCGTGTCGTCGAGCGCTCCGGCCGCGTGGATGACGGCCGACAGCGGATGCTGTACGGGGATGTCTGCGATCACCTTGGCCAGCGCTTCCCGGTCGGCGGCGTCGCAGGCCACCACCTGCACCTGTGCACCGGCGGCAGCGAGCTCGCCCGTCAGTTCCTGCGCCCCCGGCGCATCCGGGCCACGCCGGCTCACCAGCACCAGATTTCGCACCCCATGACGAGTTACCACATGACGGGCCAACGCCGATCCCGCCATACCGGTGCCACCGGTGATCAATACCGTGCCGGTGCCCAGTGCACCGCCGGGCGCTGCAGGCACCGTCATCACGACCTTGCCCACATGCCGCGCCTGGCTGAGATACCGCAATGCCGCGGGTGCCCGGCGGATGTCGAAGGTGGTCACCGGCAAGGGCCGCAGAATTCCGGCGTCGAACATGTCGGTCAGTTGGGTGAGCGTCCGCTGGATGTGGTCCGGGCCCGCCTCGAACAGGTCGAAGGCGCGGTAGCGCACGCCTTGGTGATGTTCGGCGACCTCATTGGGGTCGCGGATGTCGGTCTTGCCCATCTCCAGGAAGATGCCGCCGGGTGCGACCAGCCGTAGTGACGCGTCGACGAATTCGCCGGCCAGCGAGTCCAGCACCACGTCCACTCCGGCCTTGCCGGTCCTGCTCGTGACCGAGCGAAACTTCTCCTCGAACTCCAGGCTGCGCGAATCGGAGATGTGGTCGTCGTCAAAACCCATGGCCCGCAAGGTGTCCCATTTGCCCCGGCTGGCGGTGGCGAACACCTCGAGTCCCCAATGACGGGCCAGCTGCACGGCAGCCATGCCCACTCCACCCGTCGCGGCGTGCACCAAAATCCGTTGACCGGGTCGCACGTCGGCCAGGGTGGACAGCGCGTAGTGGGCCGTTGCGAAGCCGACGGGTGCGGTGGCGGCATCGGCGTCGGACCAGTCCGCCGGCACCTTGATCAGTAGCCGCTCGTCGGTGACCGCGATGGTGGCGGTGCCCTCCGGAAACAGTCCGGCGACCCGGTCGCCGACCGCGAAACGTCCTCCGCTGGACACGGTTTCAGTGACTTCTAGGATGACACCGGATGCCTCAACACCCATCGCCGCGTCCGGATCCGGGTAGAGGCCCAGTGCGATCATGACGTCGCGGAAGTTGGCTGCCATGGCGCGGGTCGCGATGCGCACATGCCCCGGCGCCAACGGAGCGTCGGCGTCGGGTGCAGGCTCGAGCCGCAGATTCTCAAACGTGCCCGCGCTGGACATGCCGAGTCGCCAAGCGGTGTTCTCGGCGTCGCCGGGAAGCGACAACACACCGTCCACCGCGCGACTGCCGTGCACGCGGGCGATGTGAAGCTGTCCGGCGCGCATCACCAGCTGCGGCTCGCCCACTGCCAAGGCAGCGGCTATCGCCGTATCGTCAAGCGGCTCATCGTAATCCACCAAAAGTATGCGGCCGGGGTGCTCGGTCTGGGCGGAGCGTACCAAGCCCCATACCGCGGCGCCCGCCAAATCGGCGAGGTCCTCCCCCGGCAGTGCTACCGCGCCGCGGGTGAGCACCACCAACGTGCCCGAATGTGGTTCCGACAGCCAGGATTGCACGGCGGTCAGCGCTTTATGAGCCGCGGCGTACACGCCGGCGATCGGGTCGCCGGTGGCCGGTTCGGACTCGAAGACCTGGTATGACGGGGCGGCGTCGGCAGGCCGGTCTGAACTGACTGGCGCCGGCAACCAGACCACCTCGAAAAGCCGATCCCCACCCGAACCCGACAACGCCGCTTTCAGCTGCTGATCGGTCACCGGGCGGGCCACCATGGAAGCCACCGACAGAACCGGCAACCCCAACCCGTCGGCCAGCTCGATCGACACCGCGGACGGGGTTGTCCGCATGATCCGCGCCCGCACCGCCGATGCGCCCGCGGCATGCAACGACACGCCCTGCCAGGAGAACGGCACCAACACCGATCCATCTGCAGCGCCTGCTGCGTCTTCACCGGCAAGGATTACCGCGTGCAACGCCGCATCCAGCAGCACCGGGTGGACGCCGAACCCGGCGACCGACACCCCGGCATCGGCGGGAAGCGCCACCTCGGCGAACACTTCGTCGCCGCGTCGCCACATCGCGGTCAGACCGCGGAACGCCGGGCCATACCCGTAGCCGCGTTCGGCCAACCGTTCATACCCGTCGCCGACATCCACCGCGACCGCACCCGCCGGCGGCCACACCGACAGATCCGACGCGGGTGCAACCGATCCCGCGCTCAGGGCACCTTCGGCATGTAGCAGCCACCCGGAACCCGTCTCGGCACGCGAAAACACCGACACCGCTCGAGCACCCGTCTCGTCCGAGTCGCCGACCACGACCTGAATCGCGACAGATCCCGCGGCGGGCAGTACCAGCGGCGCAGCCAAATTCAGCTCGTCGACAATGCCGCAACCCACTTCGTCGCCGGCGCGGATCACCAGTTCCACGAAGCCCGCGCCGGGGAACAGCACAACCCCACCGACCGCATGGTCGGCCAGCCACCCTTGAGCAGTGGTCGCCAACCGCCCTGTCAGCACCACTCCGCCAGAGGCCGGCAGCTCCACCACCGCTCCCAGCAGCTCATGCTCGCCGGCCTGAAGACCCAAGCCGGCGGCGCCGGCGGAGTTGGCCTTCGAGCCGTCGGCGGACAGCCAGAACCGCCGCCGCTCAAAGGCATACGTCGGCAATTCCACGAAGTTGGCCGCGCCGAGGGTACCGCGCCAATCCACGTCCATGCCGGCGACGAACCCCTGCGCGACGGCGTTGATCAAGGTTGCCGGTTCCGGGCGGTCCTTGCGCAGCGCGGACATTGTGACTACAGGGGCCGTCGAATCGGAATCAGCAAGCGATTCTTCGATCGAGCCCGTCAGGCCGCTGCCGGGTCCGACTTCGAGGAAGCGGTTTCCGCCGGCCGAGTGCACGAAGCGGACGCTGTCGGCGAACCGGACCGCTTCGCGCACGTGCCGCTTCCAATACGCCGCAGACGCGAAGTCGTCTCCAGCCACCTGCCCGGTCACGTTGGACACGATCGGAATCGTGGGTCGACCGACAGCGAAGCTGGCTGCCACCGTTCCGAATTCGTCGATCATCGGTTCCATCAACGGCGAATGGAATGCGTGCGAGACAGCCAAGCGGTGGACTCTGCGGCCATCCGCGCGGAGCTTCGTCGCGACGGCGACCACCGCGTCGTCGGTACCCGAAATCACCAGCGACGCCGGGCCGTTGACGGCCGCAATGCCGACTTCGCCGCTCAGCAGTGGCCGTACTTCTGCTTCGGTGGCCTGCACGGCGATCATCGCTCCGCCCGCGGGCAGGGCCTGCATGAATCGGCCGCGAGCGACCACCAGTACGGCTGCATTCTCCAGCGACAGGACGCCGGCGACGTGTGCCGCCGACAGTTCACCGATCGAATGACCCATCACGAAATCGGGCCGCACGCCCCACGATTCAAGTAGCCGGAACAATGCGACTTCCACCGCGAACAGTGCCGGCTGGGCGAATTCGGTGGTATTCAGCAGGTTCTCGTCGTTGCCCCACATCACGTCGCGCAGTGGGCGTAGCAGGTGCCGGTCCAGTTCGCCGACGACGGTGTCGAATGCTTCGGCGAATACCGGGTATGCGGCGTGCAATCCCGTTCCCATGCCGAGTAACTGGGCGCCCTGGCCGGGGAAGACGAACACTGTTTTGCCCGCGGATGTCGCGGTGCCCCGAATGACGGACAGGACTTCGCCGCC
>NZ_JCALDF010000034.1:0-51052 GCF_059812725.1 Mycobacterium sp. NGS41
GCAGGGTCAGGACTCCGGGTGAGGCCACCCGGCCGATGCGGTTTCGCGCTGTCGCCGGAAACTTCTCCTGAGCCTCTTAGGTTGGGGCGGAGCGGTTTCCACCCGCGGCTTGGTGATCGCATCCGTCGACACCTCACGCGGCGGCTCTTCCAGACCGGAGTAGTACGGCTCGCCAGCCGATTCCACCGCGACGGGTTCAGCGGGTGCGGTGGATTCCAGAGGGGTCACGTCTCTGGCCAGCCGCACGGCCAGACGCGCCAGCACAGCTCCACCCAGGAAGACGATCAGCGCACCGAGCCCGGAGAAGTACGCGACCTCCAGCACGGCCCGTTTGCGGTCGGTGGCAGCGACCGGATCGCCGATGGACCCGAGGTGCAACATCGGAGCGAACGCACCGCCGACGACGAACCAGGCGCCGCCGAGGGTTGCCAGCCAGCCGCCGATCATCGCGCTCGCGCGATTTCCGGAAACGATCAGCAGCAGTCCGCCCACTACGGTGACGGCTCCGGGCAGCACTTCCAGCCAGCCCCGGGCGGCGGTCCACGCCCATGCCCGATCGGGGGTGTAGGCGAAATTGAAGTGGGGACCGACGAAGGGAATAAGTGCACCCCAGGCACCCAAGATGACCAAGATCAGCCCGGTCACCGCGCCACGGGAGCGTGGCATCCGCAGCCGGCCGGGACGGATGTTTTCACGATTTTTCATGACATCTCCTCGCTTTGGTACCGGGCTGGAGTACCCGGCCTCAGTGACGTCGAAGCGACGATCCAGCGTGCAAAACGGCAGCTAGTGTGATTAATGGGGTTCCTGATACTGCTGTTGCCAATGTGGCAAAATGTTACGACATCAGGGCGGTCACGACCAGCACCGTCGCGATCGCCGGGAAGAGGCCCTGCACCAAGGCCGCTCGCGCTTTGTCCCGCGCCGAGATCAGCAACACCACCGCCGCCAGTCCCATGGATCCGACGCCCGCGAGAATGAGCGCGGCTCCAACGCCCTTGTGCCCCAGAGCGACCGCGGCAATACCGATACCCGTGACAATCGCCAGAAACAAGTTGTAGAAGCCCTGGTTGAGCGCCAGCAACTTGGTGGTCTCGGCCTCCTCGGGCGTGGTGCCGAACGTGGCGCGCGTGCGCGGCGAAGTCCACGTCAGCGACTCCATCGTGAAGATGTAGACGTGCAGGAGGGCGGCCAGCCCGGCGAATACCAACCCCGCTACCAGCACGACTGCCTCCTACCTGCTAGTCGAACAGCCCCGGCTGGCCGAGCCCGGTGACGCCGGCGGGCGGAATCATGCCCAGGTGAGTCCAGGCCTGTGCCGTGGCCACCCGGCCGCGAGGGGTACGGGCGACCATACCGGCCCGGACCAGAAACGGCTCGCACACCTCCTCGACGGTCGCGGCCTCCTCCCCGACCGCCACCGCCAGCGTCGAGACTCCGACCGGGCCGCCGCCGAAGCTGCGGGTCAGCGCGGACAGCACCGCCCGGTCCAACCGGTCCAGACCGAGCTCGTCGACGTCGTAGACCGCCAGGGCGGATTTGGCGATGTCACGGGTGATCACGCCGTCGGCGCGCACCTCGGCGAAGTCGCGGACCCGGCGCAGTAGCCGGTTGGCGATCCGGGGAGTGCCGCGGGCCCGCCGGGCGATCTCCGCGCCGGCCTCGGCGCCCAGCTCGATGCCCAGGATTCCGGCGGAACGGGACAGCACCCGCTCCAGTTCGGCGGGCTCGTAGAAATCCATGTGCGCGGTGAAGCCGAACCGATCCCGCAGCGGCCCGGTCAGCGCGCCGGACCGGGTGGTCGCGCCGACCAGGGTGAAGGGGGCAACCTCCAGCGGAATCGACGTCGCCCCGGGACCTTTGCCGACGACCACGTCGACGCGGAAGTCTTCCATCGCCAGGTAGAGCATCTCTTCGGCGGGGCGGGCGATGCGGTGGATCTCGTCGATGAACAGCACGTCGTGTTCGACCAGGTTGGACAGCATCGCGGCCAGGTCGCCGGCACGTTCCAGCGCGGGCCCGGACGTCACCCGCAGCGAAGAACCCAGCTCGGCGGCGATGATCATCGCCAGCGACGTCTTGCCCAGCCCCGGCGGGCCGGACAGCAGGATGTGATCCGGTGTGCCGCCGCGGTTCTTGGCGCCCTCGATGACCAGCTGCAACTGTTCGCGCACCCGCGGCTGGCCGATGAATTCCCGCAGCGAACGCGGCCGCAGGCTGCCGTCGATGTCGCCTTCTCCGGACAGCAGCGCCGCCGAAATCTCCCGCACCTCGGGATCTGCGGCCCCGTCACTCATTTCGACTTCCCCAGCAGCGACAGGGCGGCACGCAGCGCACCGGACGAGGTCGCGTCGTGATCACCGGAAAGCACACGGTCAGTGGCTTCCTCGGCCTGCCTGGCGGCAAAGCCAAGGCCGACGAGTGCCTCGACCACGGGGCTTCGCACCGCATGGCCGTTGACTGCGGGTGCGCCCGCGGACGCACCGACGGGACCTACTTTGTCGCGCAGTTCCAGCACCATGCGTTCAGCGCTGCGTTTGCCGATGCCAGGCACCCGGGTCAAGGCGGTGACGTCGCCGTCGGCCAGCGCCTGGCGCAGCGCCGCGGCGTCGTGCACCGCCAGTGTCGCCATGGCCAGCCGGGGGCCGACGCCCGAGACCGACAGCAGTGTCAGGAACAGGTCGCGGGTTTCGCCGTCGCAGAACCCGTACAACGTCATGGAATCCTCACGCACGATCATGGCGGTGATCAGCCGGGCCTCGGTCCCCTGCCGCAGCGTCGCCAGCGTCGACGGTGTCGCGTTCACCCGGTAGCCGACGCCCGCCGCCTCGATCACCACGTGATCGAGCGCCACGTCGAGCACCTCACCGCGAACCGAGGCGATCATCGTGCGGCCTTCAGTTTGGTCAGGTACGCGTGTCGCCGCTCGGCGGCCAGCGCCTCAGCCGCGGCCATCCGGGCGATCATCGGCGCCCTCCAGCAGTGGCAGATCGCCAAGGCCAACGCGTCCGCCGCATCGGCCGGTGTCGGTTTGGCTTGCAGCGCAAGTATTTTGGTGACCATCGCGGTGACCTGAGCCTTGTCGGCGGTGCCGTTGCCGGTCACCGCGGCCTTGACCTCACTGGGGGTATGGAAGTGCACGTCGATATCGCGTTTGGCCGCCGCGAGTGCGATCACGCCGCCGGCTTGTGCGGTGCCCATCGCCGTCGACACGTTGTGTTGGGAGAACACCCGCTCGATGGCCAGCACGTCGGGATGATGCGTGTCCAGCCAGTGTTCGACGGCGTCGCTGATGCTCAGCAGCCGCTTGCACAGCGGCGCGTCCGACGGTGTGCGCACCACATCGACATCCAGCGCGACGACCTGCCGGCCGCGTCCACTATCGACGACGGATAACCCGCACCGCGTCAGCCCGGGATCGACGCCCATCACGCGCATCGCCTGCTCCCCGTCTGGTAGGAAAACTGCTTGGGTACGAACAGCTGTTCGATAGCCTAACGGCCGGGTCCGACATCATCGGGTAGGGACACGCGGGGCCGCATCGAGGACTCGTGAGTTAGGTTAATTCGCACTGCGGAAAGGTTCACGTGGGAGCACTGGTGCTTATGGTTGCGGCATAGGGCCGTCGGGTGCCTCTTCATCAGCTCGCCGTGGATCCGGCGGACGTATGCGGAACGCGACTGGGCCTGGCGCTCAACGCGCCCGCGCCGCGGCCCCTGGCCACCTACCGACTGGACCACCCCACCGCCGGTGCGCTGCTGCTGGGAGTGCTCGGCGCATCGCACGTCGTCATGGTCGAGCACCCGAGATGCCGCTTCTCCGAGCAGGTTTCATGCGCCGTGAGCAGCGACGGCGGCGACCTTCCCGAGCGCACTGCCGCACCCGGCTACTCCTTGCAATCGCGTACCGAGACGCACGACGAGGAGACGTTCCGCCGCCTTGCCGCCGACCTGCGCGAGCACTGCGCGGCCGAAACCGGCTGGCTCGGCGGCATGTTTCCTGGCGATGACGCGGCCCTGACGGCGCTGGTCGCCGAACCCGACGGCGCCGGCTGGCGCTGGCAGACGTGGCACCTCTACCCGTCCGGTTCCGGCGGCACCGTGGTCCACACCGCTAGCCGCTGGCACCCATGACAGGGTTCGGCGCCGTCACTCCTCGTCGAGAGCGGCCAGAACTTCGTCGGACAGGTCAACGTTGGTCCAGACATTCTGCACGTCGTCGCTGTCTTCGAGGGCGTCGACCAGCTTGAACACCTTACGGGCTCCGTCCAGGTCCACCGGCACACTCACCGACGGCTGGAAGCTGGCCTCGGCCGACTCGTAGTCGATACCGGCGTCCTGCAGCGCGGTGCGCACCGCTACCAAATCGGTTGGTTCGGCGATGACCTCGAAGCTGTCGCCGAGGTCGTTGACGTCCTCGGCGCCTGCCTCCAGCACCGCGACCAGCACGTCGTCTTCGGTCAGGCCATTCTTCTCGAGGTTAACGACGCCCTTGCGGGAGAAGAGGTAGGCGACCGACCCCGGGTCGGCCATGGTCCCGCCGTTGCGCGTCATCGCGACCCTTACCTCGCTGGCGGCGCGATTGCGGTTGTCGGTCAGGCACTCGATCAGCACCGCGACACCGTTAGGCCCGTAGCCCTCATAGGTGATGCTCTGGTACTCGGCGCCGCCGGCCTCTTCGCCGGCACCGCGTTTGCGGGCCCGCTCGATGTTGTCGTTGGGCACCGAGTTCTTCTTCGCCTTCTGGATGGCGTCGTACAACGTCGGGTTACCGGCCGGGTCGCCGCCACCGACACGGGCCGCGACTTCGACGTTCTTGATCAGACGGGCGAAGTTTTTCCCGCGGCGGGCGTCGATGACGGCCTTCTTGTGCTTGGTGGTCGCCCACTTGGAATGGCCGCTCATCAGGTACTACCTCATTTTTGGATTCTGGTGCTCGATAAGTTTCGCCAGACGAGTCTACGTGGGCCCCACTGGGCTCTCGCCGGGTGCGAAGAATCCCGGTAACCATCGCTCGGCCACCGCTGCGTAGTTCACATGGGCGTCAAGCTGCACGGCGACTCCAAGCAGACCGCCCAGCGTGCGCAGCAACATGACGTAGCCGGGTGGGATGGTCAGCTGCCGCGCCACCTTGAACCGGTCGGCGAATCCGTCCCGGAGGGGATCGGTGGTGACCATGGCCGACTTTTGAAACCATCGCCGCGTGAAATGAAACTCGCCGGACCGCAGCGGGTCGATATAAGCCCAGAGCGGCTGAATATATTCCACCACCTGCTCGGTGGTCAGCTCGTAGTGCTGCGGCATGAACCCGAGCTTTTTCAACAACCGGATTACTTCGTCCCACTGTTCGTCGCGGGCCCAGCACAGGAGTTCACCGAAGTCGGGCGGGATCCCGCCGGGGTGTTCGGAAACGGCGCCGAAGTCGATGACGCCCAGGCGGCCGTCGGCCAGCGTCATGAAATTGCCCGGATGCGGGTCGGCATGCACCAGTCCGACCCGCGCCGGTGAGCTGACGGCGAACTCGACGAGCAAGGCGCACACAGCGTTTCGTTCATCCGGGGTGCCCTCGGCGATGATGGTCGAAAGACGCCGCCCCTCCATCCACTCCGCGATGATGACCTTCGGTGCGCTGGCAACCACTGCGGGGACACAGAACTTCTGGTCGCCTGCAAAGGCTTTCGCGAAAGCGCGTTGATACTCGGCTTCCTGACGGTAATCCAGCTCCGCCACGATGCGCTCGCTGACCTCCGAAACCAGACGGTCCACGTCTGCCCGCGGCATCACCTGCTTGGCGACCCAGCTAAACCGTTGAATCAGTTTGAGATCCGCGCGCAGCGCCTCGTCGGCGCCGGGGTATTGGACCTTGACGGCGACCTCGCGCCCGTCTTTCCAGGTGCCTTTGTGAACCTGTCCGATACTCGCCGAGGCGACTGGGGTGTCGTCGAAGGACTCGAAGCGTTCGCGCCATTTGGTGCCGAGTTGGGCGTCGAGCACCCGGTGCACCTTTGCCGCGGGCAATGGTGGGGCTTCGCTTTGCAGCTTGACCAGCGCCTCGCGAAACGGATCGGCAAATTGCGGAGGTATTGCGGCCTCCATCACCGACAGCGCCTGACCGACCTTCATGGCACCGCCCTTGAGCTCGCCCAGGACCTGGAACAGCTCGTCTGCGGCTCTCTCCAAGAGTTCCGCGTTGACCTCTTCCTTGGACTTGCCGGTCATCCGCTTGCCCAGGCCCAGTGCGGCGCGCCCGGCCGCGCCGGCCGGGAGGCCCGCCAGCTTTGCGACGCGTCCGAAGCGCCCCTTCACGATGTCCCCCATGAGCACATCATGCCTGGTTGGCATCGCCATTTTGTGCACGAGCAGACGCAGAATCGCACGTTTGCTGCTCAAATCGTGCGATTCTGCGTCTGCTCGCCGCGTTAAGGCCGCCCGGTGACCATGTCGACGAACAGCTGATGGATGCGACGGTCACCGGTCATCTCTGGATGAAAAGCCGTCGCCAGCACCTGCCCCTGACGTACCGCGACGATGTGGCCGGCCGCGCGCGCCAGCACCTGCACGCCGTCACCCGCCCGCTCGACCCAAGGCGCGCGAATGAACACCGCCCGCATCGGGTCGCGCAGGCCCGCGAACGCGACATCGCCTTCGAACGAGTCCACCTGGCGTCCAAAGGCGTTGCGGCGCACGGTCATATCGACCGCTGCCAGAGGTAGCGCCTCGCGGCCGTTGGCGCCGGCGTCCAGGATTTCGGTGGCCAGCAGGATCATGCCGGCACACGAGCCGTAGGCCGGAAGCCCGTCGGCCAGCCGTGCCCGCAACGGCTCCAGCAGGCCGATGTCGACCAGTAGGTGGCTCATGGTGGTGGATTCCCCGCCCGGAATGACCAGCGCGTCCACCGCGTCCAGCTCGCTGCGGCGCCGTACCGTGATCGGCTCGGCCCCGCATTCGCGCAGCGCCGCGAGGTGCTCGCGGGTATCGCCCTGCAGTGCCAGAACGCCAACCCTGGGTGCGTTCACGGCTGAAAACCGCGCTTATAGCGGGTCAGCCCTTCCTGCATCACCGCCGCCACCAACTCACCACGCTGGGTGAAGATCTTGCCCTGGGTAAGCGCGCGACCCCCGTTGGCCGACGGCGAGGACTGGTCGTAGAGCAACCACTCGTCGGCGCGGAAGGACCGCATGAACCACATCGCGTGATCCAGCGACGCCACCTGCAGGTGCTCGCGCACGTCGAGATGGGTGACCTGTGCCGATCCCAACAGCGTGAGGTCGCTCATATAGGCCAGCGCGCAGATGTGCAGCACCGGGTCGTCGGGCAGCGGATCGCGGTGGCGAAACCACACCTGCTGTTGGGAGGCCTTGCCGGGCAGCGGTTGCAGCTTCTCCCGCGGCACGATGCAGACGTCCCATTCCTCGAACTGCTTGAATCCGGCATCGTCGAACACCCGGACCGACTGCAAGCCGGGGAGGCCGTCGGGCGGCGGCGCGGCCGGCATGTCGTCCTGGTGGCTGATGCCTTCCTGGTGGGTCTGAAACGACGCCCCCATGCTGAAAATGATCTCGCCGTGCTGAATGGCGTTGACCCGCCTGGTCGCGAACGATCCGCCGTCGCGGGTGCGCTCGACCAGGAAAATCGTGCGCTCCTTGGCATCACCGGGCCGCAGAAAGTAGCCGTGCAGCGAGTGGACCTGGTAGCGCGGATCCACGCTACGCACCGCCGAGACCAGCGACTGACCCGCGACGTGACCGCCGAATGTGCGCTGCAGAAAACCCGAATCCGGGCTGAAGACGCTGCCGCGATAGATGTTGACCTCGAGTTGCTCGAGATCAAGGATCTCCTCAATCGCCACGGGCTGTTTTTACCAGCCGCGTTCGGCTAGGCGATGCGGCGCGGCGAGCTGCTCGACGCTGATGCCCACCATCGGCTCGCCCAGCCCGCGCGACACCTTGGCCAGCACGTCGGGGTCGTCGTAGAACGTGGTGGCCTTGACGATCGCGGCGGCGCGCTGCGCGGGATCGCCAGACTTGAAAATGCCCGAGCCCACGAAGACGCCCTCGGCACCGAGCTGCATCATCATCGCCGCGTCGGCCGGGGTTGCGATGCCGCCCGCGGTGAACAGCGTGACGGGCAGCTTGCCGGCCCGGGCCACTTCGACGACGAGTTCGTAGGGCGCCTGCAATTCCTTTGCCGCGACGTACAATTCGTCCTCGGACAGCGACGCCAGCCGGCGAATCTCGCCGCCGATGGCCCGCATATGCGTGGTGGCGTTGGAGACGTCGCCGGTGCCGGCTTCGCCCTTGGAGCGGATCATCGCCGCGCCCTCGCTGATGCGGCGCAGCGCCTCGCCGAGGTTGGTCGCCCCGCACACGAACGGCACGGTGAACTTCCACTTGTCGATGTGGTGGGTGTAGTCGGCGGGAGTCAGCACCTCGGACTCGTCGACGTAGTCCACGCCGAGGCTTTGCAGGATCTGCGCTTCGACGAAGTGCCCGATGCGTGCCTTGGCCATTACCGGAATGGTGACTGCGGCGATGATGCCCTCGATCATGTCGGGGTCGCTCATCCGCGACACCCCGCCCTGCGCGCGGATATCGGCGGGCACCCGTTCCAGCGCCATCACCGCGACGGCGCCGGCGCCCTCTGCGATCCGGGCCTGTTCGGGAGTGACGACGTCCATGATGACGCCGCCCTTGAGCATCTCCGCCATGCCACGCTTGACGCGTGCCGTGCCGGTTTGCCCGCTGCCGCTCGGTGCGCCGCCGTTCGAAGGGGCGGTATCCACTGCTGATCTCCTTCTAGCTGGTACTGCGCCAGTCTAGTGGTGGGCATTTGCCGGCCGCGAACAGACGCAGTGGCGGGATCGGCGCGGAGTCCCACGGTCGCAACGGGTGCCCGCGGCGACATTCGTCGCCCCGGCTTTGGGTGTGAATCCTGGGTTTTGAGTGTGAATCCTTGGCTTTCGGTGTGCAGCCTGGGCGGAGATTCGCGCTGGTTGCCGCCCTACACTCACACCGAAAGCCCAGGATTCACACCCAAAGCCGTCAGTACACGCTGAACACCCGTCAGCACACGCAGACCGCGCAGCACATGCGGATCCTCCGCAGATCGCGGCTACGGTCCCTCGCGAGCAGACGCAAAAGCCCCCATTTCGTGGGGAAATGAGGGGTTTTTGCGTCTGCTCGCGGTACCTAACGGATGGACTGCAGTTGGCGCGGTCGGCTCGCGCTGCGGCTGTCGGCCATCGCGGCCGCATCGGCGAGCCGTTCGGCCAACTGAAGCGGGTACACCGTCTCACCGGCCGCCGCCCGTTCGGCGATGTCGTCGGCGGTGCACCACCGATGGCCGTGAATGTACCGGCGTTCCAGCTCGGTACGTCCCGCGGTGGACGGCTCGAAGCGCTGGGTGCGGTGGACGAAGAAGAACTCTTCGCTGTCGATCAGCGCGTCGTTGAACTCGAAGACTTCGTCGCGCCGCCAGACGGGTCCGATCATGTCGCCCGGCGTGACGCGCAGGCCGGTTTCTTCGGCGAGTTCACGCGCGGCGGCTTCGGCCAGCCGCTCGCCTGGCTGAACTTCGCCGCCGATGGTGAACCACCACCGCGGCGCGGCGGCGCCTTCCAACGCGCCGAGCGCGGGATCCGAGCCGCACAGCAACAGCACCGCCCCGGACTCGTCGAGCAGCACCACCCGTGCCGAGGTGCGGTGGTTGAGCACACCCAGCGCCCCGGCGTCGCCGTGCGCCAACGCGTGGGGCCGCTCGGCGATCTCGAAATACGTTGGCAGCGGCGCTCTTCCGCCAAGGTGGAACAAGCGGACCATGCGCCGCTCGGCCAGCACCAGCGTGTCGCGGACCGCGTCGTTGTGGAATCGGCGGGCCAGCAGCACCCGGGCTTCGGCGTCGGCGAGCTCGGCGACCAAGCCGGTTGGCAGCGCCGCGGGATCAACCATCGCCAGCGCGGCCGACAGCTCGTTCTCGCATCCTTCCCGCAGGTGCCGCGGCGCGCGCTCGGCGGCGTCGGCCAGCGCCGCCAGCCGCCGCCCCTCGGGCGAGCCGCCGTAGGCGTCGATCGCGACCGCGCGGGCCACCACCGCGCGCCGCGCCAACGCTCCGTCCAGCGCCTGCCAGGACAGGTCGTAGCGCACATTCAACCGGTCCAGCCGGTTAGCCCGCTGATACCCCCAGGCGCCGAACACCACCAGCACCACAAAGAGGACCGCTGCCAGCACGATGAGCGCGATCGTCAACCACGTCATCAGCTGGCCACCTGAACCTTGACGCCCGACCCCGCGACCGTCTCGTATACCCGCATGATCTGGCTGGCCACCACCGACCAGTCATAGCGGGCGACCGCCTGCGATCCAGCGGCCACGTACCGTTTCGCGAGCGCGTCGTTCTCCAGCACCTCGACGAGCGCATCGGCCAGCGCGGCGCCGTCACCGACCGGCACCAGGCACCCGACCTCGCCGTCGCACAGCACCCGCCGGAAGGCGTCCAGGTCGCTGGCCACCACCGGGGTGCCGGCGGCCATCGCCTCGACCAGGACGATGCCGAAACTCTCGCCACCGAGGTTGGGCGCGCAGTAGACGTCCGCGCTGCGCATCGCCGAGGCCTTGCCGGCGTCGTCCACCTGGCCCAGAAAACGGATGTGGTCCAGCAAATCGCTTGCCTGGCTGCGCAATTGGTCCTCGTCGCCGCGGCCGACGACCAGCAGCTGCACATCGCCATAACGCTCCAGCACCTTGGGAAGCGCGTCGAGCAGGACCGCTATGCCCTTGCGGGGCTCGTCGTAGCGGCCCAGGAACAGCACCGTCTTACCCGGCCGCGGATAGCCCTCCAGCAGCGGCGCCGAGGCCAGCGATTCGACGTCGACCCCGTTGGGGATCTCCACCGCATCCGAGCCCAGCGCCTCCATTTGCCAGCGCCGGGCCAGGTCGGACACCGCGATCCGGCCGACGATCTTCTCGTGCCACGGCCGCAGCACGCCCTGGAAGACGGTCAGCGTCAGCGATTTGGTGGTCGAGGTGTGGAAGGTCGCCACGATCGGGCCCTCGGCGACCCGCAGGGCCCACATGGACAGGCTGGGCGCATTGGGTTCGTGCAGGTGCAGCACGTCGAAGTCGCCCTCGGCCAGCCAGCGCCTTACCCGGCCGTGTACGGCCGGGCTGAACTGCAGCCGCGCCACCGAGCCGTTGTAGGGAATCGGGATCGCTTTGCCGGCCGAGACGACGTAGTCGGGCAGCGACACGTCCGGCGACGCCGGCGCGAGCACACTGACCTCGTGACCGCGAACCCGCATCACCTCGGCCAGTTGCAACACATGTGACTGCACCCCACCCGGCACGTCGAACGAGTACGGACACACCATCCCTATCCGCATCAGGTTTCCTTCAGCCAGGCCTGTCTGGCGCCGGACAGATCGGCCAGCCACTGGGGCTGCAGCATGTGCCAATCGGCGGGGTGAGCGGCGATGTTCGTGGCGAACTGGTCGGCCAGCGCCTGGGTGATGACGCCCACGTCACAGCTGCTGCAGTCCAGCGGCTCCTGGATCCAACAGCCCCAGCCTTGCACTTCATCGTCCTCGAACCAGCAGTGCACCGGCAGCAGAGCGGCTCCGGTCTCGATGGCGAGCTTGGCCGGCCCCGCCGGCATCCGGGTGGCTTCACCGAAGAAGTCCACTTCGACGCCAGTGCGGGTGAGGTCCCGCTCGGCCATCAGGCACACCGCCCGGTTGTCGGCCAGCCGCTCGCACAGCACCTCGAAGGGTGGCCGGAAAGACGCCCGATTGTCACCGGACAGCGGCAACACCTCGAAGCCGAGGCTTTCGCGGTAGTCGATGAAGCGCTGGTACAGCGACTCGGGCTTGAGCCGCTCCGCGACGGTGGTGAAGGTGCCGCGCGTTTGCGCCAGCCACACCCCGGCCATATCCCAGTTTCCACTGTGCGGCAACGCCAGCACCACGCCGCGGCCCGCGGCCAGGGCCGCGTCCAGATTGTCGGCGCCGCGAAACGCCTCGTCGAGCACCCGGGCCAGCGCGCGATGGTCCATCGTCGGCAGCCGGAATGCCTCCCGCCAGTAGCGGCCGTAGGACGCCAGCGAGGCGCGCATCAGCGCATCCGGGACATCGCTGGGCTGCACCCCGATTACCCGGGCCAGGTTTTTGCGCAGCTGCCCGGGCCCGCCGTGGCGGGCCGCGTACCGCGCCCCGGTGTCGAATGCGGTGCGCGCGGCGAACTCCGGCATCGCCCGCACCGCCATCCAGCCCGTCGCATACGCCCAGTCGGTGGCGGTCCCGGTCAGCAGGCGGCGGGCCAGCTGACGTTGCGCCTCGATCGCTCGCAGGCCCGCCCGCGGGTAGGTCATGGCCCGCTCTTTCCCGGTCCGACGGCGCGATCAGTGATGCGATCGGTAGCCCCCGGCGAGGTCCACACCGTGTGCATCCGCTGCGCACAGGTGATCAGGCTGGCTACCGCCAGCACCCACATGCCGACCGCCAGCGCCGGCGGCCAGGCGACGAACGGAAAGTCGGACACCCCGGCGCCGGTCAGCACGATGATAAGCCGCTCCGGACGTTCGATGAACCCGCCGTCGCCGCGCAGCCCGCTGGCCTCTGCCCGGGCCTTGATGTAGGAGATGACCTGCGAGGTGACCAGGCAGATCAGCGTCGCCACCACCAGCAGTCGGTCGTGCATGTGGAACGCGATCCACCACAGCAGCCCGCAGAACACCGCGCCGTCGCTGATCCGGTCGCAGGTGGCATCCAGCACCGCGCCGAAGCGGGTGCCGCCGCCGCGTTCGCGCGCCATCGCCCCGTCGAGCATGTCGAACACCACGAAGAACCAGACCACAAGCACGCCGGCGAACAGCTTGCCCATCGGGAACAGGGTCAGCGACGCCGCCACCGACGCGGTGGTGCCCAGGATGGTGACGCTGTCCGGAGTGAGGCCGACCCGCAGCGCCGCTCGGGCGACCGGATTGGTGATCCGCGCGAATGCCGCCCTGGACAGGAAGGGCAACTTACTCATGGCTGAGGCCTCATGATTGCTTGGCCCATTCCGTGGCGAGCAGTCGCCGCGTGTCACGCAGCAACTGCGGAATCACCTTGGAGCCGCCGATGATGGTGATGAAGTTGGCGTCGCCGCCCCACCGCGGCACCACGTGCACGTGTAGGTGCTCGGCCAGTGACCCGCCCGCCGACGTGCCCAGGTTCAGGCCGACGTTGAAGCCGTGCGGCCGGGACACGTTCTTGATGACGCGAATTGCCTTCTGAGTGAACGCCATCAGCTCCGCGCTCTCCGGCTCGGTGAGGTCCTCGAGCTCGGAGACCCGCCGGTACGGCACCACCATCAGGTGCCCGGGGTTGTACGGGTAGAGGTTGAGCACCGCGTAGACGAGTTCGCCGCGGGCGACTACCAGACCTTCTTCGTCGGACATGCGCGGAATGTCGGTAAAGGGCTGCGCGCCTTCGGCGTCTTCGCGTTTCGTCGGCGCTTCGGCGAGGTAGTTCATCCGGTACGGCGTCCACAACCGCTGCAGCTGGTCGCGCTGTCCGACGCCCGTGTCGAAGATGGTCTCGTCATCGCGATCGGCAGGTTCCGGACGCCCGCGGTCACTCACTGTGACTCTCCAAGCGCTCCGGGCTCCTCCGGGTCGGCAACTTTCACCAGTTCGGCCGTGGGCGAGGTGTTTTCGCGATCGGCGATCCAGGCCACGATAGCCGCCACCGCCGCATCGCGGGGCACGCCGTTGATCTGGGTGCGGTCGCCGAACCGGAAGCTCACCGCCTCGGCCTGCACGTCGCGGTCACCGGCCAGCAGCATGAACGGCACCTTCTGATTGGTGTGGTGCACGATCTTCTTGGCCATCCGATCGTCGCTGGTGTCCACCTCGACCCGCACCCCGTGTGACTTCAGTTGTGCCGCAACCTCTTGCAGGTAGCCGACGTGCTCGTCGGCGACGGGAATGCCGACCACCTGAACGGGTGCCAGCCAGGCGGGGAAAGCCCCCGCATAGTGCTCGGTGAGGACGCCGAAGAACCGCTCGATCGACCCGAACAGCGCGCGGTGGATCAGCACCGGCCGCTGCCGCGAACCGTCGCTGGCGGTGTACTCGAGGTCGAACCGCTCCGGCATGTTGAAGTCCAGCTGAATGGTCGACATCTGCCAGTTGCGACCCAGCGCATCCTTGACCTGCACCGAAATCTTGGGGCCGTAGAAAGCCGCGCCGCCTGGATCCGGGGACAGGTGCAGGCCGGAAGCTTCCCCGACCTCGCGCAGGACTTCGGTGGCCTCGTCCCAGTCCTCGTCGGAGCCGACGTACTTGTCCGGATCCTTGGTCGAGAGCTCCAGATAAAAGTCGTCGAGCCCGTAGTCGGCCAGCAGGTCGAGCACGAAGCGCAGCAACGAGGCCAGTTCGTCGCGCATCTGCTCCCGCGTGCAGTAGATGTGCGCGTCGTCCTGGGTCATCCCGCGCACCCGGGTCAGGCCGTGCACCACGCCGGACTTCTCGTACCGGTAGACACTGCCGAACTCGAAGAGCCGCAACGGAAGTTCGCGATACGAGCGTCCGCGGGCCCGGTAGATCAGGTGGTGCATCGGGCAGTTCATCGGCTTGAGGTAGTAGTCCTGCCCGGGCTTGCGTACCGTGCCGTCCTCGTTGAACTCCGCGTCGATGTGCATCGGCGGAAACATCCCCTCGGCGTACCACTCCAGGTGACCCGACGTGATGTACAGCTGTTCCTTGGTGATGTGCGGGGTGTTGACGAACTCATAGCCCGCCTCGATGTGCTTGCGACGCGAGTAGTCCTCGAGTTCGGCGCGCACGATCCCGCCCTTGGGGTGGAAAACGGCCAAGCCGGAACCGATTTCGTCGGGAAAGCTGAACAGGTCCAGCTCCACGCCGAGCTTGCGGTGGTCGCGACGCTGGGCTTCCGCGATCAGCTCGAGATGGTGGTCCAGCGCCTCCTGCGACTCCCACGCCGTGCCGTAAATGCGTTGCAGGCTGGCGTTGTTCTGGTCGCCGCGCCAGTATGCGGCCGAGCTTCTGGTCAGCTTGAACGCCGGGATGTGCTTGGTGGTGGGGATGTGCGGACCGCGGCACAGATCGCCCCAGACCCGTTCGCGGGTGCGGGGATTGAGGTTGTCATACGCGGTCAGTTCGTCGCCGCCCACCTCCATTATTTCGTCCATGTCGTCCAGAGCCCCGGACTTGTCGTCGACGAGTTCGAGCTTGTAGGGCTCGCCGGCCAGCTCCGCGCGCGCCTGGTCCTTGGACTCGTAGACCCGCCGGTCGAACAGCTGTCCTTCCTTGACGATCTGCCGCATCCGCTTTTCCAGCGCCGCCAGGTCCTCCGGCGTGAACGGCTCGGCGACGTCGAAGTCGTAGTAGAAGCCGTCGACGATGGGCGGCCCGATGCCCAGTTTGGCGTGCGGGAACAGCTCTTGGACGGCTTGGGCCAGCACGTGCGCCGTCGAATGCCGGATCACGCTGCGACCGTCGTCGGTGTTGGCCGCCACCGGGATCACCTCGGCCTCGGCGTCCGGTACCCAGCTCAGGTCGCGCAGCTTGCCGTCGGCGTCGCGCACCACCACGATCGCGTCTGGCGCGCCGCGCCTCGGTAACCCCGCCTCGCCGATCGCGGCGGCCGCCGTAGTCCCGGCAGGAACCCGAATCGGAACTCCTGGGGCAGGGTGTGCGGGGGCGCTCATCGGGTGGGTCTCCAGGGTTATGCGTGGTTGATAGCAGTTGCAATGCTATCGGGGGCTATCGGGCACTAGCCGGGCGCTAGCCAGGCGCTAGCCGGGCACTAGTCGCGCGCTAGCGGGCCGCGGACGTCAGGGCTGGCCCGGCTTGAGCCGCACGAACAGTGCTTCGGCCTCGGTCAGCAGCGTGTCGCCATCGCTCAGCCGGCCCGAGACGAAGATCTTGCGGCCCTCCACCCGGTCTATGCCGGCGTCGATCTGCAGCTCTTTTTCGATCGGCGCGATGTGGCGGTAGTCGATTTTGAGGTAGGCGGTGCGTTGGCGGGGGCCGCCGGTGAGCACCGACGTCGTCAACCCGAGCACGGTGTCGAACAGCATCCCCAGTGCCCCGCCGTGCACGGCGCCGTTGCGTCCCAAGTGAAACCGAGCGAATCGGGCCCAACCGTGGATCCGGTCCTGATCGGTTTTGCGGGCGGACATCGGGATGGTCAGGATATTGCCGCGGACCGGCAGGTCCATCCGCCGTCCCGACGGCGACTCCCATTCGTCGGTGTCGAACGGGCTGAGCAATTCCGACACCTTCGTCAGCATGTCGGCGGCTTCGGTAATCACCTCGTCGGGTGCGTCGACCGCACGGGCGTGGTCTTGCAGCTTGCGTACCGCGTCGATGAACCGGCCGTAGTCGGGGCCGCCCTTGGTCGTCGGTACGGGCGGATTGAATCCGCCGCCTGGGTGCTGGTGTTGCTTGCCGGCCACTAGGACACCGTATTAAACGGAGTGGCTTGCCTCGCGTGCTAATCCGTTCGTTGGGTAACCATGAGTCCAGACGAGCCGCGGGAGTCGAGACGAAGGGGACCTGGTGGGTACGCAGGACCACGAGTTCGACCGCGACCTGCTGCAGGAACTACTCAGCGCATACGGCCCCTGTGGCCAGGAGAACGCCGTCCGGGATATCTGCCGCCGCGAGCTCGAGCCGCTCGTCGACGCGACCTGGGTCGACCCCGCCGGAAACCTGGTCGGACTGCTCCGCGGCGGCGATGCTCCGGCGATACGGGTCATGGCGCACATGGACGAACTGTCGATGCTCGTCAAGCGCGTTGAACCCGACGGCACTCTCCGCGTCACCCAGTTGGGCACGATGTACCCCGGAAATTTCGGACTCGGCCCCGTCGCGATACTCGGCGACGAAACGTTGTGTGGGGTGCTGACGCTCGGTTCAGAGCACACGACAAAAGAGAGCCAACGGATTTGGGAAACCAAGCCCGACCAGGGCGACAAGGCTTTGGATTGGAGCCACGTCTACGTCTTCACCGGTCGCACGCCCGAGGAACTGGCCCAGAACGGGATACGTCCGGGCACCCGCGTGTGCGTGCATCGCAGCAAGCGGACGTTAATCCAGTTCGGCGACTATCTCGGCTGCTACTTCATGGACGACCGCGCGGCTGTTGTTTCGCTGCTGCGGGCGGCGCGGCGTTTGTCGCAAGACCATCGCCCTCCGCCGGGCGACGTCTATTTCGTCTTCACCACCAATGAGGAGATCGGCGGGGTGGGTGGCGTATACGCGAGCCGCACCCTGCCAGGAGAGCTCACGGTCGCAGTAGAGGTCGGGCCGACCGAGGCCGAGTACGGCACGACATGCGACGGCGGCCCGATCGTGGCCTACAGCGACGCGTTATGCGTCTACGACAAGGAGGTCGCCGACGCATTGATGGACATCGCCACCGAGCAGGGGCTGTCGCCGCAGGCGGCGGTGCTGGGTGCCTTCGAGTCGGACGCGTCGCAATCCAAGGCCAAGGGCCTGGCCCCGCGAGCGGGCCTGCTGTGCCTGCCAACCCTGAGCACCCACGGCTATGAAGTCATCACCCGCGGAGCGATTCCGGCGGTCGTCGACGTTCTGGTCGCCTTCATCCAGCGCGACTAGACGGTCTTCTGCGCCCCCGCAGTCGCGAGCGTCTCGAACTCCTCGTCGGTCAGCGTGATGTCGGCAGCGGCGACGTTTTCCTCCAGATGCGCCACCTTCGACGTCCCGGGAATCGGCAACATCACCGGCGAGCGTTTCAGCAACCAGGCCAGCGCCAGCTGCGACGCCGTCGCGTCGTGCTCGGCAGCAATGCGCTGCAGCGGGCCGTCCGGAGCGGCCAGCGGCCCGGCGGCCAGCGGGAACCACGGGATGAAGCCGACGCCCTGGCTGGTCACGGCATCCAACAACGACTCGGCGCCGCGGGCCGCCAGGTTGTACATGTTCTGCACCGACACGACGTCGGTGATCTCCCGAGCCGCGTTGAACTGATCGACGTCGATTTCGGACAGACCGATATGGCGGATCTTGCCTTCGTCCTTCAACGTGACCAGCTCGCCGACCTGGTCGGCCAGCGGGAAGTTCGGATCGATGCGGTGCAACTGGAACAGGTCGATGGTGTCCACGCCGAGACGACGCAGGCTCATCTCGAGTTCCTGGCGCAGGTAGCTCGGATTGCCCAGCGGGATCCACACGTCCGGACCGGTCCGCAGCAGCCCCGCCTTGGTCGCGATCACCAACCCGGAATAGGGATGCAGCGCCTCGCGGATGATCTCCTCGGATATGTAGGGGCCGTAGGAGTCAGCGGTGTCGATGAAGTTGACGCCCAGCTCGACGGCCCGCCGTAACACCCGCACACACTCGTCGCGGTCGGCGGGCGGGCCCCATACTCCCTTGCCAGTCAGGCGCATTGCGCCGAATCCCAGTCGGTTGACGGTCAAATCGCCGCCGAGGGTGAATGTTCCGGATGCTTGTGCGGTCACTCCAACGACCGTACGCCGCGAAGCCGAGGGCACCCCAACGGCGGCGACCCCCAGCGCCCGGCTCCGCCGCGCTCGCGATCGCCGCTGACCCCAACGGCGGCGACCCCCAGCGCCCGGCTCCGCCGCGCTTGCGATCGCCGCTGACCCCAATGGTGCCGACCTGTCCCCCGCAAGCGGGAGGTGCCCCCAGCGCCCGGCTCCGCCGCGCTTGCGATCGCCGCGTGGCAAGCTGGCGAAGTGGACTTGGACGCACTCGCCAATCAGCCGCTGACCTACCAAGAGGTGGGCGCCACCGCGGACGCCCAATTGCCCCAGGGCTACAAACACCTCAGCGCGTCGGCGCAGATCGGCACTGGCAACCAGCGCTTCGAGCAGGCCGCCGATGCTGTCCTGCACTGGGGTATGCAGCGCGGAGCCGGTCTCGGGGTGCAGGTCAGCTCCGAGGTCGTCGTCGTTTCGGCGATCGTGGTGGTCAAGATGATGGGATTGCTGCGGGCGCCGTGCCGCGTGGTCTACGTCATCGACGAACCCGATGTGCGCGGCTTCGCCTACGGAACCCTGCCCGGCCATCCCGAGTGCGGCGAGGAACGTTTTGCCGTCCGTCGGGACCCGAACACCTCCGCGGTGTTCGCGGAGGTGTCGGCGTTCTCCCGGCCCGGGAGCTGGCTGACCAAGGCCGGTGGTCCGCTGGTCCCGGTGCTGCAGCGCTACATGGCCAAGCGGTACGTGCGCGCCGTTTGACGTCCCTAACCCGTCAGCGCGGCGCGATGGTCCCGCGGTGCACGCCCTGCGCCAGTCGGGCCAGCGCAACCGCACCAACCAGCAGACCGAAGTCGCGCAGCGCGATGTCGTAGCAGCCGGGCCCGGTCACCAGGTCGACGATGATCCCGCACAGCCACGCGGCGACCACCCAGGCGCCGAAGCGCGGCGCCACCGCGACCACGATGCCGGCGACGATCTCGATCACCCCGACGAGATACATGCACTGATCGGCGGTACCCGGAACTATGTCGTCGATCCAGCCGGCCAGGTACATGCTCCAGTGGTGCGGATGAGTCAGCACATTGAAAAACTTGTCCAGCCCCATCACGATGGGCGCGATCGTGAACACCGTGCGCAGCAGCAGGTAGGCCGAATATGCCGGGTCCCTGAGCTGGTCCGACAACGCGGGGGTGGCGGCTTGCCTGGTAGTCATGACTTCCTCCTGAGCGTCTAACAGATAATAATGTGAACGTTAGAACCAGTAGACTGTAGCGTCAAGAGTTTTGTCCGTTAGAAATGGGGTCTGCACATGGATCTGGAGCGCGACGCCGCCGGGATCGGCGCCCTGACGGATCCGGTGCGCCACCAGCTGTACCAGTTCGTGTGCGCGCAACCGGCGCCGGTCAGCCGCGACCAGGCCGCCGACGCTGTCGGGATTCCGCACCACCAAGCCAAATTCCACCTGGACCGGCTCACCGCCGAAGGCCTGCTGGAAACCGATTACGCACGCATTTCCGGACGATCCGGTCCCGGCGCCGGACGGACCGCCAAGCTGTATCGCAGGGCCGGCCGCGACATCGCGGTGAGCCTCCCGCAGCGGGAGTATGGGCTGGCCGGACGGCTGATGGCGACCGCCATCGCGCAATCGGCCGCCACCGGCGAGCCGGTGATCGAGGTGCTCAACCGGATCGCCCACGACTACGGCAAAGCGATCGGCGCCCCAGCCGAGCCCCCGACCGACGCCGCGACGGCGCTCCGGCTGGCTGGCGACGTGCTGCGCCGGTACGGCTACGAACCCCGCCCGGCCGACGGTGAAGTCCAATTGGCCAACTGCCCGTTCCACGCATTGGCGCAGGAGCAGACGGAGTTGGCCTGCAACATGAACCACGCGCTGATCACCGGCCTGGCCGACGCGCTGGCGCCCTACGGCCCCGACGCCCAGCTATGCCCGGGTGCGAATCGGTGCTGCGTCGTATTGAAGCCTCCGCCGGGCGTCAGGTCCCCCAGGCGGTGAGCAAACGCTCCGCACCCGCACACATCGTCTCGATGACCTCGCCCACTGTCGCCTCGTCCCCGATCATCCCGACGCCCTGACCGGCGTCGACGGGTGCGATCCGGCGGTCGTCGGCGGCGGTCGCGGCGGCCAGCTCCGCGCTGGCCGGACGATCAGCGGCCAGCGCCTCCTCGTGACCCGTCCAGCGCGCCACGAAGTCGTTGGCCAGCACGCGCGCCGGAAACCGCGCCGGCCACGGCCGACCGTTGGCCACGTCGAATACGCGGGTGACCCTGGTGTCGGTGGCACGGGCCGCGATCAGGGCGCGCCGGCTGCCCTCGCCGGTGAGCGCTTCCGGACAGGCCGCCAGGCGGGTACCCACCCACGCCCCGCTGGCACCGGCGGCCAGCACGGCGGCCAGGCTTCGCGGCGAGGCGATGCCGCCACCGGCCAGCACCGGCACCGATACCGCATCCAAGACGGTGTCCAGCAATGGCAGCGTCGCAAGCTTCACGTCCCCATGGCCGCCGCCCTCGGCCCCGCGGGCAACGAGTATGTCGATGCCGGCGTCCGCCGCCTGTTGGGCCCCCTGAACGTCGTACACCTGTGTGGCGGCGAGGATTCCGGCGTCGTGCGCCTTGGCGACCCAGGACCAGTCGGTGCCAAAGCTGACCGACAAGAGCTCGGGCCGTGCGGCCAGGGCATCGTCGAAAAGCCTGGGCTCGTTGCGCATCACCCAATCGACCAGCCCGATGCCGAACCTGCCGCTCAGGTGGCGCAATTCGGCGGCCAGCAATTCGGCCGTCGCGACGCTGCCCATCCCGACCATGCCCAGACCACCGGCGGCCGTTACCGCGGCCGCCAGGCGGCCACCGGCGACCCCGCCCATCGGCGCGTTGAGGATCGGTACTCGCAGGCCGAAGCTGCGCGACCAGGGGGTAGCGAGCACCCTAGTGCGCAGCGCCCGGCTGGGACTTCGGCACGGTCAGCATGACCACCGAATCCTCGACGGCGTGCAGGGCATGCCGCAGCGGCGGAATCGCGACGTAGTCACCGGTCTTGCCGTCCCACGCGTCGTCGCCTGCGGTGAGTCGCACGTGGCCCTGCAGCACCTGCAGCGTCGCCTCGCCGGGGCTGTCGTGCTCGGAGAGATCATGGCCGGCAAGCAGCGCAAGCACCGTCTGCCGAAGTTCGTGGGTGTGACCGCCGTGGATGGTGTGCGCGGCCCGACCGCTGTGCGACTTTTGGGCCTCGGTCAGCTTTTCGGCGGCCAGGGCGGTCAGCGAAATCGATTCCATCGGAGCAGTCCTTATCAGCCGTTGTCTCGGTTATGCGGTCAGTAGCAGTATCCCCGCCACCACCAATGCGACCGCCTTGACCGCCTCAAAACCGACGTAGGCGAGGTGACCACGGGAGCGGGGTCCCTCCGATCCGGCGAGCACCTGGTCGGAACGACGGGTCAAGCGTGGGCGCACCGCGATCAGCTGGACAGCCAGCGCGACGAACGCCACGGCAAATGCGACGGTGACCCGCGCCGGCGTGGGCCCGGCCACCACGATCGCCAGGATTATCAGGGCGAAAGCGACCTCCGCGGTGTTGAGCGCACGAAAGACCAGGCGCCCGATGGCGAGCCCGATCTGCAGCGTCACACCGGGCGCCCGGAACTTCAGCGGGGCTTCCAGAAAGGAGATGGCCAGCACCATGCCAAGCCAGACGAACGTGACCGCGACCGCGATGGCGGTTCCGCCGGACCCGACGGTCACTGGGCGGCTCCCACCAACTTGAGATGGGCCAGACACAGATCCGGTTCGACGAACGGCTCAAGGCGATCGACGGTGACCGGCGCCGACCACGTTTGCAGAGCTCCCTGCATGAGCCCCAGGTGGATCGGACACACAATGTTGTTTCCGTTTTCGGCCAGCTCCAGAAACGGGCAGTGCCGGAGGCCGACCTGTTTCTCCCCTTCGGATGTGCGCAGCTCGGGAGCGAACCCCAGCTCGTCGAGCACGTCCACGAGGCGTTCGATCGATGCGTCGGCGCTCACGGCGGCCTCCGGCCCCGATTGCACCTCCGATTCGACCTTCTGTCCCCAGGCCCGGCCCGCGGCCAGCGCTTTGGCGCTGGGATCCTCGTCGGCGGCCAGGCCCAGGCTGAGAATCTCGGCCAGCAGCTTGTAGTGCCGCGTCCCGCCCCGATCCATCTGCCGGACCGCCTGGAACATCAGCGGTGGGCGCCCCGGGCCTCTGCGGCCGGGCTCGACCTGCTCCACCTGCCCGTCGCCGACCAGGCTGTCGAGGTGGAAACGCACAGTGTTGGGGTGCACGCCCAGCACATCGGCGAGCTCGATGATGCTCATCGGAGCGGTCGACGCGCGCAACGTCTGCAGCACTGCGCGACGACGACCCGCGCTTTCTTCGTTTGACCTAATGTCGCTCACGCTCCCTGTGCGTCTTCAGTGTCGTCAACGTCGTCGGCATCTTCTGCTCTCGGCTGGGCGGCTACCAGAGGGGCGTCGACACCGAGTGGACCGACCTTCGCGGCCCCGCCCGGAGAACCCAATGGCGCGTCCCTACCCGGCAACGTTTCGGCAAAGAACGCCTCGTTGTCGGCCAGGTAGGGTTGCAGCTCCCCGGGCAGGTCATCTTCGTAGTAAATCGCATCGACCGGGCAAACGGGCTCACATGCGCCACAGTCCACACATTCGTCCGGATGGATGTAGAGCGCTCGACCGCCCTCGTAGATGCAATCCACCGGGCATTCGTCCACGCACGCCCGGTCCATCACATCGATGCATGGCTTTCCGATCACGTACGTCATGGGCTAGAGTTTACACAATACCTATTGTAAATACTATCAACCAGGAGAAAGTCCATGGCAGACAGGGAACTTCAGGAACTGGACGTCCGGCAGCTGCGCAAGCCCGACAAGCACCCGACTATCTTCGCCACCTACTCCGCACTGCAGACCGGCGAGTCGTTCGTGCTGGTGAACAACCACGACCCGAAGCACCTGCGGGCCGAGTTCGATGCCGATCACCCGGGCAGCTACGACTGGGAGTATCTCACCAAGGGCCCCGAGCTGTGGCGCATCCGGATCACCAAGCTCACCTCCACCCCACTGCCGCAAATTCTGGTCAACACCAATGAGCTGGTCGATGCGGCCGGCGCCGAAGTGGACGCGACGGGTGCGGTGTGGAAGCTGCAGGCCCGCGAGCGCGATCTGGATTCAAACGTCATCGCGCTGCCCCCCGGCGGCAGAATCGACGCGCACTCCGGGCCCGATCTCGATGTGTTGATTCACGTGTTGTCCGGCGATGGCACACTGACCACCGAAATGGACGCAATCGACCTCTCCCCCGGCGCCTTGCTGTGGTTGCCCCGACGTTCACGCCGCCAGTTCGACGCCGGCCCCAACGGGTTGCGATACCTCACCGTGCATCTTCGGCGCCAGGCGCTGGTGCTGGAGCCGTTGGGTGGCGTGAAAAACCAAGTGCAGCAGGCAGTCTGATGGCCACTCAGCGAGAAGAGTCGCAACAACCCCTGCCGTCGTCGAAGCGTCCCGACGAAAACGTGCAGGGACATTGGTTGCTCGCGCGACTGGGCAAGCGGGTGCTGCGCCCAGGCGGCGTGGAACTCACCCGCACCCTGCTGGCCCGTGCCGAGGTCGCCGACGCCGACGTGGTGGAGCTCGCCCCGGGCCTGGGCCGCACCGCCACCGAGATTCTGTCCCGCCAGCCGCGGTCCTACCTCGGCGCGGAAGCCGATCCGGACGCGGCCAACTTGGTTCGCAATGTCGTCGCGGGACACGGAGAGGTCCGGGTCGCCGACGCGGCCGCCACCGGATTGCCCGATGCCAGCACCGACGTCGTCATCGGCGAAGCGATGCTGACCATGCAGGGCGACGCGACCAAGCACGCCATCGTCGCCGAGGCGGCCCGAGTGCTACGGCCGCACGGCCGTTACGCGATCCATGAACTGGCGCTGACGCCCGACGACGTTTCCGAGGAGATCAGCACGGACATCCGGCAGTCGCTTGCCCGTGCGATCAAAGTCAACGCGCGCCCGCTCACTGTTCCGGAATGGTCGCAGCTGTTGGCCGGCCACGGCCTGATCGTGGACCACGTCGCGACCGCACCGATGGCGCTGTTAGAACCCCGGCGAGTGATCGCCGACGAAGGCCTGTTCGGTGCGTTGCGCTTCGCCCGGAACCTGCTCGTTCATCGGGACGCGCGCAAGCGGGTGCTCGCGATGCGCCGCACCTTCCGCAGACACCGCGAGCGACTGGCGGCGGTGGCCATCGTGGCCCGCAAACCGGGCTAGCCCAGCCGGGCCGTCGCCCCCGCATCAGTCGAGGATCCCCGGTCACCAAATCCCCTCGCTCGCCGGCGGTAAGGTCCTAACCTGGGCGTATGTCCGAAGGACTTTCTTGGCCAAGTTGATCGTCCTGCGCGAAGAGCAGGACCATGTCTTCGAGCTGAGTGACCACACGATCAGTGTCGGCCGCGCACCGGACAACACGCTTTGGCTGGACGACCCGGGTCTCTCCCGACACCATTGCGAGTTCCGCCGCCGCGGCCGGCACTGGGTGCTGCGTGACCTCGACAGCTTCAACGGGTCGTTCGTGAACAACCTTGCGGTGACGGAACATACGCTGCGCGCGGGCGACCGCATCCAGCTCGCCGCGACTGTGCTCTACTTCGTGCCCGACGAGGGTCCCGATGGCCTGGACGTCTCGGCTCCCACCCCCAAGGCTGCGCTGGCCGAGAGCAAGGAAGCCCAGCGGATCACCAGCCAGAAGCTGCGGGATATCACGGCGCTCATCGAAACCACCAAGGCCCTCAACAGCGAACTCGACATGGCGAAGGTCCTGGAAACGATCGTCGACAAGGGTGTCGAGCTGATCAAGGCCGAGCGCGGGTTCCTGATCCTGGTGCACGACGGGGAGCTCGAATTCAAAGTGGCCCGCAGTCGCGACCGAACCGACATCGCCGACCCGTCGAAGCTGATCTCGCGTTCGGTGCTCGACAGCGTGACGGACACAGGCGAGCCGGTGCTGACCACCGATGCGCAGACCTCGCTGCGCGGGTCGAGGTCGATCATGGCGCTGGAAGTGCGCTCGCTTATCTGCGTGCCGCTGCGCCTCAAGGAGCGCCTGCTCGGCGCGCTCTACGTCGACAGCAAGTTCACCGAGACAAAGTTCAACCAGGAGTCGCAGAACCTGCTGCACGCCTTTGCCGACCAGGCGGCCATCGCCATCGGGAACGCCCGCCTGTTCGACGAGGTCGCCGCGTCACGCGAGGCCGAGCGGCGGGTGCGCCAGATCTTCCAGAAGTACGTGCCCGAAGACGTTGTGCGCGAAGCGCTCAACATGAAGGACGGCGGCCGGCTGAGCGCCAAGCTCACGGCGACAGTGCTTTTCAGCGACATTCGCGGCTTCACCGCGATCAGCGAGAAGCTACCCCCAGAGGAGGTAGTCGGCTTCCTCAACGACTACCTGCAGCGCATGGTCGACATCGTCTTCGACGAGGGCGGGATCGTGGACAAGTTCATCGGCGACTCCGTCATGGCCGTCTTCGGCGCGCCGGTGGCGAAGCCGGACGACGCTGCCCGTGCCGTTCGCGCGGCGCTACGGATGATCGAGGAGGTCGAGCGCTTCAACGACCAGCAGCGCCGGAAGGGCGGCGTCGAGGTCGATGTCGGCGTCGGCCTGCACACCGGCACACTCATCGCCGGGAACATCGGGTCGGATCGCAAAATGGAGTACACCGTGATCGGCGACACCGTGAACGTTGCGAACCGGGTCGAGTCGCTGAATCAGAGGATGCGGACGAACGTCCTGATCACCCAGGAGTGTTACGAGGCGACCGGCAAGGTCTTCGTGGTGCGCGAGCTGCCGCGGATGCAGGTCAAGGGCAAGGCCGAGCCGCTGCAGGTGTACGAGGTGCTGGGCGACAAGATCACTGCTGTGTCAACGGAAGTCCTGCGGAAACTTAATCGCTAACCCCCGCTCAGTGCCCGCCGGGCCCGCTGCAGGCTCTCGTCAATCAGACGGTCGACGGCGCCAAAATAGGTTGCCGACGGCGCTTTGTCCACCAGGTCGGCGATGGCGCGCTGTTCACCGAGAACATCTGTGCCGCGCAGGTTCTCGGCCATTTTTTCGGTATGCACATGTAGGCCGGCCAGAAGTTCGGCGCACTGGGAGCCCGCCACCACGGCGCGCCGGGCCAATGTCCGCAACGTTTCCCATTCGGCGTGCCAGGAACCGTCCGGACGTTCGTCGTTGGCCAGCGCGGCGGCGCTGTGCAGGGTCGCCGCCAGGGGTGGGGCCGAAATGGCAGCTCGCCGAATCAAAATGGACAACACCGGATTGTGCTTGTGCGGCATTGACGACGAGCCGCCGCGCTTTTCGGTGGCGGGCTCGCTCAACTCGGCGATCTCCGGGCGGACCAGGGTGACGACGTCCGAGGCGATGCGGCCCCAGCAGTCGGTGCAGCCGACGAGAGCGTCTGCGGCCGCGGTGACCGGCGTCCGGGTGGTGTGCCACGGTGGGCGGATGTCCAATCCCAGAGTGGCTGCGGCGCTTCGCACTACGCTCTCGGCGACCGCCGACGGATCGGCAGCGCCGGTGAGCAATGTCGCCAATTCCGTCGTGGCAGCCCATGTCCCGACGGCACCGCCGAACTGTACCGGTGTGGGCAGCGCGCTGATCTGCCGATAGGCGTCGACCACGCCGTCGAGCCAGCCGGCGGCCTTGGCGCCGAAGGTGCTGGGGGCCGCATGCTGGGTAAGGGTGCGGGCGACCATGGGCGTGGTCCGGTGGGCTGTTGCGAGCGCCGACAGCGACGAAATCTGTTCCGCGAGTAGCGACATGAGACGATCCGCGACGTCGCGCATGCCTAGCATCAGGGTGGTGTCCAGAACATCTTGACTGGTGAGTCCGCGGTGGATCCAGGGCGCGATCGCCGGAATGGCCCGCTCACGCAGCATCGAGACCAGGCCGATGATCGGGTTGCCGCCGTCCTCGGCGGTGACCGCGAGCAGCTCGCCGTCGCGCTCACCCAGCAAGTGCCAGAGGTCGGCGCCGGCGCAGTCGGCGGGCGCCAGACCGGCTGCGGCCAGCGCACCCAGCCAGGTGGATTCCACGGCCACCATCGACTGCAGCAACGACTGATCCGTCATGAGCCGGCCGGCGCGATCGTCCCCGGGCCATAACAGATTCGTCATCGCAGATCGCCTGAATCGCCTGAATCGTCCTGGAACGCTAAAAATACCGTCTCGTTCGGGCCCTGCAGGTGAATGTCGAAACGGTAGCCGCTGCCGCTGTCGGTGACGCACAGCAGGGTGGCCCGTCGCCGCGCGTCGACAATGGACAACAACGGATCGCTGTCCAGGTCGCCGTCGGGCAGGTAGGCGCGGGTGAACAACCTGTCCAGCAGCCCCCGCGCGAACACCACGATCGCAAAAAAGGGCGCGCTACCTTGCCGAGCAGACGCAAAAGCCCCCGACACGCCGTGCGTGCGGGGGCTTTTGCGTCTGCTCGCCACACCTGGGCGCGCCGTGGTGAAGGCGTAACGGCCGTCGGCGTCGGTGGCGGCGCGGCCCCAGCCGGTAAACCCTGAACCGTCACGGCGCAGCGAACCGGCTTGTCGCGCAATGCGACCGGCGCTGTCCGGCTGCCAGAGTTCGACCAGCGCATCGGGGACCCCGCAACCCGCGCCGTCGTAAACCGTTCCGTGCAACTGAATCGCGTCCGGGTCCACCTCGCTGACCAGCGAGCTGTCGCCGCGATACGGCAATCCGAGACCGAAGAATGGTCCCACCGTTTGCCCTGGGGTGCAAGCTAATTCAGCCATTATCATTTTCGGTCCAGGTTCGGCGACTGCCGGACAGCACGATGTCCCAGCGGTAACCGGTCGCGTATTCGGGCTCGGTGATGTCGTGGTCGTAGGCGGCGATCAGTCGTTGGCGCGCATTGGGGTCGAGGATCGATTGGAAGATCGGGTCCAGGTCGAACAGCGGGTCGTGTGGAAAGTACATCTGGGTGACCAGCCGTTGCGTGAAAGCGGTTCCGAAGACCGAGAAGTGGATGTGCGCCGGCCGCCACGCATTGTGATGATTGCGCCACGGATAGGGGCCGGGCTTGACGGTCAAAAACCGGTAGCTGCCGTCCGGCCCGGTCAGGCAACGGCCGGCGCCGGTGAAGTTCGGGTCGAGCGGGGCCGGGTGCTGGTCGCGCTGATGGTGGTAGCGCCCGGCGGCGTTGGCTTGCCACACCTCGATCAGCTGGCCCGCTACCGGCCTGCCGGATCCGTCGAGCACCCGCCCGGTCACGATGATGCGCTCCCCGATCGGTTCGCCGGCGTGCCCGGCTGTCAGATTGGCGTCGAGCACGTCGACATCCTGTGGACCGAAGCACGGCGCCCAGTGTTCGATCTCCTCGGGGTCGACGACCAGCAGCGGGCTTTTCGGGTGGCGCAGCGTGCTGCTGCGGTACGGCGGATAGTCGAGCCGCGGCTGAACCGCATCATGCCCCTGGTATTCGGCTGCGATGCGGGCGATCTCCGCGGTGATGTCGGCTTGCGACGCAACGGGCTCCGATGCGGCCTTCACGAAGCCTGAGGCTACCTTGGCACCCCCGTTTACAGTGCGCGGATCAGCGCGGCCCGTCCCTTGGTACGCAGCTTGTGCAACGCGGAGCCGCGGTATTGCTCGATTTTGGCGGTCATCTTGTTGCCCAGCTCCTCGAGTTCCGCATCGGTGAGCTTCACCGGATGAGGCGCGGGAATCATGTCTCGCTCCTCTTCGTCGGCATGCGCTTCCAGCACGGTCTTGAACGAGTTCCACTCGTCTTCGTATCCGGGCGCGCTCTGCGGGGTTTTCAGCATCATGGAAAGCTGATCAATCACCTGGCGATGCTCGGCATGGGCTATCGCGATCAGCCTGCTGGCCTCCCGCAGGGCGGGGTAGTAGAGGTCGTCTTCGATGCGGAAATGAATGTCGAGTTCGATCAGCATCTCGTCGAGAAGCGCATGGCGCTCCGGGCTGTCGAGCGGTGCCTCGCTGACCTTGCGGCCCAATCCTTTGAGCACAATGTGGTGCTCTTTCAAGACGTCGTAGGCATTCACTTCGCTCCTCCTTTTGCGATCCCTACGGCCCCGCCCAGAGCGTGCTCCTCACCGCGGACCTCGACCATTCCGTCGACCAGCCGGGCCTGATAGCACGGCAGCGGCGCCGCCGCCGGACCGCGTATCACGTCTCCCGACTCGGCCTCGAACCACGAGCCGTGCCAAGGGCACACGATCCGGCCGCGGTCTACCCAGCCGTCGGCCATCGGAGCCGCCAGGTGCGGGCAGAACTCGCCGAACGCGGCGACCTCCCCGGGCTTGGTCTGGCACACCACCAGGCCGACGCCGTCGACCTCGACCCGTACCGGCTTCCCGTTCAACGAGCTCGCGGGCAGCACGGGCGTCCACTCTTTGGTGCGCAACCGCTCACCAGACTGGTCGATGCCGATGCCGGACTCGAACACCAGGGCGCCGCCCAGGTAGCTGCCGCCGACGGTGATGCCGTAGCCCAGCGCGGTGAGGGCGATCCCGCGGCCGTGGCGGCCCTGGCGCCGATCCCACCAGGACAGGGCGTACAGCGCGGTCGCGGCCAGGTTCACCACGCCGTGCACCAACCCCACCCGACGGTCCTCCTCGTGGGTGTGCTGCCAGTCGGTGACCCCGGTGACGGCCGAACCGACGCTCGCCAGGATGCCCAGTCCGAGGGCGCGGCTGGCGAACCTCGACGCATCCAGGACCTCAGTGGCGGGCCGGCCCGGCAGCAAGCTCAGGGCGTCCAGTGCCACCGTGGTGCCGAGCGCTCCGCTGGTCAGCGACGCCAGCGGCGGATGGACCGGGTGTCCGAGCCAGACGCCGTGCAGCACATTGGTGACGCGGTTACGCGCACCGCCCAGACCGTTGTAGGCGAAGCTCAGTGCGTGCTCCAGCCGATAACTCGGCCGGTCCAGCCACTCTTGACGACCGATAGCTGCCAGCACCCGGGACCCGAGTTTCTGCAAGAGACCCTCGGCACGCCGTGACCGATCAACCATGGCAGCAGTCCTTCCTCAAATACGGAGCCAGAGGCGTAGTAGTCAACGCGCTATCGGGGATTAATCCCGTACAAATCCGTGCCTGCGTAGATAGTTACCACCGTAGCGTGTCGATATTTCACCATATTTCACGGCACCCCCGCCCTGTCGGTGTGAGCTCCCTGTGAATTGGCTCGCTGTTGCATACGGATAGGCGACCGGCGCATTGACTGCGAACCCGCCACCGGGGATTCTTTATTACAGAGGAAATTTCTGTAGAGCAGACAAAGGCGGGAAGCCGTAATGGGTCCACTGACAGATCATCGTTCCGTCGCCGAGAACATTCGGCGGGGCATGGTCCCCGCTTACATCTACAACGACAAAGAGCTGTTCGCGCTGGAGAAAGAGCGGCTGTTCAGCCGGGCGTGGATCTTCGTGGCGCACGAGTCGGAGATCCCGCAGGACGGCGACTACGTCGTGCGACGGGTGCTGGACGACTCGTTCATCATCGCCCGCGGTTCGGGTGGCGCCGTACGCGCGATGTTCAATATGTGTTTGCACCGCGGCATGCAGGTGTGTCGCGCGGAGATGGGTAACGCCTCCAACTTCCGTTGCCCGTACCACGGCTGGAGTTACCGCAACGACGGCCGCCTTACCGGATTGCCGTTCCACCAAGACGCCTACGGCGGCGACGAAGGGTTCGTCAAGAGTGGTCAAACCCTTTTGCCGGCACCGAATTTGGCGAGCTACAACGGTCTGCTGTTCATCAACTTGGATCCGAACGCGGAGCCACTGGAGGATTTCCTCGGCGACTTCAGGTTCTACCTCGACTTCTACACCAAGCAGAGCACCCACGGCCTGGAGCTGCACGGACCGCAGCGCTGGCGGATCAAGGCGAACTGGAAGATCGGCGCCGAGAATTTCTCGGGCGACATGTACCACACGCCACACACGCATGCCTCGATCGTCGACATCGGCCTGTTCCGCGAACCAAAAGCCCAGAAGCGCAAGGACGGTGCCACCTACTGGGCACACCGCGGCGGCGGAACCACCTACAAGCTGCCACCCGGCGGCTTCGACGAGCGGATGCGTTACGTCGGCTACCCCGACGAGATGATCAGCCGGATCAAGGACGTCTGGTCGCCGCGGCAGCAGCGGGTGGTCGGCGAGGACGGTTTCATGATCTCGGCCGCCACCTGCTTTCCGAACCTCAGCTTCGTGCACAACTGGCCGAAGGTGCACGAATCCGGTCGCGCCGATCAGAAAAGCGAAGTCCTGCCGTTCATCTCGATCCGGCTCTGGCAGCCGATCAGCGAGAACGAAACCGAGGTCTGCTCGTGGTTCGCGGTAGACTCCGCGGCACCGGCGGACTTCAAGAAAGACTCGTACAAGGCTTATTTGATGTGCTTCGGGTCGACGGGCATGTTCGAGCAGGACGACGTCGAAAACTGGGTGTCGCTTACCACCACCGCCGGCGGCTCCATGGCGCGACGGCTACTGCTGAACAGCCGGATGGGCCTGCTCGCCGACGACCGCGCCGTCATCGACGCGCTGCCTGCCGAGGCCTTCCACGGACCGGGACGCGCCCAGGTGGGCTACAACGAATACAACCAGCGGGAGTTACTCAAGTTGTGGGCGGGGCAACTGGAATCGCCGGTGCCCGTATGAGAAAGTCGTTGCCGTTTAACGACATACGGCATCTGCAAGCGCATCAGTTCCTGGTCGACGAAGCTTACCTGCTGGATGCCCAGCAGTATCGTGCGTGGCTGGACACGATGACCGACGACATTCACTACGTGATGCCGGTCCGCGTCACCACCGCACGTGGCGCCGGCTTCGACACGTTGTCTGGGAGGGCATCGGGAATGGACCATTTCGACGAGGACAAGTATTCGCTGAGCCAGCGGGTCGCGCGGCTGGAAACCGAACATGCCTGGACCGAGGATCCGCCGTCGCGGTTGCGTCACTTCATCACCAACGTGCGCTGTTTCGAATGCGAGGACCCGGGCCAGCTCGTCGTCGAGTCGGCCGAGCTGCTGTTCCGCAGCCGCGGCGACGTCAACGAGAGCGCGCTGCTGTCCTGTGGTCGCGAAGACCTGCTGCGCTGGTGCGACGATCAATGGAAGTTGGCCCGCCGCAAGATCATTGCCGACGAGTCGGTGTTGCGTATGCAGAACCTGGCGGTGTTCCTGTGAATTCCGAGCTGGAACGCTTACTCGACGGAACTGTAGGCCAACCGCTAACGGTCGCAAATGAATTCACCGATGTAGAAGTACGCCGGGTGGACACCCGCAATGGGTCGCGGCTGCTGATCACCTCCCCCAAGACCGGGCAGTGGATTAGTCTGGACGCCTTGGAGGTCGAGGCGTTGACGTGGCAGAACCCCCGTACGCTGGCTGCCATGGTCGGCAATTCCTACGCTCCGCTGCTCCCCGACGAGCCCGACGAGGGCGAGCCCCAACTGTGACCGATTGGCTGCATGGCAAGCGGGCCCTTATCGTGGGCGGCGGATCCGGAATCGGCCGTGCCGTCGCCGACGCATTTCTCGCCGAGGACGCGAGAATCACTGTGCTGGAAATAGATCGGCGCAAGTGCGACATGCTGCGCGAGCAACTGCCAGGAGTGCCGGTGGTCGAAGGCGACGCCGTCACCCGGCAGGCCAACGAGCACGCCGTCAACGTCGCGGTGGACGCCTACGGCGGCCTGGACACTCTGGTCAACTGCGTCGGGGTGTTCGACTTCTACAAGGGCATCGGCGACATCAACGCCGACGACCTTTCCGTCGCGTTCGACGAAATGTTCCGGACCAACGTGCTCAGCCATCTGCAATCGGTCAAAGCCGCGGTGCCGTGGCTACGCTCCGCAACCGGATCCTCGATCGTGCTGGCCGAATCCACGTCATCGTTCTACCCCGGACGCGGCGGCGTGCTGTACGTGTCGTCGAAGTTCGCGTTACGCGGGCTGGTGGCCGCGCTGGCGCACGAGTTGGCACCGGCCATCCGGGTCAACGGGGTGGCCCCGGGCGGCACGCTGAACACCGACCTGCGTGGCCTTGCCAGCTTGGGTCTGGACGGCGTTCGCCTCGACGACACCCCCAACCGCGTCCGCGACCTGGCCGCACGCACTCCCCTGAACGTCGCGCTGTCCGCCGAAGACCACGCGTGGAGTTTCGTGTTCCTGGCGTCCGACCGCTCCCACGGGATCACCGGCGAGACCATCCACCCGGACGGCGGATTTCGTATCGGTCCGGCCAAGCCGACATGACGCAGCCAGAAACGCTGGACCAGCAACGGGATCTGGTGGCGCAGGGCTGCAGAGTCGCCGCGGCCCGCGGACTGGTCGACGGCATCCTCGGTCACCTGAGTCTGCGGGTCGACGACGACCACCTGCTTGTCCGCTGCCGAAGCGACAGCGACACCGGGGTGGCCTTCACCCGGCCGTCGGACATCCGCCTGATTCGGTTCGACGGCAGTGCCGGCGCCGATGGCGAACTCGACGGTTACCGAGTGCCCAACGAGCTGCCCATCCATGTCGAAACCATGCTCGCCGACGCGCAATACCGGGCCGTCGCGCATCTGCATCCACCCGCCATCGTCGCCGCCGATCTGGCCGGCATCGCGATCCGGCCGATCTACGGCGCCTACGACATTCCGGGTGCCCTGCTCGCCCGCTACGGGGTGCCAGTCTACGAACGCGCCGTGCTAATCCGGAACTCGCGGCTGGGCAAGGACATGGTGGCGGCCATGCGCGGCGGGCCGGTGGTGATCTGCCGTGGACACGGAATCACCAGCGCCGCAGCCACCGTGCAGCAGGCGGTGCTGCAGGCGATCAGCGTCGACGAGCTGGCCCGGATGTCGTTGCGGGTGCGCGCAGCCGGCGGGACCCTGCGCGACATCGACGACTCCGACTGGGAAGACCTGCCGGACCTGGGTCCTGCGTTCACCGCCGAAGCGGCCTGGCGGCACGAGACTGCCCGGCTCCCCCGGTTGGACGACTAGCCCAACCGGTCCCCGATTTCCTTGGCCGCCTCGATAAGTGCGGAAACCACGGTGGTGTACTGCGAGCTGTCCAACCGGTTCTGCGGAGCCGCGGCGTTGAGCGCCAGGCGCAGTCCCGGAGCGCGGGTCGGGATCGGAACCGCAACCGAGGCAACACCTTCCTCGCTCTCCTCACGATTGACGGCATAGCCGCAATCGCGGATACGGGAAAGCTCGGCCTCCAATTCGGTGCGGCTTCCGATGGATTGCGGGGTGATTTGCTCCAACTTCTCATTCGGAAGTAGTTGCCGCAGTTCGGATTCGGGCAACTGTGCCAGCATGGCCTTGCCCGTCGAAGTACAATGCGCGGGCATCGTGCGTCCCAGCCGGGAAGCAACCCGAACCGCGGCCGGACCCTCCACTGCGGCGACGAAACGGACGTTGGCGGCGTCGAGCATCCCGACATGAATCGTTTCGCGGAGGCGTTCGCTGACATTGCGCATGATCGGCATGGCGGTCGCCGGAACATCGATGCGGCCGAAGATCGCGAACGCCACACTGGTCAGCGCAGGCCCCGGAAGATACGCCTTGGACACTGGGTCTTGTCGTACGAAACCGCGGTAGGTCAGCATCGCCAGCAACCGGTGTGCGGTGGACGACGCCACGCCCAAGTACCTGGTCGCCTCGCTCAACCGGATCTGGGGCTGCTCGCCCAACAGCAACAGCAGCTTCAGCGCGTTGTCGACCGACTCGATCGGATACTGCGGCGCAAGCGAAGCCGATGCATCCACCGCCCGCTGCCGCTTGTTCGGCATGACCGTGAGACTACCTTTGACGCGCAGCAATCAGACTGATTTCTTCAACTAGTCTGTGCCACTTGAGCTTTTGCCCACCGATAGTCGGCCTTGCCGGACGGTGAACGCTGCAGCTTGGCGCAGAAGACGATTTCTTTGGGCAGTTTGTAACGCGCAATGTGCTGCGCGGCCACGGCGATGATGCCGTCGGCGCCCACCTGCGCGCCTTCGGCCAACTGCACGAGTGCGACGACTTCGTTTCCCCACCGGGCGCTGGGCCGGCCCGTCACCACCACGTCGTAGACGGCGGGATGCTCGGCGATGGCGGCCTCCACCTCTTCGGCGAAGATCTTCTCGCCGCCGGAGTTGATGGTGACGGAATCCCTTCCGAGCAGCTCGATTTGGCCGTCGGCTTGCCAGCGGGCCCGGTCGCCCGGCACCGAATGCCGGATCCCGTCGATGACGGGGAAGGTCTTCGCGGTCTTCTCCGGGTCGCCGAGATACCCCAGCGGAATCAGGCCCTGCTGGGCCAGCCAGCCGATCTCGTCGTCACCGGGCGACAAGATCCTGGCCAAATCCTCGCTGACCACCACCGCGCCCGGATTCGGGGCGAAGTGGCCAGAGGCACTCTGCGCGCGATTGGAGAACTGACCCATCTGCGCTCCGGATTCCGATGAGCCACCCGTGTCCAAGATCGTCAGGTGTGGCAGCAGCTCGACGAATCGCTGTTTGAGCGGCGCGCTCAGCGCGGCTCCCCCGCTGACCAGGACCATCAGGCCGGACAGGTCGTAATTGCCCGACTCGAGTTCCTCGACCAACGGCCGGCCGAAGGCGTCGCCGACGATCGACAGCGAGACCGCGCGTTCCCGGCTGGCCAGCGCCCACACTTCGGCCGGATTGAGGTGGGTGGTGGTGGGCGCCATGATGAACGGCCGTCCGGCGCACAAGTTGATGAAGGCCGCCCACTGCGCCGCGCCGTGCATGAGCGGTGCGGCGGTCATCGAACCCGGTCCCTCGGGTCGCGAACGCTCGACGATCTCCTCGAGGCTGGTCACCATCTCGCTGGTGCCGAAAGTCCGCCCGCCCATGGCGTTCATGTAGATGTCGTGCTGGCGCCACAGCACCGCCTTGGGCAGCCCGGTCGTGCCGCCGGTGTAGAGCACATAGAGGTCGTCGGGCGAGGGTGCGACGTCGAGCGGCTCGCCGGACATCCCCGACATCTCAGCCATGGAAGCCAGCAGTTCCTCGTAGCGCACCGCGCCGGGTAGCGGATCGTTACCGGATCCGTCCTCGACATGGATGAGGTACGGCGCGCGGCCCAGCTTCTGCAGCGCGTCGGCGAGCGTCGGGGCAAACCGCGCGTGATACATGATCGCGTCGGCGTCCGCATTGCCGAGCAGATACACCAGTTCATCGGCGACGTAGCGGTAGTTGACATTGAAAGGCGCGACCCGGGCCCGATACGCGCCGAGCATCGCTTCGAGGAACTCGATGCAGTTCGCCAGGTACAGCCCCAGGTGGCTTTGGCCGGACTCGTAGGGCGCCAGCTCGGAGCGTTCCCGACGGACACCGAGCCCCCACTGGTGCAACGCGCGCGCGATGCGGCGGGCACGTTCGTGGGTCTGCGCGAAGGTGAGGCGCCGATCCCCGAACACGATGCAGTCCCGGTCGGGGTTGGCCGCAGCCACCGCGCCGAAGACCTGCGCGAGGTTGAACTCCATTGCGCAATTGTGCCGAGCAGACGCAAAATCGCGTGATTCAGGCCTGAATTACGCGATTTTGCGTCTGCTCGCCGTACGAACCGCCGGTCAGGCATTCTGTACCCATGAATGTGGCCGACCTGCTCCACTCGATCCCGCCGATCCTGGTGTATCTCGTGGTCGGCGGCGTGGTCGGGGTCGAGAGCCTGGGCATCCCGCTGCCGGGGGAAATCGTCTTGGTCACAGCGGCGCTGATGTCGGCAAAGCCCGAGTTGCACATCAACCCGGTCGGCGTCGGCGCCGCCGCCGTGGTCGGCGCGGTGGTCGGCGATTCGATCGGCTACACGATCGGCCGCAAGTTCGGCATGCCGCTCTTCGAGCGGCTTGGCCGGCGGTTCCCGAAACACTTCGGTCCCGGCCATGTTGCGCTCGCCGAAAAGTTGTTCAACCGCTGGGGAGCGTGGGCGGTGTTCTTCGGCCGTTTCATCGCGTTGCTGCGGATCTTCGCCGGGCCACTGGCCGGCGCGCTGAAAATGCCCTACCCGCTCTTCCTGGTGGCCAACGTTTCGGGCGGCATCTGCTGGGCGGGCGGCACCACGGCGGCCGTTTACTTCGCCGGAGCTGCCGCCGAACGCTGGATGCAGGACTTCTCCTGGATCGCGCTCGTCGTCGCCGTCGTGTGCGGCATCATCGCCGCGATCTTGCTGCGCGAACGCACATCCCGGGCGATCGCCGAACTCGAGGCCGAGCATTACCGCAAGACGGGCACGACGCCGCCTGAAAAGGCCGACGCCGCCTGAAAAGTCAGTCGGCCACCGCTACCGGCCGGTGCTCCTCGATCAGGACGCGGGCCATCTTCTGCGCACGCTGAGCCGCATTCGAATCACCCACCGCGGCGAGAATGATGGCGCCCTTCATCAGGATGTGCCAGGACCAGGCGAAGTCCTCCACATCGCTGAGCCCGGCCGCTACCGCGCGCCGGCGCACGATGTCGCGGACGTTGTCGATATGAGTGATGCTGGCCTGTCCGGCGGGATGCTGCGCCCCCAACTCGAGCAACACGTTGATGAAGGAGCACCCTTCATAGCCGTCGCGGTTCTGAAACCAGTCGTGCAGGACGTCGAAGATCGCCAGCAGCCGCTCCTCGGGGTTCTCGCCGCGAAGTTCCGACTGCGCCTCGATCAGGCCATGAGTCCAGAGTTGCTCGCGGCGGTCCAAAACGGCCAACACGAGGTCGTTTTTCGTCGCGAAGTGACGGTAGAGAGTTGCCTTGGCCACGCCGGCGCGCTCGATCACCTCGTCGGTGCCCACCGCGCGGATCCCACGCCGACTGAACAGGTCGTACGCGGCATTCAGAATGCGCTCGCGAGGCGACACAGCAGCCGTCGCGGCGTCCAAGCGGGTCATAACGATCCTTACCATACTCACAAGCCGCGATACGTAGACAGACCGCCCTGTCTTGTTATACAAATGAGATTCCGCACTAGCGGAGTCTGTCTTCAGACAACAGGACGGGCATCCATCCTGGCGCCCCCTCGTGCCAGTTGATTAGGGAGTCCATCATGCGGCTGGCCATAGCAGAACCCATTTCCACACACCTGACGCTCAGCACGCGACTGGTCTACGAGCTCGGTGATCCGCACAGCACGTTGCGCGCGACCACCGACCGCAGCGGCCCGGCCGTACTCATCCACGCGGGCGGTGAGGTTGACGCCTGCAACGAGCAGACCTGGCGGCAGCTGGTCAGTGAAACGGCCAGCGTCGTTTCCGCACCCGGGCCTTTCATCGTCGACGTCAGCGGGCTTGATTTCATGGCGTGCTGCGCGTTCGCCGTCCTGGCCGACGAAGCGGAACGGTGCCGGCGTCGCGGTATCGAACTGCGCGTGGTGGCCCGTCAGCCGATCGTCAGCAGAATCGTCAAGCTCTGCGATCTCAGCGGGTCACTGTCCGTTTACCCGACTGTGGACTCCGCGCTTGCGTCACCGCTTGCCGGCTAGCCCGCTGGCCTGGCAACTGCACTCATAAGCTCAGTCGACTACACGCTCGTAGCGCGCGATGTTTGCTGCGCGGGGTCGGGGTAGGTTGCGGGATATGAGCGCCCGTCACGCGGAGGCGGGGTGAACGAGCCTCCGACCATCGGTGTCGAGGAAGAGTTCCTCCTCGTCGATCCGCTGTCCGATGAGCCGATCCCGCTCAACACCGAGGTGGCGGCCGAAGCCCGGCGCGAGGGCGTAGAACTACAGCTGGAACTGAGCAGCTGTCAGGTCGAAACGACCTCCGACGTGATGGCTGACAGCACGCAACTCCGTGAGGAATTGGCCCGGCTGCGGCGCATCGCGGCCACGGCCGCCGAGGCCGCCGGGGCTCAGCTGTTGGCCCTGGGGCTTCCGCCGGTCACGCCGCACAAGTTCCCGGTCACCGACACCGAGCGGTACCGCCGGATCGGCGCGGAGTACGGGATGGTCGCGCACGAGCAGGGCATCTGCGGTTGTCATGTGCACGTGCAGGTGCCCGACCGGGCGGCCGCCATCCACGCCAGCAACTGGCTGCGGCCGTGGCTGCCGTCGCTGCTGGCACTGTCGGCCAACTCGGCGCTGTATCGCAACACCGATTCCGGCTACGCAAGCTGGCGCGGCATCCTCTGGAGACGCTGGCCCGTCGCCGGGGCGCCGCCGTTCTTCTCCTCTATCGACGATTACGACCGCACGGTGCGCATGCTGGTCGACACCGGCATCATTGTGGATCAGGGCATGGTCTATTGGGATGTGCGGCCATCCTCTGATTTCCCGACGGTCGAGGTGCGGGTGGCCGACGTGCCGGCAACGGTCGCGGAAACGGTCCTGCTTGCCACCCTGATCAGGGCGGCGGTGATGACAGCGGTCGACGAGCGCGCCCAGGGCGACGACACCGGTGCGGTCGGGCACCTGCCGCCTGCCGCGCTGCGGGCCGCGTACTGGAAGGCCGCCCACGACGGGTTGTCGGGACACACGCTGGACCTGGTCCACGGCCGCGGCGCGGTGCCCGCCCGTGAGCAACTGGGCGCGCTGGTGCGACGAGTGCGTCCGGCGCTGGAGGCGATCGGTGAATATGACGGCGTCGCAACCGAACTCGACCGCATCGCGACGTACGGCAACGGCGCCATGCGCCAACTCCGGGCCTGGCGGAAGCGCGGCGACATGACCGACGTCATTGCCGAAGCCGCCGCTGCCACACTGAGCTGACTGGCGCTACACCGAGAGCAGGCGGTACAACCCGATCAGGCCGACCACCACGATGGCGGCGCGCAATGAATTCTGCGACAGCCGACGCCCGTAGCGCGCCCCGATCACTCCCCCGATCAGCGAGCCCGCCGCGATCACTACGGCAATCGGCCAGCTGATGCGATCCCAGGCCACCCACGTATAGCCAATCGCCGCAACGATATTCACCACCGTCGACAACAGGTTCTTCGCTGCGTTCATGCGCTGCACCGATTCCGGCAGCAGTGCGCCCATCACGCCGACCAGCAGGATGCCTTGGGCGGCGGTGAAATAGCCGCCGTAGACGCCGACGGCGAAGGTGCCGACCACCAGCACGGCCATGCGCATCGGCGTGACGTGTTCGGCGCAGCGCCCCGCATTGTCAGCCCGCCGCCGTGCCCACGACTGAATCCACGGACCGATCACCACCAACAGCAAGGCCAGCACCAGTAGGACCGGCACGATCCGGGCGAACACCTTCTCGGGCAAGTGCAGCAACAAGAAGGCACCCAACGCGGCGCCGGCCACCGAGGCCGGGATCTGCCACCGCAGCCGATCCCATTGCCCACGGAGCTCAGCGCGATAGCCCCAGGTGCCCGAGACACCGCCGGCCACCAAACCCACCGCATTGGACATGGTGGCGGTGACCGGCGGATAGCCGAGGGCGACGAGGGTTGGGAACGTGATCAGGGTCCCGGAGCCGACGACCGCATTGATCGCGCCGGCACCGAACCCGGCCAAGCCGATCAACGCCATCTGGGAACCCAACACTGCGCAGCACCCTACCCCGATCGGCCGCTGCGCTTGCCGATGTGTGAGGTATCTAACGCGGCTGCGACCCAACGTTTTTCGCCTTAACGCTTGAAGTCTTCGAACCCTCGGCGCCGAGCAAGGCCACTGCGATATCGACCACGACAGCCTCGACACCTGAGAGATTCCGCAATCGCGGAATTACCGCGATGTCGTTGATCAGCATTTGGGCGGCTTGCACCCTGATCCGCGCTTCGGTGATCGTCCAGTCGGTGTGCAGTTGTCTGACTAGGTGTAGCCACTCGTCGATATAAGCGCGTTGGGCACTCCTGGCGCGTGGGCGCTCCGACTCTGGAAGGTGCATTTCCTCGGTGAGCAGAATGTCAACGATGTGGGGGTTGCGGAATGCAAACGTCTGGTAGCTGAGCACCACTTGATGCAGCGCATCGGCCGCGTCATGGGTATGCGCGACAGCGGCATTGAACGCCAGCCAAAGCCATTCGTTACCGCGTGACATGACGGCGGCCAGGATGTCGGCCTTGGCCGGGAAGTGGTTATAGACGCTGGGCCCGGCGATGCCGACGGCGGCGCCGATGTCGTCGACGCTGACGCCGGAGAAACCCTTCTCGGCGAACAGCGTCACAGCCGACGACAGGATCGCTTCTCGTCGGGAATGTGCGACCACACCGCCGCGAGTCGCACGCGAGCCTGCCGGACTCAGCTCGGCAACAGAGTTGAGAGGCACCTCGATCAATTCGGTCAGCAGGGCCGAAAATCCCGGCTCTGGCATTGAGAGCCGGTGAAACGAGATGCTATTCGCAACACCGAGCGCACACCACGCCAACAGGTCGGCCTGCGCAGCTTGCAGTTCGGGCCGCTTGTCCCGGATGCGACCCGCGAACCGCTCGCCAACCCGACGGGCAAGGCGGCGCAGCCTTTTTCGGTCGTCGGCCATCAGGTGACGGTCTTCGCGCCGCCATAACACACCAACGGTGCGGCGGTCCAGGACAGCGCGCGCCAGAACCGCCGCCAGGTCACTTGAGGCGTCGGCTCGCGTCAGTGCGTCGTCGACACTGGTGATCGCGTCCTCGATAACTGTTGCCAGCAGCGCGTGTTTACCGCGGAAATGCCGATACAGCGCCGACGGGCCCACGGCCACCGCGTCGGCGACATCGGACATCGAGACGTTGCCATATCCCTTTTCCCAGAAGAGGACGGCAGCCGCCTCGATGATCAGCTGGCGCCGGTTGCGCGGTCGCGTTCCTCTGGCGGGTTGGCCCACGGACTCGTAGTTTGTCAAGAGATCTGCTTGCCGCCTGGATTCCAATAGCGTTCCCGCAGTTCGCGTTTGAGTACTTTTCCGGCGCCGGAAACCGGCAACTCAGCGACGAATTCCAAGCTGCGGGGCACCTTGTAGCCGGCAATGAGCGCTCGGCAGTGCTCCTGTATCGACTCCTGAGTTGTTGCGCTGCCAGGACGCAACACGATGACGGCATGGACCCTTTCGCCCCATCGATCGTCGGGCACGCCGATGACCGCCACCGCAGCGACAGCGGGATGGCTGGCAACGGCGTTCTCGACCTCGGCGGAATAAACGTTCTCGCCACCGGTGATGATCATGTCCTTGAGGCGGTCGACGATGTAGATGTAGCCGTGCTCGTCCATCAATGCCATGTCGCCGGTATGCATCCAGCCGTCGCGTACCGCGGCGGCCGTCTCCTGCGGCCGGTTCCAATAGCCCAGCATGACGTTGGCACCGCGCACGACCACTTCACCGACCTCGCCGCGCGGGACCTCTTGATCGTTTGCGTCGACGACCCGCATTTCGGCATGTGGTAAGGCCCGTCCGGCGGATCGCCGCAGCGACGGGTTGTCATGATCGGCCGGCGGGAGGAAGGTGGCCGCCGGCGCCAGCTCGGTCATCCCGTACGCCTGGCCTAAAGCCGTTGCCGGAAGCGCTTTTCCGACCCTTTCGACCAGTGCTTCCGAGATCGGTGAGGCACCGTAGGTGAGATGCCGTAGCGAGCTCAGATCGAACCCGGCGGCATCGGGGTGGTCGATCAGCATCTGGATCATGGTCGGCACCAGCAACAGGTCGGTGACCCGGTGGTCGCTGACCGCCTTCGCCACCCCGCCGGGGGTGAACGACGACACGAACACGTGGGTAGACGCCGCAGTGCTGCCGGCAATCCACATGCCTATCGCGGCCAGGTGAAATAGAGGTGCCGCGTGCAGGATCCGCCCACGGTCGGTCAGGAACTGGCCACTGGCCAGACTGCCCAGAGCCGAGGTCATCACGTTGGTGTGGCTCAGCATCACGCCCTTGGGATGCCCGGTGGTGCCACCGGTGTAGAAGATGCCGAACAGCGCGTCTCCGCCGCGTCGCGCATCCGCGATCGGCTGCGAACCCGCAATAAGTTCTTCGTAGTCGACCATGCCCCTCGGGCAGGATTCCTCACCGCAATAGACGACGGCCGACAATTCCGCACCCGCGGCACGGATTTGCGGCACGACCGCGGCGAACGCATCGTCGACGAGCAGCACCCTGGTTCCGGAATCCTTGAGCGAATAGGCGATTTCGACGGGACTCCAACGGATATTGACCGGATTCACCGCGGCGTCGGCCCAGGGTACCGCGTAGAAGTATTCGTGGTACCGGTCGGAGTTCAGCCCCAGAAACGCCACCCGGTCATCGCTCTGCACGCCCAGACCCTGCAGAGCCCCGGCCAATCGCGCGATGCGATCCGCGGATTGCCGCACAGTGCAGTGGCGTTCGCCGAACACGGTCAGCGTCATATCTGGATTCTGCTGCAGCATGCGGTGCAGCGACTGGGTGACATACATCGTGCCTCCTGCAGGGTGCGTGCTCAGAGCGAGCGCGCGCCTAGATGTTCACTCCGCCGCCACAGACCAGAGTCTGTGCGCTGACGTAATCGGATTCGGGTGTGCACAGCAGGTAGACGGCGCCGGCAGCTTCCGTGGGTGTGCCTGCCCGCCCCAGCGGGATGAGCTGTTCCATGGCGGCCAGCAGTCCGGGGTTGACTCCGACCTGAATCTCTTTGCCCTGCACGGTAATCTTCCCGCCACCCGCTGGTGCGTCGGTGAGTCGGGTCTTGATGAATCCGAACGCCACCGAGTTGACGGTGACGTTGTAGCGTCCCCATTCCTTGGCCAGCGCCTTGGTGAGGCCGAGGATGCCGGCCTTCGCCGAGGCGTAGTTGGCCTGCCCGGCGTTACCGCCCACACCGGCCAACGACGAGATGTTGACTACTTTGCGGCAGGGCACCGGCTCCCCGGCTTCCCGGGCGCGCTTGACGAGTCCGCTGATGACCGGCTGCGCTGCGCGCAGGATGTGAAAGGGTGCCTTCAGATGCACGTCCAGGATCGCGTCCCACTGCTCGTCGGTCATCTTCTGAATCACTGAATCCCACGTGTAGCCCGCGTTGTTGACGATGATGTCCAGACCGCCGAACGTATCGACTGCCGTCTTGACGAACCGATCCCCGAAGCCGTCGTCGGTGACACTGCCGACGCAGGTGACGGCTTTGCCACCAACCGCTTCGATGGCGGCGATGGTCTCCGCGGCCGGCTCGGCGTCGAGGTCGTTCACCACGACGCGAGCGCCTTCGGAAGCCAGCTTGATCGCGATTTCCCGCCCGATGCCGCGGCCGGAGCCTGAAACAATGGCGACCTTGTTCTCCAGAGTTCCCATGTGTACCAGTACCTTTCAACTAGATGACGACAGTTGCGTCGCCGGTCAGCGTGGTGGTGCCATCGTCGAGCGTCACGACCAGCTCGACGGTGGCCCGCCGCTCGCCGTCGACATCGTCGATCTGCGTCACTTTTCCGGTACACGTCGGTTCCGCATGCACTGGTGTGATGGCGGCGAACCGGACGCGATAGGACCGAATGCGCTCCTGGGGAACCCAGTTGGTCAGCAGCCGGCCCAGGTAGGCCATCGACAGCATTCCGTGAGCGAACACGTCCGGCAGGCCCACCGACTTCGCGGCATCCAGGTCGATGTGCATCGGGTTGTGGTCACCGGAAGCACCGGCGAACAGCGCCAACGTCTGCCGTGAGATTGCATCGATCTTCACCGGCGGCAGCTCGGTACCGACCGAAATTGCTTGGGCAACAGTCATGATGCGATTCCCGGGTTTTGGATCACGATGACCGACTGGAGTTCGGCGATAGCAGTCCCGTCGGCACGGGTGATCGCGGTGCTCTTGACGACGAAATCCAGCGCTCCGTTCTTCTTGCTATAGACGTCGATGATGCGCGGACTGGCGACAAGTTGGTCACCGGGATACGCGAGCGCGTGATAGGTGAAGGATTGTTCGCCATGTAACACGAAGCGTAGATCCACGCCGAGCGACTCCAGGAAGGCAAAGGGATCCGGGCTCTCCAACTCGACCGAGAATAGGAAGGTGGGCGGCGCCGGGATGTCCGGGTGTCCGGCGGCTTTGGCCGCCTCGGCGTCGGTATAGATCGCATCGGTCTCCCCAATCGTCTTGGCGAAGAACCGCAGTCGACCCCTGTCGATGGTCAGCGTAGAGGTAGGCAGCGTTGTTCCGATGACGCTCTTGTCGATCGCCATGATCAGGAGACCTTCTCGTAAAGAGTTACCACGGCGGCACCACCGAGCCCGATGTTGTGCTGCAGCGCGACATCGACGTCGTCGACCTGGCGCGCACCGGCCTGTCCCCGCAGTTGCCATACCAGTTCGGCGCACTGGGCCAGACCGGTCGCCCCGAGCGGATGACCCTTGGACAACAATCCGCCCGACGGGTTGGTCACCACGCGTCCGCCATAGGTGTTCTCGCCATCGAGGATGAACTTCTCTGCGGTCCCCTCCGGCGTCAGGCCAAGGCCCTCGTAGGTCAGCAGCTCGTTGCTGGTGAAGCAGTCGTGCAACTCAACGACCCGGATGTCTTCCGGTGCGACACCTGAAGTTTCGTACACCTGCTCTGCGGCGGCCTTGGCCATGTCATAGCCCACGACCTTGATCATGTCGGTGCCGGCGAAGGTGGAAGGAGAGTCTGTGGTCATCGCCTGAGCCTTGATGGCGACCCGAGGTGACAACCCGTGCTTGACGGCGTACTCCGTGCTGACCAGCACAGCAGCGGCGGCACCACACGTCGGAGGGCAGCACTGCAGCCTGGTCAGCGGTCCGTAGATGTGCGGCGAGGCTAGCACCTGTTCGACCGTCACCTCGTCGCGGAACACCGCGTACGGATTGTTCTTCGCGTGGCGACGCGCCTTGACCGAGATCTGGGCGAACGTGGCCGGGTCCGTCCCGTACTTCTCGGCGTATTGGCGGCCCGCGCCACCAAAGTATTGGGCGGCCATCGGCGCGCTGTCGTCCCATCCCTGCGCGGCGCGAGTGACGTCGTCGAACCGGGTGAACGGGCTGGGCCGGTCGCTCCACACCGATCCCAGCGCGCCTCGCTGCATCTGCTCGAAACCCAGCGCCAGAACGCATTCGGCCGCGCCGGTTTCGACGGCCTGTCGCGCCAGCCACAGCGCCGTCGAGCCGGTCGAACAGTTGTTGTTGACGTTCACGATCGGGATACCCGACTGCCCTAACCCGTACAGCGCGGCCTGGCCTGATGTCGAGTCTCCATACACATATCCCGCATAGCCCTGCTGCACCGACGAGTACTCAACTCCGGCGTCGGCCAGCGCGGCTCGAGCTGCATTCTCAGCCATTACCTGGTAAGGCTCCGTACGGCTCGGGGTTGTGAACGGAATCATCCCAACGCCGGCCACCATCACTCGATGGGTCACCACGCCTCCGTATCAAACTAGGGAATATTCACTTATGCATAGCAGACGGGGCGGCCGGAACGCAAGCGATGTGTGTTGCCCGCACAACTTCGACAGCGCCCGGTAGCCGACCAGCAGGTGGGAGCGGCTGCGCGCTGATGCTTGGCGTATTGCAGAGTGGAACCTATGCCAACAGCCGATGCCACCACGGACACACTCGTCGGAATCGTCGAGCACCATGCCCGGCGCAGGCCCGACGGCGTAGCGCTCCAGTTCGGTGACCGGGAATGGTCCTGGGGGCAGTGGGCGTTGCGGATCCGTCGCGCGGCCGGCGCGCTGCGAGCCGCCGGCGTTCAGCGCGGTGAGCGCGTGGCGTTCCTCGACAAGAACCACCCGGCCTGCCTGGAAACCTTGATTGCCGCCGCATCGATCGGCGCCGTCGCCACGGTCGTCAATTGGCGAGTCATCGGAGAAGAACTCGTCCACGTGCTCAACGACAGCGGTGCCCGACTGCTGCTAGTCGGCGCCGAGCTGTCCCCCACTGTGCAGGCGATCGCCGAACGCGTCCCCGGGCTTGAGCGCATGATCGTGGTCGGCGATGGTGCCACCGGCGACGAGTACGAATCCTGGCTCGCCGCAGCGACACCCGCCGCGACCGACGCTGAGGCCGCCGGCTCCGACACCGACACCGCTCTGGTGATCTACAGCTCGGGTACCACCGGGCGTCCCAAAGGCGTGCTGCTGAGTCAGCGCGCGCTGGTCAACCACATCACCAACCTGGCCCCGGCGTTTCCGTTCGCCGAAGGGGACGCGAACCTTGTTGCGATGCCGTTGTTCCACGTCGGGGGCATCGGCTACGCGTGTTTCGGCATCTTCGCGGGGGCTCCGACGATCCTGACGCGCGAACCCGAAGCCGCGACTTTGATCCGCGCGCTGAACGACGGCGCGACCCACGCCTTCTTGGTGCCACCCGTCATCGCCCGGTTCCTGGACGGCGGCGAGGCGGCCCGCGAGGCCGTCGCACGCTTGCACTATCTGGTGTACGGCGCGGCTCCCATGCCGCTACCGCTGCTGCAGCGGGCGCTGGCTGCCTGGCCGGACGTCAACTTCGTCCAGGTATACGGACAGACCGAGCTTTGCGGAGCCATCACCGCACTCAGTCCCGCCGACCACCGCGACCCGGGCCGGCCCGACTTGCTGCTGTCGGCCGGTAAGGCCGCGGCGGGCACCGAGCTCCAGATCGTCGATCCCGCAACCGGTGTCTGCCTGAATCACGGTGCACCGGGCGAAGTTTGGGCGCGCAGCGATCAGGCCATGAGCGGCTATCTGAATCGGCCCGAGGCAACCGCCGACACCATTACCACCGAGGGCTGGTTGCGAACCGGAGACATCGGGCGCCTCGACGCCGACGACTACCTCTACATCGAGGACCGGTTGAAGGACATGATCATCACCGGCGGCGAGAACGTATACGGCCCCGAAGTGGAAAGCGTGCTCACAGAGCATCCCGCCGTCGACGACGCCGCGGTCATCGGTGTGCCCGACGACTTCTGGGGCGAGTCCGTCAAGGCTATCGTCGTCAGCAGCTCCGACGTCGAACCCGCCGACCTCATCGAATTCTGCCGCCGTCATCTCGCCGGTTACAAGTGTCCGCGAACCGTCGACTTCATGCCGTCGCTCCCCCGCAACGCCAGCGGCAAGATACTGAAAGCTGCGCTGCGGGAGCCGTTTTGGCGTGATCAAGCGCGAGGCATATGAGTGCGGGTGGTCGCAGCTACAGGTATGACAACGTGGCAACTGCGCGGGTCTCGGAATCGTCGGCGAGCAACTGACTTAGCTTGTCCCGCAACGTAGCCGAAGAATCCCAGACGGGCTTGTCGCAATGCCTACAATGCGTTTTGAATCGCCCCTGCTCGTCTTCCTGCGGCCAGAATTGGCGTGGGCCAACGGCGGCTCCGGGGCCGAATTGAACCCCGTGATGGGCAGCCTCTTTGAGGATCCGGCCGACGGGATGTCTTTGCGGGCATTCGAGTTGCAAAATGCCGATCCCTTCGTTGCCACCCATGGTTACCCTCCTTCGCGGGTTTCGGGCAAGCAGACGCGTCCCTTTCGCACAACAGATCTCGCGCTGCTAGGGGCATTTCGAACGCAAAACCCGTGGTGTTAACCAACAGCCGCCGGGCTCACGCAGTAGTTCCAAGACGTCGTCATGACGCTTTGGCGTACCTGCGCACCAACTCGTCGTCCCCGAAGGTGCTCGTGTGCTGCAGGCCGTCGTCGTCGCGGCAGAAAAATGTCCACCGTCCGGGACTTTTCTGCGGCCCGCTGATCAGCTTGACCGTGTAGCGCAGCTGAGTCGGATCCAGCGTGCCGATGATGTCACCGACTCGGATCTCTGACGGAGGAATCTCGGGCGCATCCCACCAGTTTTGTACGGCCATGCCACCCATCCTCACCTTTGTTTCCGCCACACTACCCCGAGAACGGCGTCCCCTTCGTCTGCGAAGGCCGCGCCGCGCCCACGCGTCGTCATGGTCACCTGAGCGCGAGGTTCGGGGCGCCGAAACGGCGCTGGTGGCGTAACGTCAGCCCGGAGCCGTTTCGTTGTCAGCGGTGGTCCACCGCGATGTGCGCGGATGACATCCCACGGGCAATGTGATTCCTCCGTTCGCCCCGCGCCCGTGTGGGGCGCGCGATGCCGACCGTGAAGGAACCGCCGTGGACTGCATAGCCGTAACTATCGCGCGATTACCGGACGTCGCGCTCGCGGCCCGGCGCCGGCAGCGGTGTCCCCGATGACGAGTCCGCTGGGAGGTCGAGGCCGTAGCAATCCGGTCCGGGTATCGGTGGCTCGCGAGCTGGGTCGCGGCATCGACGGGGCCTGGTGGCCTCGCGCAGACCGCATCACCAATGAATTACCGCAGCTGGTCGCGGTGCTGACGCCCTTGCTCGGCGGCATCACCTCGATCAACGTCAACTGGCCGCCGCTACAGCGACCACCCGACTTCAACTGGTCGGGATGGGAACAGAGACGTCAGCACGTCATGACCGTCAGCGGCGAAGATGCGAGCGTCAACCTGCTGATCATCCCGTATGCGACCCATAGTGCGCTCGCCCTGATGGTGCTGCGCTGTGCCGCCGACCTGCCTGTCAAGGCCACCGACCGCGACAAACCCGCATTCCTGACTGCCGATTCGATCTTGCGGGCCGCGCATGAGCAATGCGCCACCCCGGTCATTGCCGATGGGTTAGAGGCACGCTCGCGGGCGTGAGCAAACTGTGTTGATGCAGGTCAACGATGTGGTCCCGGCTGGGATCGAACCAGCGACCTTCCGCGTGTGAAGCGGACGCTCTCCCACTGAGCCACGGGACCGGCGCCGAGAGGCGAACGAGGTCGAAGACTAGCACGAGATCGGGTTCGTAAAACGCGCCGCATGGCGCCCGGCCTGGCCGCGGGATAGCCTAGACATGCACTGCACCAAGAGATTTGTGTGTGCCCGCTCACTTGGACTATCGTCGTGCTTCGCACCGGGCGACGATCTCGTCCGTTGCGCGCGGATGTAGCGCAGTTGGTAGCGCATCACCTTGCCAAGGTGAGGGTCGCGGGTTCGAATCCCGTCATCCGCTCGAAGGTGCAAGTGGCATCAACCCCAGCGGTGGAGTGGCCGAGTGGTGAGGCAACGGCCTGCAAAGCCGTGCACACGGGTTCGATTCCCGTCTCCACCTCCGAATTCGATCCCAGCGCGATTAGCTCAGCGGGAGAGCGCTTCCCTGACACGGAAGAGGTCACTGGTTCAATCCCAGTATCGCGCACCAGAGTTCTTGCAGCTCAGAGGCGGTTTTGGGGCCAGCCTGAAAATCCGTAAACTCCCCGTGAACTCCCGAAATACGCCGCCGGTGCAAACCCGACAGCGGTGGCAACCGCTCAACACCAACTCATAGCAATCCCACACCGTCGCCCGCTGACATCGGTAGCATTTTCACCTGGGTGGATGGCGGAAGGTTCTGCCATGGACGAGGTGGAATTCGGGCGCTACCGGCTGCGGTCGCTGCTTGGCGAGGGCGGCATGGGCGAGGTGTGGCGTGCCCACGACACTGTGACCGACCGCGTCGTTGCTATCAAAGTCTTATCCCAGAATCTGTCGAAGGACGAAGATTTTCAGCGGCGTTTTCGCCGCGAAGCCCACGCCGCGGCGAGATTAGAAACCCCGCATGTGGTTCCGATTCATGACTACGGGGAGATCGATGGCCGGCTGTTCGTCTGCATGCGGCTGATCAAAGGCCGCGACCTGGCAGCAT
>NZ_JCALDF010000035.1:0-51016 GCF_059812725.1 Mycobacterium sp. NGS41
CGACTGCTGCGACCCACCGGCGAACCGCACTTGTTGCTGGTCGACGAAGTCGGCGAGGTCGACGGTCGGTTATATCTGCAAATGCCGTTCGTCGACGGCACCGACCTGCAGACCCTGTTAAGTCGCGACGGACCGCTCAGCCCGCCGCGCGCCGTAAAGATTGTCAGCCAGATCGCTGCAGCGCTCGACGCCGTGCACGCGTCAGGGGCGTACTGCCGGGACATCGTCCCGGCCAGAATTCTCGTCACCGCAGACGACTTCGCTTATCTGCTGTACCAGCCGACCCTCCAGGACGACGTCCTCGATGGGCCCCAGCCCGACATCGACCCGCACCGCTACGGCTATTTCGCTCCAGAGCGCTTGGCGACCGCAATCGAGGGAGTTGCGAGTGACTGCTATTCGCTGACCTGTGTCCTGTATGCGTGTCTGACCGGCGGGCCGCCCTTTGCGGGCAGTATCGCCGAACAGATCAATGGGCACCTCACCGTCCACCCGCCCCAGCCCAGTTATGTGAACGTCCTGGTGCCGGCCCCGTTCGATGGCGTCATCGGGCGTGGGATGGCGAAAGACCCGCAACTGCGCTTTCCCAGCGCGGGGGCGTTGGCAGGGGCGGCCGCTGCGGCGTTGGCCTGGCCCCCAACCCCACCGGCGCGGAGCCGCCGACGGCGTCTACCCGGCTTTCGGCGAAGGAGGCCAAGCCGCTGACGCATTGGAAGCTCGAGCTAAATCCGGAAACTGCGGCAACCACCGGCCGAAATGCCGTGCGCGCCTCGCTGTGCAACAGTGTTGGCCGTGCCTTCCTATCTGCTGCGCATCCAGCTGGTCGACCGCCCAGGGAGCCTGGGCTCGTTGGCTGTGGCGCTCGGCTCGGTGGGCGGCGACATCCTGTCGCTTGACGTGGTGGAGCGCAGCTCTGGATACGCGATCGACGATCTGGTGGTCGAGTTGCCGCTGGGCGCGATGCCGGACACGTTGCTCACCGCTGCCGAATCGCTCCCCGGTGTCCGGGTGGATAGCGTCCGTCCGCATACCGGTCTGCTCGAAGCCCACCGCGAACTGGAACTTCTTGACCACATCGCCGCGGGCCGGGACAACCAGTCCAAGCTGCGGGTGCTGGTAAACGAGGCGCCGAAGGTGCTGCGGGTGGCCTGGTGCACCGTGTTGCGCGCCACCGAGGCCGGAGTGCAGCGCCTGGCGGGCAGCCCGGGTGCGCCGGAGACCCGCGCGGATTCGGCGCCGTGGCTGCCGATCGAGCGTGCCGCGGCGCTCGACAGTGGCGCCGACTGGGTGCCGCAGGCCTGGCGCGACATGGACACCACGATGGTCGCGGCGCCCTTGGGCGACCCGCACACCGCGGTGGTGCTGGGCCGGCCGGGCCCGGAGTTCCGGCCCTCGGAGGTGGCCCGGCTGGGCTATCTGGCCGGCATCGTGGCGACTATGCTGCGCTAGACCCGACGCCGCGATCGCCACTAACGCAATTGCGCAGTGACCGCCGGGTCGTCGTCCTCCCAGAGCAGCAGCTGACGCACCGCCGGACGCGGCCCATAGGGCCGAAGCATGGAGCTGGCCGGACGGGGCCGCACCCGCTGCGGCCACCAGAACCAGCGCCCCAGCAGCGCCGCGATGGACGGCGTCATGAAGGAACGCACGATCAGCGTGTCGAACAACAGCCCGAGACCGATGGTGGTCCCGATCTGACCGAGCACTTGGAAACCGCTGAACACGAAGGCGCACATGGTAACTGCGAAAACCAGCCCGGCCGAGGTGACCACCGAACCGGTCCCGGCCATGGCACGGATGATGCCGGTCTTGAGGCCGGCGCCGATCTCCTCTTTGAAGCGAGAGATCAGCAGCAGGTTGTAGTCGGATCCCACGGCCAGCAGCAGGATCACGGCCAGCGCCAGCACCACCCAATACAGCTGGATGCCAAAGATGTACTGCCACACCAGCACCGACAATCCGAATGACGCCCCCAGCGACAGGGCTACCGTGCCCACGATCACCAGGGCGGCAACCAAACTTCGCGTGATGAGCATCATGATCAGCAAGATCAGGGAAATCGCGGCGATCCCCGCGATCATGAGGTCCCAGGTGGCGCCGTCCTGGATGTCCTTGTACGTGGCCGCGGTGCCGCCGAGGTACACCTTTGCTTCGGCCATCGGGGTGCCCTTGACGGCCTCGTGCGCCGCTTTCCTGATCGGTTCGATGTGTGAGATGCCCTCGGGGGTCGCGGGGTCACCTTCATGCGTGACGATCATGCGAGCGGCTTTACCGTCGGGCGAGAGGAACAGCTTCAGACCGCGTTTGAAATCGGGGTTGTTGAACACTTCGGGCGGCAAGTAGAAGGTGTCGTCGTTCTTCGCGACGTCAAACGCTCGGCCCAGCGCAGTCGCGTTTTCGATCGCGGACGCTGTCTGGGCGTAGATGCCCGACAGCGTCGCGTAGTTCGCCATCACCAAGTCGCGATTGGTCTGCTGGCTATCGATCTGCGGCGGTATCAACGCCACCAGCTTCGGCTGCAGAGCGTCGAGCTGGTCCAAGGTGGACGTGAGGTCTTCGAATTTCTGGCTGAGCTGGTCGATGCCGTCGAGCGCGTCGAAGACTGACCTCAACGCCCAGCAGGCAGGGACGTCGAAACAATGCTTCTCCCAGTAGAAGTAGCTTCGGATCGGCCTGAAGAAGTCGTCGAAGTTCGCGATCTTGTTGCGCAGGTCGTTGATCGTGGTGATGGTGTCGCGAAAGTTTTGGGCCTCACTGTGAGTGGTGGTGGCCAGCTGCTGCTGCAGGGTGTACTGCTGCTTCAAAAGGTCGATCGTTTTACCCAGCTCACCGGACTGCTTCAGCAAGTCGTTTGCGCGATCCCGTTGGTACGTCAGGTTTTCGGTCTGATTGGCGCTTTGCGCGCTGATCTGAAACGCAAGCGAGCTGTGCACCAACGGAGTTCCCAGCGGCCTGGTGATCGCCTGAACCTGCGCGATGCCGGGCGTGTGAAAAACCGCCTTGGCCACCCTGTCCAGGATCAGCATGTCGGCCGGGTTGCGCATGTCGTGATCCGTCTCGATCATCAACAACTCGGGCTCCAGCCGAGCTCGGGAAAAGTGCCGCTCGGCGGCGGTAAAACCGACATTGGCCGGCGCATTTGCGGGCATGTACGGGCGCGTGTCGTAACTCGTCTTGTATCCGGCAAGGGAGAGCAGGCCTATCAAGGCAAGCGCGCATGCCACGGACAGAATGGGGGCCGGCCAGCGGACGATGCCGGTGCCGATCCGCCGCCAGCCGCGGGTCCTCATCGCGCGCTTGGGTTCGAATAAGCCCATGGCAGCACCTAGGGTCAGCACGGCCGGAGCCAGGGTCAGCGCGGCGGCGAGCGCGACGAGAATGCCCAAGGCGGCGGGAATGCCAAGGCTTTGGAAATACGGGAGCCGGGTAAATCTCAGACAGGCCACAGCGCCGGCAACGGTCAGGCCCGAGCCCAGCACGATGTGGGCTGTTCCGCGAAACATGTTGTAGAAGGCGGCTTCTCGATCCTCTCCGGCGCTGCGTGCCTCTTGGTAGCGGCCGACGATGAATATTGCGTAGTCCGTTCCCGCGGCGACCACCAGCAACGTGAGCAGGTTGGTCGAGTATGTCGACAGTCCGATGATCCCTGCGTTTCCGAGGAAAGCGACGATCCCGCGGGCGGCCGCCATTTCGATTAGGACCGTCAGCAACACCAGGAACATGGTGACGAACGACCGGTAAACGAATAGCAGCATCAACGCGATCACCCCGATGGTTATCGACGTGACCTTCGCGGTCCCCTTGCTGCCCACTTCGAACTGGTCCGCGATCAGCGGTGCCACGCCGGTGACGTAGGCCTTGACCCCCTCCGGCCGTCGGGTGCTGTCGACGATCCTGCGGACGGCGTCGACGGACTCGTTGGCCAAGGCCGACCCCTGGTTGCCCTTCAGATTGACCTGTACGTACGCGGCCTCACCGTCGGTGCTTTGCGATCCGGCCGCGGTCAGGGTGTCGCCCCAGAAGTCCTGAACGTGCTCGACGTGCTTGCCGTCCGCCTGAAGCTTGCGGATCAGCTTGTCGTAATACTCGTGGGCGTCCGCGCCCAGCGGCTTGTCACCTTCCAGGACGACCATTGCCGAGCTGTCGGTGTCGAACTCGTGGAACGCCTGGCCGATGCGTTTGGTCGCCTTCAGCGCCGGCGCATCCGGTGAGCTCAGCGCCACGTTATGGACCCTGCCGACCTCTTCCAGTTGCGGCACCAAGGCATTCGAGATCGCGGCCAGTGCCACCCACAGCACGAGGATGGGCACCGAAAGCCGGCGGATGGTATGGGGGATGCGAGGTGGTTCAGGTGGCTGTTCGCTCATCCGGACTTGTCCAGGCAGAAGGTGTAGGCGCTTGGTGTGTTGATGGTGCGTTGGTCTTTGACTTCACCGTTGACGGTGATGCGGCAGCCGATGGTGTTGCCGTTGCCTTGTGCCACAACGTTGCCGAGGACCGCCGGCTCGGTTGTGGTGATCGTGAAGGACCAGGGCAAGGGCACGTCCTTGACTTGCTGCGGCTGCGCGTTGACGTCCAGGTAGTTGATGGTTGCCACGGCACCCGGCGCACCGAAGACTTCCAGAACCACATGTTTCGGGTTGAACGGAACGATCTCGTTGGCATTGCCGCTGTTGGCCGACACGTTGCTGTTCGAGCCGAAGATTCCTTGCAAGCGGTAGATGGCAAATGCTGCCAGCGCGACGACGACAACCCCGACTAGCAGCATCCACCCTCGCTTGACCAGGGGCGCAACTGAAATATTTTTCACCCGTTGACCTTTCGATGATCGGGCGATACGGTCACGCTGCTGCGACGCTTCGACCGTGACCGATGGCTATGACAGTACGGTACTGGACCGTACTGCACAAGAGACGCGACCGTACACTTCGCAGCCGGGTCGGTTGCTGGCCGCATTACCCGGTGGACCGGGTGAGGCCAGGGATGATGAACTCGTCGACGAGCGCTTGCACCGTGCGCCGGGTGGGCGGATTGTCCGGGACGATGGACCGGAAGATCAGATAGCCGGGCAACAGGTCCCACAGGTCGTCGGTGATGGCGGTCTTGGCGATTTCACCCCGCTCCACGGCTTTTCGAAGTACCTGCTGCATCAAGGCTTTGCGCTGATCGATGAAATTGTGCTGCATCGCTTCATTGAGTGCGGGGTGGCGCGACACCTCGACAAGTACCGCGCGGATAGTAGTGGCGTGCTGCGTGGCTTGCTGACAGACGATCTCGCCAACCTTCAGCAAGTCGCCCCGCAGTGTGCCGGTATCCGGGGGAACTGCGACCTGACGGACTCCCTCGGTGAACGCGGCCAACACCAGTTCGGCTTTCGAGGGCCAGCGGCGATACACCGTCGCTTTACTGGCGCGGGCGGTGGTGGCCACGGCGTCCACCGTCAGCCCGTCACACCCATGTTCTTGCAGCAGCTGCAAAGTCACCGCAAGCAATTCGGCCTCGCGGGGCGACCAGGGTGATACGTCGGCGGACGCGTCCGCAGTCTGTGTCATAGCGCCCACCATAGAACCGCTGCGGCCATCCGGCGAGATGCCTACTGACTGCCCAGTAGTTCTCCGAGCACCTGTTGGTTGCGCTGTAGCCAGTCCGCCTCTTCGCCCGGAGCGGGCATGATCAGCCCGGCTTCCATGATCGAGGTGGGGTCAATCTCGTTCAGCCCGATCAGCAGCTCCCGGGCGTTTTGGCCGGTGATCAAAACCCACGCCTGCGACAGTTCGGTGAGCAGTCGCGCCCGCGTCTCGCGATCGCGGCCGGCGCGAATCGTGCCGTTGATCGCCGAACACCTGTTGGGCTTGCCGGCGGTGAAGTAGGCGGCGGGGTCGTACTCGACGAACACAACGTGGACGAATCCTCGCGGTGCCCCCGTCACGGTGGAATGAACGTCGGTGATGGCTTCGGCCAGGGCGGAGCGGTGATCGGAGCTGAGCGATCCCGACGGAACGAGGCATTGATAGAAGGGCATCAACAACTATGACACTGAGGATGCCCCGGTGTCTGCCTCGGCGTCGGGAGGCCCGTCTGCCAACAGCTTTCGGAATCCGTCCTCGTCGAGGATGGGCACCTTCAGTTCCACCGCCTTGTCGTACTTGGACCCCGGTGAGTCGCCGGCGACGACGTACGAGGTCTTCTTCGACACCGAGCCGGCGGCCTTGCCCCCGCGCGCCACGATCGCCTCCTTGGCGTCGTCGCGGGAATAGCCCGGCAGTGAGCCGGTGACCACGATGGTCAGCCCGGCCAAGGTGCGCGGGACGCTGTCGTCGCGCTCGTCGGCCATGCGCACTCCGGCAGCTCGCCACTTGTCGACGATCTCGCGATGCCAGTCCACGGTGAACCACTCGGTGACGGCGGCGGCGATGGTTGGTCCCACTCCTTCGACCGCGGCGAGCTGTTCGGTGGACGCATTCCGAATGGCGTCGATATCGCCGAACTCGGTGGCCAACGCGCGGGCAGCCGTCGGCCCGACATGGCGGATCGACAACGCCACCAGCACCCGCCACAGCGGTGCGGCCTTGGCTTTGTCCAGGTTGGCCAGCAGCCGCTTGCCGTTGGCGGACAAATCGCCGGCCTTGGTCCGAAACAGCTCGGTGCGCAGCAAGTGTTCCTCGGTGAGCGCGAACAGGTCACCCTCGCTGCTGATCACCTGTGCCTGCAACAACGCCACCGCCGCCTCGTAGCCCAGCACCTCGATGTCCAGACCGCTTCGGCTGGCGACGTGAAAGACCCGTTCTCGCAGTTGCGCCGGACACCGCGCGGCATTGGGGCAGCGGATGTCCGCGTCGCCCTCCTTCTCCGGCGCCAACGTGGTACCGCACTCGGGACATGTTGTGGGCATGACGAATTCGCGTTCGGATCCGTCCCGCAGGTCGACCACCGGTCCCAGCACCTCGGGGATCACGTCGCCGGCTTTGCGGATCACCACGGCGTCGCCGATCAGCACACCTTTGCGTTTGACCTCCGAGGCATTGTGCAGCGTGGCCTGACTGACCGTCGACCCCGCGACTTTCACCGGCGTCATGAAGGCGAACGGCGTGACCCGTCCGGTGCGTCCGACGTTGACCCGGATGTCGAGCAGCTCGGTCTGCGCTTCCTCGGGCGGGTACTTGTAGGCGATGGCCCAGCGCGGCGCCCGCGACGTGGAACCCAGTCTGCGCTGCAGCGCCACCTCGTCGATTTTGACGACCACGCCGTCGATTTCGTGGTCCACCTCGTGGCGATGCTCGCCCCAGTAGTCGATGCGCTCTTGCACGCCGGACATGTCGTCCACCAGGGTCGTGTGCTCGGAAACCGGTAGCCCCCAAGCCTTTAGCGCCAGATAACCGTCGTGTTGGGTGACCGGGCGGAAGCCTTCGGTGTGCCCCAGCCCATGACAGATCATCCGCAGCTTGCGACGGGCCGTGACCGCCGGATCTTTCTGCCGCAGCGAACCCGCCGCGCTGTTGCGTGGATTGGCGAACGGTGCCTTGCCCGCCTCGACCAGGCTGGCGTTGAGCGCCTGAAAGTCGTCCACCCTGAAGAACACCTCGCCGCGTACCTCGAGAACCTCAGGCACCGGGTAATCGTCTCTGGCCGTGAGTCGTTCGGGAATGTCGTCGATAGTGCGGGCGTTCAGCGTGACGTCTTCGCCGGTGCGGCCGTCGCCCCTGGTCGCCGCTCGGGTCAGGCGTCCGTCCCGGTAGACCAGCGACAGCGCGACACCGTCGATCTTGAGCTCGCACAGGAAATGGGCGTCGTCACCAACCTCGGCGTGGATGCGGCCGGCCCAGGCGCCGAGCTCGTCGCTGCTGAAGGCGTTGTCGAGGCTGAGCATCCGTTCGAGATGGTCGGCCGGCTGGAAGTCGGTGGCGAAGCCGGCGCCGCCGACCAGCTGCGTGGGTGAGCTGGGCGTGCGCAGCTCGGGATGTTCGTCTTCCAGCGCCTCCAGCCTGCGCAGCAGTTTGTCGAACTCCGCGTCGGTGATGATCGGCGCGTCACGCACGTAGTAGCGGAACTGGTGTTCGCGTACCTCCTCGGCCAGGTCCTGCCACTGCCGCAACACCTCCGGGCGCAACGCGTCGGGATCAGCGTGTGGGGAGCTCACCCTGGCAGGCTAGCCGAGGGGGCCGACAATCTCGTGCGAGGATGCAGCGGCAATCGCAGGGGTCACATCTAACACTCTGGCCTCTCATAGAAACCGTGTGCCGGTTTGTCCGTGAAGTGACGGCCTTTTAGTGTGAGCTGACGGCTTCGACTGTGCACTCATGGCTTTCGGAGTGGGCTAGGGGCGGGAATCGGCGATTTGGGCCGCCCAGGCTGCACGATGAAAGCCCAGGCTGCACACTCAAAGCCAGGGATTCACACCCGAAGCCCGGAACAACGAATTCGCCGCCGGCACCTTGGCCGAAGACTTGCTACCAGGGCGTCCGGGGGGTGCCCCTAGCGCGCCAAGCCGATTTGTCGCACGGAGATGGACAACTCGCCACATGCCTCCCCGCAGGGGCCAATGTGACGCATGTGACGGACGTTGGGAATCCTCAATCCTCTTCGACAAAGGCGCGCAGCCGGTCCACCGCGGCGTCCCACCGGCGGGACAACTGGGTGAGGTAGTCGCTGGCCTGGGCCAGCGGCTCAGTCTGCACGGTCCAGACGCGCTCGCGACCGCGCCGACTGCTGGTAACCAATCCCACCGACTCCAGCAGCTGCAAGTGCTTGCTGGCCGCCTGCCTAGTCACTGGAATCACCTGGGTGACTTGGGAAGTCGAGCTCGGGCCATCATCGCAGAGCCGCACGATGATGCGCAGTCGATTCGGGTCGCCGAGTGCGTCGAACAGCGGTGCGCCCACCACAGCAGACGGACTCACTGGACGAGATACCTGCGCACCAGATCGGTCTGGATTGACCAGCCTTCCGAATTGGCCTCGAAGGAGGCGTCGCGCCGTGCCGCCGGGATGGCGTCGAAGCCGGATTCGACGATGGTGAGCCGCACGCCGTCGGAGGTCTCCGCCAGGGTGAATTCGACCAGCGTGGTCGGCTCCTGGTCGTAGTCGACGTCGGGGTCGATCGCAAACAGATGCCAGCGGTAGGCGAACCGCCGCTGCGGCTCAATTGCGACGATCTGCCAGATGCTTTTCACCTCCGCGTGCGCCTCCTGACGTTCGGCAACGCCGGCATCGACGGTGGTCGGGGCGATCGCCGCGGTGACGGTGCCGCCGGCGATGAAGGGCCCATCGAAGCGAACACCGAACCATCGCCCGAATTCCTCGGCATCGCTGATCGCGCGCCATACCCGGTCCAGCGGCGCCCGCAACAAAACTTGCTTCTCAATGCGCAGTCGCTCGTCGCGACCCGCTGCGCCCGGCTCCGCCGCACTGGATGATCGCGACGCAGTACTCATATGCAACCTCCTGGTTGCTTTTCAGTTCACCACGTCCAGAGTTAAAACGCAACCTTTTAGTTGCGTATCAAATCGCCTCCGGGTCCTGGGCGAAAGCTTCGGCAGCCTTACGGGCCAGCCCGATCGCGATACGCGCCCACTGCGGCGTGGCGTTAGCGAGACCACACGCCGGGGTCACCCCGATGCGGTCGCGCAGTGCCGAGCGACTAAAGCCAAGCCGATCGGTCACCGCCACCACCGCACCGGCCACCTCTTCGGCCGACGGCCGCCGCTCCGGGGCGCTTCCGGCCACCACGCCGAGCATGACAGTGCGCCCCGATTCGACGAACGCCGCGATGCCGTCCAGATCCGCGGCCCGCAGCGTGCCGGCATCTACCGAGACCGCACTAACACCACTGCGCTGCAACATGTTCCACGGCAAATCTGGCGCACAGCTGTGCAGCAGCACGTCGCTTCCGGCACTCGCGGCGCAGGTCTCCAGCAGTGCATCGGCCACCGCTTCGTCAAGCGCGGCAACCGGACTCAGCTCGGTCACCCCGGTCAGTTGTCCGCCCAGCGCCGCCGGCAGCGACGGCTCGTCGAACTGCACCACCACTGGCGTGTCGAGCCGGCGGGCCAGCGACGCACGATGCGCGGCAACGCCTTCGGCCAGTGAGGCCGCCAGGTCACGCACGGCGCCCGCGTCGGTGATCGCCCGGTGTCCGTTGGCCAGCTCCAGCCCGGCGGCCAGCGTGACCGGACCCGGTGCCTGCACCTTGACCACACGACCACCACCTCTCAGGCCGGCCGTTTCCCAGGCCTCTTCCAGGGCGTCCATGTCCTCGTCGAGCAGGCTCACGGCCCTGCGTGTCACCGCGCCGGGCCGCGCGACGATCCGGTAGCCGCGCGGCATCGTGTCGATGGCCACGTCGATCAACAGCGCGCCCGCCCGCCCCAGCATGTCGGCACCCACTCCCCTGGCGGGCAACTCGACGATGTGGGCCAGCGCATCGGCCAGCTCACCGACGACGACCTCGGCGGCCGATCGCGCGGCGACGCCGGGCCACGATCCGATACCGCTGGCCTTGACGGCAAGCGTTGCGAAAACACTCACCCGCCAACCGTATTCGACCCTGCGTCGAACGTCGGCAGGCAGGGGTGTTTACCGCGGGTCGGCACGGGTAGGTTCGGGGACAGAAGGGTGTCAGATGGCAGGGTTGGCGCGGTCGCTGTTGTTGTGCGGCGCGGTGTTTCTCATGGCGGGGTGCACGCGCCTGGTCGACGGTACCGCGCTGCCAGGTTTCGGTCCGGCCGCCAAGGGCGTGCACGGCGTGAACGTCGACCAGATCCTGCTGGAACAGCCCCGGATGAGCGCGATCACCGGCTCCGGCGAGCACCTGACGATCATCCCCACCATGGACGGCAGGTCTCCGGTGGACATCGACGAGCTTGCCCAGACCGCACCACAGGCGTGCCGCTTCATCTACGCCGAGACCGCAACGTTCGGGCCCGACATCGAAGAGTTCCACAAGACCACCTTTCAGGATCCGCCGCACGGTGCCCTGATCTCCGAAGGCGCCGCCGCCTACCGGGATGCGGGCACGGCCCGGCACGCCTTCGACGCCCTGGTCGCGACAGTGCGGGACTGCGCAGCAGGCACCGACGGTCGGTTGTACATCGGCGACTGGAAGGCCGGTGCCGACTCGCTGCGTATTCGGCCCGGCGGCTGCGGTCGTGACTATCGCGTCTTGTCGGTGGCGCTGCTCGAAGTCACCTTCTGCGGCTTTCCGCCGTCGGTTTCCGACATCGTGATGACCAACATCGCGGCCAAGATACCGGGTTAGTTCACTCGCCGCGTGCCGGCGATCGTCGCGCTGCCCAGCACCTCGTCACCGTCCGGGTCCGGACGATACAGCACCAGCGTCTGGCCGCGCGCCACCCCGCGCAGCGGGGAACGCAATCTGACGACAAGTTCGTCGCCAACCAATTCGGCTGACGCATCGGCTGTTTCGCCGTGCGCACGGACCTGGACCAGGCAGTCGACCGGACCCGCCGGCAGGACTCCTGCGGTGAAAACCGGCGCGCGTCCGTTCAGCTCATGCACGTCGAGGTCTTGCGCGTCACCGACGTGAACGGTCGCGGTGTCGGCATCGATCGCCGTGACGTACCGAGGGCGGCCATCAGGCCCCGGCCCGGCGACGCCCAGGCCTTTGCGCTGACCGATGGTGAAGCCGTGCACTCCGTCGTGCTCGGCCAGCACGGCGCCATCGGCGCCGACGACGGTGCCGCGCCTGACCCCGATGCGCTCGCCCAGGAAGGCACGGGTGTTCCCGGAGGGAATGAAGCAGATGTCGTGGCTGTCGGGCTTCGCGGCGACGGCCAGACCGCGTCGGGCCGCCTCAGCCCGGATCTGCGGCTTCGGGGTGTCCCCGATCGGGAACGCGGCGTGACGCAACTGCTCGGCGGTCAGGACCGCCAGCACATATGACTGGTCCTTGTCCCGATCGACGGCGCGACGCAACCGCCCCTGCGACAGCCGGGCATAGTGGCCGGTGGCCACCGTGTCGAAACCCAGCGCCAGCGCCCGTACGGACAGGGCGGCGAACTTGATTCGCTGATTGCACCGCACGCACGGGTTGGGGGTTTCCCCGCGGGCATAGGACGAGACGAAATCGTCGATCACGTCCGTCTTGAACTTCTCCGCGAAATCCCAGACATAGAACGGGATTCCGAGCACATCGGCGACGCGGCGGGCATCGGAGGCGTCTTCCTTCGAGCAGCAACCGCGCGAGCCTGTGCGCAGCGTGCCGGGCGCGCTTGACAATGCCAGGTGCACACCGACCACGTCGTGGCCGGCATCGACCATGCGGGCGGCGGCGACCGACGAGTCGACGCCGCCGCTCATCGCGGCGAGAACCTTCACCCCGACGACCCCGCGGCGGCCAGGGCGGCCCGGCGGGCGCGGTCGACCGCCCCGGGCAGCACGCGCAGGGCGGCGTCCACGTCGGCCTCGACACTGGTGTGCCCCAAGGAAAGACGCAGCGAGCCGCGCGCGCTGGCCGGGTCGGCGCCCATCGCCATCAGCACATGCGACGGCTGCGCCACGCCGGCGGTGCAGGCCGATCCCGTCGAGCACTCGATTCCGTTGGCGTCTAACAACATCAACAACGCGTCGCCTTCGCAGCCGCGGAAGGTGAAGTGCGCGTTGCCCGGAAGCCGCAACGCCTCGCCGGCACCGTTGAGACGGACGTCGTCGATCTCGGCCAGCACCCCCTCGACCAGGCGGTCACGCAGTGATCGCATCCGCGCGCTGTTGGCCTCCAGCCCGTCGACAGCGATCTGGGCCGCCGCGGCCATCCCGACCGCGCCCGCGACATCGGGAGTGCCGGAACGGATGTCACGCTCCTGCCCCCCACCGTGCGACAGCGGCACACAGGTGACGTCGCGGCGCAGCAGCAATGCTCCCACGCCCGGTGGACCGCCGAACTTGTGCGCGGCCACACTCATCGCGGACAGCCCGCTGGCGGGAAAGTCCACGGGCAGCTGGCCCACCGCCTGAACGGCATCGCTGTGCATCGGAACGCCGAATTCGGCCGCCACAGCCGCGAGTTCGGCGACCGGCATGATGGTGCCGACCTCGTTGTTGGCCCACATCACCGATACCAGTGCGACGTCGTCGTGGCTCTGCAGCGACTCCCGCAGGGCAGCGGCCGACACCGAGCCGTCGGACGCGGTGGGCAGCCAAGTCACTTGGGCGCCTTCGTGTTCGGCAAGCCAGTTCACCGAGTCCAGCACGGCGTGGTGTTCGACTTCGGTGGTGATGATGCGGCGGTGTCGCGACTCCGCGTCGCGGCGGGCCCAATAGATACCCTTGACGGCCAGGTTGTCGCTTTCGGTGCCGCCGGCCGTGAAGACCACCTCCGACGGACGCGCGCCGAGTTTGTCCGCGATCAGCTCACGGGATTCCTCGATTCGCCGTCGTGCCGTGCGCCCGCTGGTGTGCAGCGACGACGCGTTGCCGACCGTACTGAGCGCAGCCGTCATCGCCTCGACGGCGGCGGGGTGCATCGGGGTGGTGGCGGCGTGATCGAGGTAGACCATGACGCGCCCCAGAATACCGGGCAGCGTCGGGCCTGCTCAGGCCACCAGTACCTGCCCGTGACCCAAGCGTCGCGACGTCCCCACATGCACAGCGGAATGACAGCGGATGGCCAGGGCCCGCCGATCGGTTCCCGGCAGCTGCAGGGCTTCGACGCGCACGGACGCCAGGGTCCGCCGAACGCGGAGCATTCGAACGATCGACTGCAGCAAACTGTCGTCGCCGACATACGCCGGCGCGGTCGATACGGTGCCGTCGACGTGGTGATACGTCAGCCGAAGCGGCTGCACCGGGCGGCCCGCGTCGATCGCGGCCTGGAACATCGCCGGATAGAAGAGCCCGGACCCGCGGTGAGAATGTCGGCCGTCGCCGGGAGAACCGCACCAGGTGGTGCCCTCGGGGAAGACCACCACTGTCTGACCGGCGCGCAACCGGCGGGCGACGGCGTCCACCACCTCGGGCAGTCGTCGCAGACTGGCCCGTTCGATCGGGATGATTTTCAGGATGCGGGCCACGATCCCGGTCGCGGCCCCGGTGAACATGTCGGCACGGGCGACGAACGAGCCGGGCAACACCGCGCCGATGGCGAAGGCGTCCAGCCAGGAGATGTGGTCGCTGACCACCAGCAGGCCGCTCAGGTTGCGAATCGGGTTGCCCGACACCGTGATCCGTACGCCGAAACAGCGCAGCACCAGCCGGCAGTAGCCGCGCTGGACCCGGGTGCGGCCGGGCAGCGGCATCGCCAGCAGCGGCAGGCCCGGCGCCAGCAGCAGCCCGAACATGATGCGACGCGCCACTCGCAGATACGTCAACGACCGCCGCGACCCGGCTGCGTCGCCGACACCCACACAGCTGACGTCGCACGAGGCACGCGGCAGCCAGGCATGCCCGGTGGTGAGGCTGGTCATCGGGATGTTGGCCGGCTTGAGCGGCCCGCACCCTCTGGCGCCACTTTCGAGGCGGCTGATGCCGACCGCAATCGCTTCAGATACCGCGTGTCGGCGTTTTGCTTGCTCAACAGCACGCAGAAGTCGCCGACCCCGAAGTCCGGGTCGTGTGCGGGCTCACCACAGACCTGGGCGCCCAGGCGCAGATAACCGCGCATCAGCGGCGGAACCGTCGGCCGATGCGGCGGTGGAATGTCCTCCAGGGCCCTGCCGTTCACTCGCACCGGCAGGTAGGGGCGCACCCGGTACTGGCGCGGAGCGGCGTGACGGCTCAGCACGAAGTCACGCACACCACGCAGCTCGTTGCCGGCGAGCTTGCCGTTTGGACCGCCGGCGTCGATAGGCACCGACACGCACCCGGTCACGTACTCGTAGCCGCAGCGATCGAGGTAAGCCAGAATTCCCGCCCACATCAGCAGCACCACACCGCCGTTGCGGTGACCTTCGCGCATCGCAGCGCGCCCCATCTCCACCAGCGACGGCCGCAGCGGATCGAGAGCACCGACGTCGAATTCCGTTGCGGTGTAAAGCCCCCCGGCGGCGATGGCGCCCGTCGGGGGCAACATCCGGTAGCACCCCACCAGTTCGCCGGTGTTGTCGTCGCGGACCAGCAAGTGGTCGCAGTATTCGTCGAAGCGGTCGTTATCTTGTTGCGTGTCGCCGGCCAGAGTGAAGCCGGGTGTGCTGCTGAAAACGTCGTAACGGAGCCGCTGCGCGGCCTCGATCAGGCTGGGGTCGGTCGATAGCAACAGGGAGTAGCGCGGCCCGCCAGGCGACCCCGAATCCGGGGAAGACGCCGAGCCGCTGGGTTTGTCGCCGGCTATCAGAACAGAAGCGATGCTCATGGCAACCAACGTGTCGCAACCGAGGAGCTAGTCGGCATCGGCGGGCTGACATGTCGGTGCACGTCAGATGACGAAATGTCGCACGCGAATAGACGCAAAACCCCTCATTTCGGCACGAAATGGGGGTTTCTGCGGCTGGCGGCCGGGCAGGGCCCGGCGAACGCTGACGGAGGACTAGCCTTTGCGGGCCTTGATCGCGTCGGTCAGCTGCGGAGCCACCTTGAACAGATCGCCGACCACGCCGTAGTCGGCGATCTCGAAGATGGGCGCCTCTTCGTCCTTGTTGACCGCGACGATGGTTTTGGAGGTCTGCATGCCCGCGCGGTGCTGGATGGCCCCGGAGATGCCCAGCGCGATGTAGAGCTGCGGCGACACCGTCTTACCGGTCTGGCCCACCTGGAATTGGCCCGGGTAGTAGCCGGAGTCGACCGCGGCCCGTGAGGCGCCGACGGCGGCACCCAGCGAGTCGGCCAGCGCTTCGACCACGCTGAAGTTCTCCGCGCTGCCGACGCCGCGACCACCGGACACCACGACGGTCGCCTCGGTCAGCTCCGGCCGGTCACCGGCGACCGCGGGCTCGCGGGCGGTGACCTTGGTGGCGTTCTCGGCGGGCTCCGGCACGTCCACGCTGACCTGCTCGCCGGCGCCGTCGGCCGGCTCCGCCTCAACGGCACCGGCCCGCACGGTGATCACCGGGGTGTCGCCGTTGGCCTGCGCCTCGACAGTGAACGCGCCACCGAAGATGGAGTGGATGCCCTTGCCGCCCTCTTTGACCTCGACCACGTCGACCAGCAGGCCCGACCCGATCCGCGCGGCCAGCCGGCCCGCGATCTCCTTGCCGTCGGCGGTGGCGGCCAGCAAGACCGCGGCCGGGGCCGACGACTCGGCCAGCCCGGCCAGCACGTCGACCACCGGAAGAAGCAGGTAGTTGTCGACGGCGTCGGACTCGGCGACGTAGATCTTGGCGGCGCCGGCCGCCTTGAGCCCGTCGATCAGCGGTGCAGCGGTTCCCGGCGCACCGAGAACAACGGCCGCCGGCTCGCCCAGTACACGGGCGGCGGTGATCAATTCGGCGCTGACCTTCTTCAGCGCCCCTTCAGCGTGCTCCACGAGCACCAATACTTCAGCCATGAGTTATCTCGCTCTTCTATTTGTCTTGAGGTCCGGTGGAGGTGCTGCGTCTAGATGATCTTCTGCGCGACAAGATACTGGGCGACCTGGTTGCCGCCTTCGCCCTCGTCGGTGACCTTCTCACCGGCGGTCTTGGGCGGTTTCGGGGTGGACGACAGTACGGTCGACCCGGCGTTGCCCAGCCCGACTTCGTCGCCCTCGACCCCGATCTCGGCCAGGGTCAGCACCGTGACCTCCTTCTTTTTGGCGGCCATGATGCCCTTGAAGGACGGGAAGCGCGGTTCGTTGATCTTCTCGTTGACGCTGACCACCGCGGGAAGCGTGGCTTCGAGGGTGAACACGCCGTCGTCGGTCTCGCGCTCACCGGTGACCTTGCCGCCCTCGACCGACAGTTTGCGCAGGTGGGTGAGCTGCGGCAGGCCCAGGTACTCGGCGATGATGGCCGGCACCGCGCCCCCGACGCCGTCGGTGGCTTCGTTACCGGCAATGACCAGCTCGGTGCCCTCGATGGTGCCCAGCGCACGCGCCAGCGCCCATCCGGTCTGGATGACGTCCGAGCCGTGCATGCCGTCGTCCTTGAGGTGAACGGCCTTGTCGGCGCCCATCGAGAGGGCCTTGCGGATGGCCTCGGTGGCGCGCTCCGGGCCCGCCGTCAGCACGGTCACCGACCCCTCGACACCGTCGGAGGCCTCTCGTTCGCGGATCTGCAGCGCCTCTTCCACCGCGCGCTCGTTGATTTCGTCCAGCACGGCGTCGGCGGCTTCGCGGTCCAGCGTGAAATCGCCGTCTGTCAGCTTGCGCTCCGACCAGGTGTCTGGGACCTGCTTGATCAGGACCACGATGTTCGTCATGAGTGTGGTTCGTCCTCCTCGAAGGGCGTCCCGCAGCAATCGACTGCAGGATCTCGGTCAGGCGTTCAACAACCGCGCGGCCCTGTTACTACTGGGTAACTTTGCGCGGTTCGCCCTCACACCATAGCGGGTCGCATCTGCTGAATTGCCCGCTCTCCCCCGTCCCTGGCCACGGACCGCTTGACCGAGTCGGGGTCGCCGGGCGGCTCGTTCTGTTTCCCGGATCCAGTGCCAGGTTCGCTAATCGCCCGGTACGGGTTAGCCTGCCTATGCAATGAGCGCATTCGACGTTCCCCATCGCAGCGCCGACGACACCCCGCTAGCGGCGTCGCCAGCGGACGCTGCGGTGTTGACGCTGACGGGCGAGCGCACCATCCCCGATCTCGACATCGAGAACTACTGGTTTCGTCGCCACCAAGTGGTGTACGAGCGGCTGGCGCCACGCTGTGCCGGCCGTGTGGTGCTGGAAGCCGGCTGTGGCGAAGGTTACGGCGCCGACTTGATCGCCGACGTGGCCGGCCGGGTTGTCGCGGTGGACTACGACGAGGCCGCGGTGGCCCACGTCCGCAACCGCTACCCCCGGGTGGAGGTCACGCAGGCTAACCTGGCCGACCTACCCTTTCCCGACGCGTCGGTGGACGTTGTGGTGAACTTCCAGGTCATCGAGCACCTGTGGGACCAGGGCCAGTTCGTTCGGGAGTGCCTGAGGGTGCTACGTCCGTCGGGATTGCTGATGATGTCCACACCCAACCGGATCACTTTCTCGCCGGGCCGGGACACCCCGATCAACCCGTTTCACACCCGCGAGCTCAACGCCGACGAGCTGACCGAGCTGCTGGTCGACGCCGGCTTTCGTGAGGTGGTCATGTGCGGGTTGTTTCACGGCCCGCGGCTGCGGGAGATGGACGCCCGTCATGGCGGCTCGATCATCGACGCGCAGATCGCCCGCGCGGTGGCCGACGCGCCGTGGCCCGCCGACCTGGTCGCGGACGTCGCGGCGGTGACCACGGCCGACTTCGACCTGGTCGAAGCCGGCGACCCGGGTGGTGACATCCGGGACATAGACGACAGCCTGGATCTGATCGCGATCGCGGTGCGGCCGTGAGCACAGTTTCGGAATCGTCGACCCCGGTACCCGGGTTGTTCACCCTGGTGTTGCACACGCACCTGCCCTGGCTGGCGCACCACGGCCGCTGGCCGGTCGGCGAGGAGTGGCTCTACCAGTCGTGGTCGGCGGCCTACCTGCCGCTGTTTCGCGTGCTGCGCGCGCTGGCCGACGAGGACCGGCACCGGCTTGTCACGCTCGGTGTTACGCCGGTGGTTAACGCGCAACTCGACGACCCGTATTGCCTCGACGGCATGCACCGCTGGCTGGCCAACTGGCGGCTGCGCGCCGCCGAGGCGGCCAGCGTGCGGACAGTTCCCGAGTCGAAGTCGGCGGGCTATTCGGCGTGTACACCGGAAGCGTTGCGGGCCTTCGGTACTCGCGAATGCGCCGAAGCCGACCGGGCACTCGATGACTTCACCACGCTGTGGCGGCACGGCGGCAGCCCGCTGCTGCGCGGGCTGATCGACGCCGGCACCGTGGAGCTGCTGGGCGGCCCCTTGGCGCATCCGTTCCAGCCGCTGCTTGCGCCACGACTGCGCGAGTTCGCGCTGCGCGAAGGCCTGGCCGACGCGGGTTTGCGGCTTGCCCACACCCCGACCGGGATCTGGGCGCCGGAATGCGCCTATGCCCCTGGACTGGAACACGATTACGCCGCCGCGGGAGTCACGCACTTCATGGTCGACGGCCCCTCGCTGCACGGCGACACCGCGCTGGGCCGACCGGTCGGCAGCAGCGACGTGGTCGCTTTCGGGCGTGACCTGCAGGTCAGCTACCGGGTGTGGTCACCGAAGTCCGGCTACCCGGGCCACGCCGCGTACCGCGACTTCCACACCTACGACCACCTCACCGGCCTCAAACCGGCCAGGGTCACCGGCCGCAATGTTCCGTCGGAGGCCAAGGCGCCGTATGACCCGGAGCGCGCAGACCGCGCCGTCGACATCCACGTCGCCGACTTCGTCGACGTGGTCCGCAACCGACTCGTCGCCGAATCCGAGCGCATCGGGCGTCCGGCTCACGTCGTTGCCGCCTTCGACACCGAGCTGTTCGGCCACTGGTGGTACGAGGGACCGACCTGGCTGGCGCGCGTGCTGCGCGCGCTGCCCGCCGCCGGCGTGCGGGTAGGCACCCTCAGCGACGCGATCGCCGGCGGCTTCGTCGGCCAGTCGGTCGAATTACCGCCCAGCTCTTGGGGTTCGGGTAAGGACTGGCAAGTGTGGGCCGGCGAGCAGGTGGCCGATCTGGTTCAGCTGAATACCGAGGTGGTCGATACCGCGCTGACCACCGTCGACAAGGCGCTGACCCAGACGGCGTCCCTGGACGGGCCCATCCCCCGCGATCACGTCGCCGACCAGATCCTGCGTGAGACGCTGTTGACCGTGTCCAGCGACTGGCCGTTCATGGTCAGCAAGGATTCCGCCGCCGACTACGCCCGCTATCGCGCCCACTTGCATGCGCACGCCACCCGGGAGATCGCTGGCGCGCTCGCGTCCGGCCGCCGCGACAGCGCGCAGCGGCTGGCCGACGGCTGGAGCCGCGCCGATGGCCTGTTTGGCGCCCTAGATGCCCGTAGGTTGCCGCGATGAGCTACCGTACGTCGCGCGAGCGTGCGTGTCTGTACGACGACACGCCGCTGGGAGTGGCATTTTGCGCACGCTCGCGGCACGGCTTTCGCGGAGGCCCCGGCTCGTGAAGATCCTCATGGTGTCGTGGGAATACCCGCCGGTGGTGATCGGCGGGCTTGGCCGACATGTGCATCACCTGTCCACCGCGCTGGCCGAGGCCGGCCACGACGTGGTCGTGCTGTCGCGGCGGCCCACTGGCACCGATCCCAGCACCCATCCGTCGTCCGATGAGATCAGCGAGGGCGTCCGGGTGATCGCGGCCGCACAGGATCCGCACGAGTTCACCTTCGGCAAGGACATGATGGCCTGGACTCTGGCCATGGGCCATTCCATGATCCGCGCCGGGCTGTCTTTAAGGGGGCACGGCAGCGACCGTCCGTGGCGCCCCGACGTCGTGCACGCACACGACTGGCTGGTCGCTCATCCGGCCATTGCACTCGCCCAGTTCTACGACGTGCCAATGGTTTCAACGATTCACGCCACAGAAGCCGGACGGCATTCGGGCTGGGTTTCCGGGGCGATGAGCCGTCAGGTGCACGCGGTCGAGTCGTGGTTGGTGCGTGAATCCGATTCGCTGATCACGTGTTCGGCGTCGATGAGTGACGAGATCACCGAGCTGTTCGGTCCCGGCCTGGCCGAGATCACGGTGATCCGCAATGGAATTGACGCGGCACGCTGGCAGTTCGCGGCCCGCCGGCCGCGGTCGGGACCGGCTGAGCTGCTCTATCTCGGGCGGTTGGAGTACGAAAAGGGTGTTCACGACGCCATCGCCGCCCTGCCCCGAATCAGGCGCCATCACCCAGGTACCACGCTGACCATCGCCGGAGAAGGCACTCAGCAGGACTGGCTCGTCGAACAAGCCCGTAAGCACAAGGTGCTCAAGGCAACTCGGTTTGCCGGCCATCTCAACCACGCCGAACTGCTGGCCTTGCTACATCGGGCCGACGCCGCCGTGCTACCCAGCCACTACGAGCCCTTCGGGATCGTCGCCCTGGAGGCGGCCGCGGCCGGTACTCCGCTGGTGACATCGAACATCGGCGGTCTGGGCGAAGCGGTGATCAACGGACAGACAGGGGTGTCCTGCCCACCCCGCGACGTAGCGGCACTGGCCGCCGCCGTGCGCAGCGTCCTCGACGATCCACCCGCCGCGCAGCGGCGCGCGCGTGCCGCCCGCGAACGGCTCACCTCGGACTTCGATTGGCAGACGGTGGCGCAGGAGACCGCGCAGGTGTATCTGGCCGCCAAGCGCGGTGAACGCCAGCCACAGCCACGCTTACCCATCGTCGAGCACGCACTACCCGATCGCTGAGCGTTTGCGGCATCACGGCGGGATTCGCGGACAGCCCGGTAACTTTGTGAGATGGGGATTGAATATTCAAGCGTCGTCGACGCGGCGCGCGACGAGGTATTCGCCTGGCACGCCAGGCCGGGTGCGTTCACCCGACTCTCGCCGCCCTGGTCACCGCTGCGGTTGATCACCGAGACCGACTCGTTGAAGGACGGGCACGCCACCCTCGCGCTGCCCGGTGGCCTGCGCTGGGTCGCCGAACACCAGGCGGACTCCTACGATCCACCACGCCGTTTCGTCGACGATATAGGTAGCGACGGCCTGGCCTCGCTGCCGGCACGAATCGCGGTGCGGTGGCGGCACACCCACGACTTCGAAGATGCGGGCGACAACCAGACCCGGGTCATAGATCGGGTTGACACGCCGGTGCCTGCGTCGGCTTTGCGGGCCATGTTCGTCTACCGGCACCGTCAGTTGGCCGACGACCTGGCCGCGCACCGGCTGGCGGCCGAGCACGGCCTGGGTCCGGCGACCGTCGCGGTCACCGGGTCGTCCGGTCTCGTCGGCTCGGCCTTGACCGCATTTCTCAGCACGGGCGGACATCGCGTAATCCGGCTGGTCCGCCACTCCCCGCGCACCGCAGACGAACGGCAGTGGAACCCCGACGACCCCGACCCGCAATTGCTTGCCGGCGTCGGCGCGGTGATCCATTTGGCGGGTGCCTCGATCGCCGGGCGGTTCACCGATAAGCACCGGAATGCGGTGCACGACAGCAGGATCGGTCCGACGCGCCGCCTGGCCGAGCTGGTAGCGCACTCCGCCGGCGGACCCGGGGTGTTCGTGTCCGCATCGGCGATCGGCTACTACGGATACGATCGCGGAGACGAAGCGCTCACCGAGGACAGCGATCGCGGCGACGGGTTCCTGGCCGACGTCGTCGCCGACTGGGAAGACGCTACCGCGCCGGCGCAGCAGGCCGGGTCGCGAGTGGTACGGGTGCGCACCGGCATCGTCCAATCACCTCGCGGTGGCACACTTCGGCTGATGCGTCCCCTGTTCAGCGCCGGATTGGGTGGCCGACTCGGCAACGGCCGGCAGTGGTTGTCGTGGATAGGGATTGACGACCTGGTTGACATCTATCACCGCGCGCTCTGGGATTCTACCCTGTCCGGAGCGGTGAATGCGGTTGCGCCGCAACCGGTCCGCAATGCCGAATACACCCGGACTCTGGCTCACGTGTTGCGCCGGCCCGCCGTGTTGCCGGTGCCGCCGCTGGGGCCGCGCCTACTGCTCGGTCAGCAGGGTGCCCGCGAACTCGCGTGTGCCAGCCAACGTGTAGTCGCCGATCGCCTCAGCCAAGCGGGACACCGGTTTCGTCAGCCCGACCTCGATCAGGCGCTACGGCACTTGCTGGGCCGCAGCAGGTGAATGCCTTGGCAAACCGCTAACTCGCTTCTCGGCCCTCTCGGCTGCGCTGGTAGGCGCGCGCTCGTAGATCGGCGAGCCATTCCGGATAGAGCTTCAACCCAGGCGCCGTATTGAGGACCGGATCGAACGACACGTCCTCGCCCTGCCGTCCATCGAGGACGCTGGTCAGCGTCAGCCGAGCCAGCCTCTCGAAATCGGATCTGCCGCAGGCTTGGTCGAGTGCGACCTCGACTCCACCGTGTTCGATCCGCTCTTGCACAGCGTCCAGCGATATGCCGAATCCGGCTATTTCGCTGACGATTCTGGCCCGCAGCCACCAGTATTTGCCGCCGTAGTGCAGCGGCATCAGGGTGGTCATGTTTTGGCCAGTCCACGACGTCACCGGTCGCAGTGCCAACGTCCGGCCGAGAACGCCAGAACCGGCCGACACGAGCAGGATGTCCCACGGCGTCGCCCACTCCTGCGGGGACGTGACGCGGAGCGCCAGCCCGATGAGGTCGGGTAACGCTCCGGGCGTCCCGGTGGCTTTCGACACCCGCGCAACGACGTCGGATGACTGGATCGGCAGCCCGTTGCCTGCCGGGGCGATGCGTTCGACGGCGCCTTCGGCAAGCACACCCACCGGATGAAAAAACCGTTTGCGGCGAATGGCGGATCCCCAACCGAAGGGCCATGCAACGAGATCGGAAACGTTCACCGGCGGCGAGTTCCCGTTCTGCGCGGGGCGAAACCAGATCCCACAGCGCCGCCCGATGAATGTAGCCGTTCCGCTACACCCGGCAGGAGGGTGAGTATAGAGTGTTACTTAACTATCAACTTTCTTAACTACAAGTCTGGCGTGAAGTGGTGCGGCGCCTGGCTGGGCACATCTTGGCCAGCGCCAGTGATCTCGTGAAGGGTGGGCGTATGGGCGACAAGAAGTTTCGAAAGGGCGACAAAGTGCAGTGGGAGAGCCATGGCACCACGGTCCACGGAACCGTGGAGAGTGAAATCACTTCCGACACCACGGCGGCCGGACGCACGGTGCGCGCATCCAAAGACAAACCGCAATACAAGGTGCGTAGTGATAAGACCGGGGCGGACGCCGTGCACACGCCCCAAGCACTGCGACGCCGCGACTGATTTGCCCCGATTGAAGGATCACAGGTGTCGACGTCGACAACGAAACAACATGGAAGCAGTTCCGCCAGACGGTCAACATGACCGCGCGTGAACTCCAGACGTGGCTCGACACTGATGAGTCACACAGTGTCGGGCAGAACCGGGATAGCGCGGAGTCGACGGGGCACGCCAGCGGCCGCCGCATCGTCAAGATCCTCAAAACCAAGCGTGCCGAACTCACCTCGGACGACTACGCACACATGCGCAAGGTCGTCAACTACGCAAAGCGCCACCTTGCACAGCGCCCCGCCGGAGTCATCGAAGACACCGCCTGGCGCTACTCGTTGATGAACTGGGGGCACGATCCCGCGAAATCATGAGAACGCCGCCGCGTGAGCGAAACGCCCACCGGGTTCGCTGACCGCTGGTGCGGTCCGCCGATAAGCTAATCGGCGGAACGCTAAGAAGGATGCGTGCAAGTGACCAAGCGAGGCGCCGCTGATCGGCGACCAGACCGAGCCGAACTCGAGAAGTTGATGTCGGCTGACCTGCGGGCTCTCACCGCGCAAGCAGATCGCATAGGCCGCCACTTTGCGCGCGGGCACGACGTCAGCGGCAGCGACTTCCACGCCTTGCTGCACATCATGGTCGCCGACACGGCCGGAACGCCGCTGACGCTGGCTCAGCTGCGACAACGGATGGACATGTCGGCTCCCGCTATCACTTATCTAGTGGACCGGATGATCGATTCCGGCCACATAAGGCGCGAGGCTGACCCAGCCGACCGGCGCAAGTCGCTACTTCGCTATGAGAAGTCCGGAATGGCGTTGGCCCGCGCATACTTCACTCCCCTTGGCGGCGAGGTCCGCTCAGCCATCGCCGATCTACCCGATCGCGATCTGGCCGCTGCACACCGAGTTTTCACTGCAATGATCGCGGCGATGGCAGAGTTCGAAGCCAACGCCACCAACAAAGCCAAGCCGTCGGCAAGTGATGTCAGGCGTCGTACCACCACGCCCCGACGCCGTGCAGTTCGGTGAATGTCTGTACCACAACGTGATTAGCCGGGCAGCGACCCTTCGGCGGGCGCGTCCGGTCCATCGATTGGAACTGTGCCGCCCACGACGGCGTCCAAGTCAGACTTGCGCTGGCCAGAGCGTTGCCAAAGCCTCCACGCCGCAACGACCGCAAGAATCGCGACCGCTATCACGGCCGGCCAGAACGCCAATTGGGCAAGCCACAACCGTCTTTGCAAACGCAGCACTTTGCGCTCTGCACCCAGCACACGTTCGGATGCCGCTCTCACGTCCACACCGACGCACATACCCGGACACCAACCGCTCAAACCGCTGTGCGGGCGGGTACAAGTTCGCCGGACGGATCTCTGGGGGCGCTTTGAACGCAGTTGAGACGACGATCACGATCTTCCGGGATTCCACAGCTCACCGCTCATCCCGGCATGCCCGCCGAGCCGATTACCGGCGCCCCGAGGTTTCCCATCAGCGCTCGGTGGGAATCGATAACTATCGGGCGGGGCAACACCGCCTGTCGAGAGATCAGCGGGAGGCAGATGTGGCACAGCGAAGTGGACCCCTAGAGGCCGTCATGGGCATCGTCGAGGGCGTCAAGGGCAAGGTCAAGGAGGCCATCGGTGTGGTGACCTCAAACGGCCAGCTGGCTCGCGAGGCGCGGGCTCAGCAGGACAAAGGCCAGGCGCAGCGCGACGCCGCCAAGCGGGAAGCCGAAGCCGAGTCAGCCCGTGCGAGCGCCAAAGCCGCAGAAGCACGCCAAAAGGGCAACCAGTAACTTCTTCCTACACGCGATGGGCCCAGCCGGTTAGTCCGGCTGGGCCCATCGCCTTTGTGGTGGCAGCGCCACCAACCTCGTCTTGAACATCCGGCTGGCCAGACTTCACCAATTTCAGTAAGTTAATGATTAAGATGGTGAACTTATGCGGTGTACCACGTCTGGAATCGGCTCCTAGGAGCCGCATCCGAACCGGTTAGCACTGCTTACACGGACCATGACCAGGCGTGTTTGAACAATTAATACGTCGGGCAAGGCCATCCGGAAGGGGGTCCAGCAGCAGATGCGTGCTGCGTCACTCAGGCTAGGCCTAGTCCCCATGCCTGCAGGCTGGTCCTTAGCTGACGACTTCGACGCATGGCGTTCGAATGTGCGGAGGGCGGTGCTTGCCGCACTCGGCGAGTTCGTCGCGACGCGGCGCGTTGCTGAGTTGGACGGGGTATGTGCCGACGCCGCCGGCGGCATTTTGGTGGAGTTCGTCCGTGGCGGCAAATGCCTGCGATCTACGTTTATGTACCTGGCGTGGTTGTGCGGCGCGCCGCCAAGCGACACGGCGCTGCGGGCTGCGGCCAGCTTGGAGTTGCTCCACGCTTTCGCGCTTATGCACGACGATGTGATGGACGATTCGCCACAACGGCGGGGCCGCCCCTCGGCGCACCTCCAATTCGCCAGTTGGCACCGCGAACGCGGCCTGTCGGGCTCGGCGCGGCGCTTCGGCGAATCATCGGCCATCCTGCTGGGCGATCTCTGCCTGATCTGGGCCGAGCAGATGCTGCGGGAGAGCGGGGTTGACCCGCGCTGTCTACAGCGAGCATGGTCACGCTACGACGCGATGCGCACCGAGCTTGCGGTGGGACAGTTTGCCGACTTGACGTCCGATATCCGTCAGATGCCAACATTGCAACAAGTGCTCGACGTGCTACGACGCAAATCGGGCAACTACACGGTGCGCCGCCCGTTGGAACTCGGCGCAGCGATGGCCGGGTGCGACGAGCGGACGTTATTCGGACTTGGCCGCTACGGCACCGCGGTCGGCGAAGCATTCCAGCTGCGCGACGACTTGCTGGGAGTCTTCGGCTCTCCGGCGATCACCGGGAAGCCGTGTGGCGGAGATCTCCTCGAACGCAAGGCGACCAGCGTCATTGTGGCCGCCTACCATATGGCCGAAGCGCCGGCTCGACGAGAACTGGCCGAACTGGCGAACAACGAATATCTCGACGACGCCGCGTTGCAGCGGTGGAAGGCGTTGATTTCCGCGTCCGGGGCTGTGCAACGGATCGAAGACATGATCAGTCGGCGCGTCGTAGCTGCTCGAAAAGCCTTGGGCGACATAGCCGTCGACGAGTCTATACGCGGCGCATTGGCGGACATGGCCATCGCATGCACGGAACGCTGCGAATGACCATGCGGACCATCGACGGACGAGGCCATCACGTAGTGGTGATCGGCGCGGGCTTGGCGGGCTTGTCCGCCGCGTTGCACCTGGCCGGTCGGGGCCGACAGGTCACAGTGGTAGAACGTCAAGCATGGCCGGGCGGACGGGCCGGCCGGCTCGATATCGACGGCTACCAGATTGACACCGGCCCAACGGTGCTCACCATGCCCGAGGTCATCGACGAGGTCTTCGCAGCGGTTGGCGTAACCCGTTCCAGCTGTCTGGACCTGCTGCCCGTTGATCCGGCTTACCACGCCGTATTCGCGGACGGAAGTTCGTTACAGGTCCATGCCGACCGCGACCGGATGACAACAGCCGTCCGGGAACTCGCCGGTCCCCACCAAGCAGCGGGCTACCAGCGGCTGCGCGAATGGCTGACGCGCCTGTACCGCACTGAGTTCGACCGGTTTATCGCCGCCAACTTCGATTCCCCGCTGTCGATGCTTACCCCGCAGTTGGCGCGGCTGGCCGCGATCGGCGGTTTCCGCAGGTGGGACCGAATGGTCAAGCGCTACATCACCGATGCACGGTTGCACCGCGTCTTCACCTTCCAATCGCTATATGCGGGGGTGGCACCGCGCGACGCTCTGGCCGTCTATGCGGTTATCGCCTACATGGACACCATCTCGGGCGTCGTCTTTCCACGTGGCGGCGTACGGGCGCTTCCTGACGCACTGGCCGCAACTGCCGCGGACGCCGGTGTCAGGTTCTGCTACAACACAACGGTCACCGAATTGGAGGCTACCGGTGGGTGTGTCAGCGCCGTGCACACGGGACATCAGCGGATCGCCTGTGATGCAGTGGTGCTCACGACCGAGCTGCCGCAAACCTATGCGTTGCTCGGTAAAGAACCGCGCCGTGCGATTGCGCTGCGGTCCTCGCCCTCGGCAGTTGTGGTCCACGCAGGTTGTCGCAGCATCGCGCCAGAAACGGCGCATCACACCATCTTGTTCGGTCACGCATGGGATGAAACGTTCACGGACATCATCGACGACGGACAGCTCATGCGGGATCCTTCGTTGTTGGTTACCCGCCCAACCGCCAGCGACGCGACGCTGGCTCCGGCCGGTCGCGACCTGTTGTACGTTCTGGCACCTGCGCCGAACCTCACGCGCGGCACCATCGATTGGAAAGACGTCGGTAAGCCCTACGCGGACAAGCTGTTCGAGTGTGTCGAGGAACGGCTGATACCCGGCTTGCGTGAACACGCAACGGTGCTCGACGTCGTTACACCAGAAGACTGGGCCAGTCAGGGCATGGCGGCGGGCAGCCCCTTTGCGCTCGCTCACACATTCGCCCAGACCGGCCCGTTCCGGCCGGCCAACATGGTGCGCGGCATCGACAATGCGGTGTTGGCCGGCTCGTCAACTGTGCCTGGCGTCGGCGTGCCCACCGCATTGATCTCCGGTCGACTGGCCGCCGACCGAATCACCGGCACCCTCACTCGCTCAACGACCTACCTCGATATGAAAGCCCGGCTGTCGTGATCCGCAGCGAATTGGACGCCGCCGGAATCGACGATGCGCGGTTGCGCGACGGATATCGCCACTGCCGGGAAGTCAATGCTGCCCACGGCCGCACCTTCTTTTTGGCCACTCGGCTGCTCGCACCAGATCAACGCCCGCCGGTGCATGCGCTGTATGGCTTTGCACGGTACGCCGACGACATTCTCGATGATCTCGATCCGAACATCGGCGCTGAAGTTCGGTCCCAACGGTTGCAGCAGCTTTCCGACCAATTCTTCAATGGCGGTGATCACCAGGCGAATCCCGTACTCAGGGCGGTTGCCCACACAGCGCGCCGCTATAAGATCAGCACCGATTTGTTCGCCGATTTTCTGGCTTCGATGCGAATGGACCTCACGGTCACCGACTATCCCGACCGCGAGTCCCTCAACCTCTACATGCGTGGATCTGCGGAAGCGATCGGACTACAACTGCTGCCGATACTGGGCACGGCGGGCCCCCGCGAAGAAGCCATACCCTATGCGGCGGCCCTCGGCAGGGCATTTCAACTCACGAACTTCCTGCGTGACGTTGATGAGGATTTGCTGCGACACCGGATCTATTTGCCTGCCGACGAATTGAAAGTTTTCGGTGTCGATCGCGATCTGCTGATGTGGTGTCATACGCGCCGCCGCACCGAACCGCGGGTTCGACAAGCGTTGGCGGCCCAGCATGAAACCGCCTGGAAGACTTACCGGTTCGCGGCAGCAGGCATCGGCCTGCTCGCACCACGATCGCGACCATGCGTGGCAACCGCGACCGCGCTGTACTCGGAAATCCTGGACTGCATCGAAGCAAGCGACTTCGCAGTGTTCAGCCATCGGGCAACCGTCGGCAGAGCTCGACGACTGCAGGTGGCCGGCATCGGACTGATGCGTGCGTGGCGGGCACGTAACGGAGCCGCATGAGCGATCGCTGGCAATACCTACTGGTTCTGGCGGCATGCCTGGTAATCACCGCACCCCTCGAGATATTCGGCGAAGGTGTCTACCGCCGATGGCGGCGGGCCATCCGCGCGGTTCTTCCGGTTGCGGTGTTGTTTCTCATCTGGGACGAATTAGCGGTCGCAGCGCACGTGTGGCGATACGACCGCAACTACATCACCGGCCTGAGCATCCCGTTCGACATACCGATCGAAGAGGTGTTGTTCTTCCTCGTCATTCCGGTGTGTGCCGTACTGACCTACAACGCGGTGAGCACAATCCTCGATCGGATCAAGCGCCGATGACACCACTTGGCTATACCGTGCCGGCCGCTGCGGCTGTCGTAATCGTATGCGTAGCGGAACTGATGCTGTTGCGTACCGGTCTGTTTCGGCGACCGGCCTACTGGCTATCCATGCTGATCGTTCTCGGCTTCCAGATCCCGGTCGACGGGTGGCTGACGAAACTGAGTTCCCCCATCGTCAGTTATGACCAGCGTCAGATCACCGGTCTGCGATTTCCATTCGACATACCGATCGAAGATTTTCTGTTCGGCTTCGCGTTGGCCACCGCTGTGCTGCTGTTGTGGGAACGGCAACATGGGCGTCGGTGAAGTGCGCTTGCGTGCCGGCGAGCTATCGCGCGCGTTCGACGTCGGCGCCGCCGCATACGACCGTTTGGTCGGCGCCAGCCCCGGCTACCATGCGGATTTGCTTCTCTCGGCGCGCCGCATGCGAATCCCGTTATGTGGCAGAGGCTTGCGGCTGCTCGACGCGGGGTGTGGTACTGGCGCCTCGACTGCGGCACTGCTCTCCGTCGCACCCGAAGCCGACATCGTCGCGGTCGACGCTTCGGGTCGAATGCTCGACGTGGCGAGGGCCAAGGACTGGCCCGCATCGGTGCGGTTTGTGCACACACCCGTCGAGCACCTCGCCGAGCACGGCATCTCCGGACCGTTTGACGCCATCCTGGCCGCCTACCTGGTGCGCAACCTGGCCGACCGCGACGACCAACTGTGCCACTTTCGAAGATTGCTACGGCCCGGTGGCACCTTGGCCGTGCACGAGTATTCGGTGCGCGATTCGCCCGCGGCAACCCGAATTTGGCACGCGGTCTGCTGGGGCATCATCATCCCTACCGGGTGGTGGTACACCCACGACACCACTCTCTATCGGTACTTGCGACGCAGCGTGCTTGCGTTCGACGGCGCGGCACAGTTCCGGCGACGACTTGCCGACGCCGGGTTTACCGCGGTGCATAGCGAGACGATGCCCGGCTGGCGGGCCGGCATCGTGCACACGTTCCTGGCGGATGCGCCATCATGATCGATCTCCGCACCGACCCTCGACGCCAAATCTATCCGGCGCCAGCGGGGTTTTTCAGCCCAACCGCGCTGCCATCGCGGCCCCGGGCCGTCGTCGTCGGTGCGGGGATAGCAGGGCTGACCGCCGCGACGGGACTGGCTGAACGCGGCGTCAGCGTGGAGGTCATCGAACGCGAAAGTTACCTCGGGGGGCGCGTCGGCGGTTGGACCGAGCAGCACGACGGTGCGGCCCTCGCGATGAACCGCGGGTTCCACGCATTCTTCCGGCAGTATTACAACTTGCGAGAGCTGCTACGACGGATCGACATGCGGCTGCGCATGCTTACGCCTGTCGAGGACTATCCGCTCGTCGACGGTGCCGGTCGGCGCGACAGCTTCCGTGGGCTTCCCCGCACGCCGCCGTGGAACGCGCTGGCGTTCGCAGCTCGCAGCCCGACATTTCGGCTGCGTGACTTCGCGCAAATCGATGCCCGCGCGGCCGCGCCGCTGGCCGCAGTATCGGTGCCGGACATCTATCAGCGGCTCGATCACATTGACGCTGTCTCTTTTTTGAAGAGTATTCGTTTCCCAGAGGCGGCGAGACATCTAGCATTCGAGGTATTTTCCCGCAGCTTCTTCGCCGACCCGGTCCAGCTGTCGGCCGCGGAGTTGGCGACCATGTTCCATATTTACTTTCTGGGCTCCAGCGAAGGACTGATCTTCGACGTCGTCTCCGCCAACTACGACACCGCTCTTTGGCAACCGCTACAACGCTATCTCGAGGACCGCGGCGTGCAATTCCGGTTCGGCGTCAGCGCGCTCCGCGTCGACGTCCGCGCGGAGAAAGGCTTTCAAGTACATACTGATTCGGAAGAGCACCTTGATGCCGATGCGGTAGTTTTGGCCACCCACGTTCCGGGCTTGCAACAGATCGTCGCGGCGTCTCCAACCTTGGATGACGACACATGGCGCACATCCATAGCAAGGATGCGGACCGCACCGCCGTTCGCAGTGCACCGACTATGGCTCGACCGTCCTGTCGCACACAGCCGCCCGGCGTTTTTGGGCACATCCGGCCACAAGCCGCTCGACAATATCAGCGTGCTGGAGCGTTATGAACGCGAAGCGGCCGAATGGGCCCGAGCGCATCGCGGTTCCGTTGTCGAACTCCACTCGTATGCCCTCGAGTCTGCGCCATCCGCTGCGGCCGCGACACGCCAGTTGCGTCGAATCTATCCGGAAACCTCTGCGGCACAGATTATCTGCGAGCAAGTCCTCCATCGCAGCGACTGCCCGCTATTCGCTCCCGGGACGTACGCGGACCGACCGCGAGTGGCTAGCCCGGTGCCCGGCCTGGTGCTGGCCGGCGACGGGATCCGGGTCGATCTGCCCGTGGCACTCATGGAGCGCGCCGCGACCACCGGTTGGTGTGCTGCCAACCAATTGTTGACGCGATGGAACCTTGCCGGACACCAGCTGCAAACGGTACCCAACCATGGCCGCGTGCCGCTGCTGCGCCGGCTCGCGAAACGCGAAAGATCGAGTCGACGATGAAGCTTCTGCAAGGGCTACGCCAACGATGGCCCACAGAGCTGCCCTTACAAGTGGTCTCGCGAACGACGTGGGCCGATCAGCAGCCGACATATCGGGACGCGCAGCCTTCGATTATCGACGACGCGCTGTTGCGATGCCAGTCAAGGCCCACCGGCAATTGGTACGTCTTCGCAGCAAGTCGCGGTATACGGTCCGGTCAGCCATTCGGCTCCTGCGTCGCCGGAATTGACCTCGTCGCGTGGCGCGATCAACAGAACCACCTATGTGTCGGTCCCCGAAGTTGCCCGCACCTCGGCGCAGATCTGGCCACCGGCAAGGTGCACCGCGGCTCGCTGGTCTGCCGTTGGCACGGACTGGCGCTCACTGGCAGCACATGCGACTTCGGTTGGAAGCCGCTGCCCAGCTACGACGACGGCATCCTGGCCTGGGTGCGCCTTGACCAGGCGGGGGGTGAGACACCGTGGGATGAGCCGGTGATTCCGGCGAGACCCACTGGCGACACGATCGCGGCCGTCACCAAACTGGTTGGTGTGTGTGAACCATCCGACATCATCGCCAATCGACTTGATCCGTGGCACGGCGCATGGCTCCACCCTTACTCGTTCACCCGGCTGGAGGTGCTCGCCACGCCCACCGATCGCGACGACAGATTTCTGGTCGCGGTCACCTTTCGAATGGGTCCGCTGGGCGCACCCGTGATCGCGGAGTTCAGTTGCCCCGATGCGCGGACCATCGTGATGCGGATAGTGGACGGGGAAGGCGCGGGCAGCGTGGTCGAAACCCATGTTGCGCCAATCGGTTCAGGACCCGATGGTCGTCCGCGCACCGCCGTGCTCGAAGCGACCATCGCGCATTCCGACCGTCCGGGTTTCAAAAAGGCATGTCAAGCAGCGCCGCTGATTTCACCGCTGATGCGGTACGCCGCCAGCAGACTCTGGCGCGACGACCTCGCCTATGCGGCGCGCCGCTATTACGTACGCTCCGGTCACTAGTCTGCGTTTAGCCCGGCCCGTGGAAGGTTAGACACAACCATGAACACTCGGATGTTGCGCCTGTAGATGGAACACGTCAACGCATGGAAGAATGGGAAGGCCACGGAGCGAATGTATTTCGCCCTCGTGGTGGCGATTGTCTCCGCACACATCGCCTACCTCATCTACTTGCCAAGCGGGGGATTTCTCGCCCTCCGCTGGCCGCGGACATTCATATTCCATGTACCGGCGGTTGTCTGGGGCGCCGCAGTGGTCGGGCTGCATCTTCCCTGCCCGTTGACATCGCTGGAGAGGTGGGCACGCGTTCACGCGAACATGGATCCATTGCCGCAGTCGGGCTTTATCGACCGCTACCTTGCCGGCCTGCTTGTCCCGCGCGGACGCACCGGTCATGCGCAGGCAATAGCCTTTATCGCGGCTGCAGTGTCATGGTCTCTGCTCGCAGCGCGCGGTTTAGCGATCACAGCCGGGGAGGAGTTAAGTACAAGATGAAGACACCTAAGCGCGCCGCGGTTCAGCAGAGCCTTAAACGCGATGGCGCGCAACAGGATCAAGCAGCTCCGCACGCGAACGTCAGCGATGCCGCTGTGCGGACGGCCGGGAAGATTTCTGAAGCGCTGGAGACGATCGAGCGGGCTCGTGGACACTTGTACTCCTTTCACCAACTAACCGGGCATGCCGACCTTCAACTCGACGAGGCGGTGGGACAGCTTTACGAGCTCGGTCACGCCGACTTGGCCGAGTGCATCAGCCGCGAACTGATCGGTCGCAATGTGCTGCCTGGACGGTGGAGTTTTCAGGTCGTCGACGATTACGACGACGGCTATTACCGGTGCTTTCAGGAAATTGAACGGCTGACACGAACCAGACTCACCGGCGGACGCCGCCACGTCTTCGAAGCCGAGATGAAAGAGCGACGGCGCACTGCAGGCCATCCGGCTCACACCGCCGCGCCGGACGCCGACCCGCAAAAATAAACTCAGCGAACGTCACGCTGGCATTGTTGGCGCAGCAGGCGCTGCTCGATCAGTTCGGCGCCGCGCCTTACCCCGCCGGTCGCAGCGAAACCGGCGGCCACGCGCCGTGCGCCATCTGCCATGGTCGCCGCCTTTCGAACTGCGACGCGCAGCCGTGCGGCGGTGAGCCGTTTCGCAGGTAACCGCACACCGCATCCGGCCATCTGGACGCGGCGTGCGACTTCGGGTTGATCGCGAGCGAAGGGCACCACGCACACCGGAATACCACGGTTAAGGGCCCTGACCGTGGTTCCCATCCCGCCGTGACTGATGACGCAGATCGCGCGATCGAGCACCGCGCCGTGCGGGAGAAACTGACAGACCGTGGCGTTAGGTGTCTGCGGCAGCCCACGCGGTATACCGGACGGAAATGTGGCGACAACATGGAGCGGCTCATCAGCCAACGCGCGCAAGGCGATACGCCCCAGCTTGGCGTCGGCCTGCGCAATTGACGACGTGTTCACCAAGACCATCGGTCGATCACCGGCGGCGGGCCAGTCGGGGATGTCTGTAGGCGTCGGGTCAAATTCACACGCACCGATGAAGTGCACCGCATCACCCCAGTCCGGATGCGGGTACTCGAACGGCTCACCACCGACCGCCAAGAGCAGCTGGGCTCGGCGCATGAGCTCGTCGACGGAGTCAACCAGCGGGACACCCAGCGCCGCACGGATGGCATTGATCGGCGGCAGCACCGGGCGATCGAAGACATGTCTGCAGAACCGGCGCATCGGCGCATCGCGGATACCGCCAAGAACGCCGGATAGCGGCCGCAGTCCCGGCCCGAATGGCGGTGTTGCGCATGACCGCAAGTAGGGTGTAAAAGGTGAAAATACCAGCCAGGGAACGTGACTGGCGTCGGCCACCGAAATTGCACCCCAACAATTGGCGTCGACGACAACCGCGTCGGGTTGTAGTCGCGTGATCGCCCGCCACATGTCGTCGACCTCGATCACCGCGCGGCGGCACAGCACGTCGATGGACGTCTCCAAGACGCCTAAAGCATTGCGCGCCGAACGATCGTCTCCGACGATGGCCTCGATCTGCGGGTCCACAGCCTGGGCATGCAGGCCAATCTCGCGCATGGCCGCGACTTCGCTGGCCATTGTGAACACGTGAACCGCGTGGCCGCGGCGGGCCAACTCGCTCAGCAGGGCGGCCAACGGGTACAGATGTCCCAGTGCGGGCGACCCGTAAGCCAGAATCACTGCCATGCGCTGTCTAGTCGGTAGGTACAGCGAGGCCCTGCAGTGTGCGCACAGCGGGCGCACCGCATCCATGCAGACAGATACGAAGCTCGTCGATGAATCGGTGCAGCCAAGTCGTTGCGGCGGCGCTTGACTCGATTGCCGCGCCAAGCAATGGACGTGCGATTGCTACTACGTCGGCGCCCAGGGCGATAGCTTTGGCCGCGTCCATACCGGTACGGATTCCGCCGGAGGCCACGAGCGGAATGGTCGGCAGCGCGGCACGCACCTCCAATATCGCTTGGGCAGTGGGTATCCCCCAATCAGCCAGGTCCGGATAGCGCAGTTCGCCGTAGCGCACCAGTTGCTCAACCCGCGACCACGACGTGCCCCCAGCGCCGGCCACGTCGATGGCGGCCACTGGCGAGTCGCCCGTGAACCGGAGCAAGCCAGCGACAGCGGCGGCGCCGATCCCGTGACCTACCTCCTTGAGCAGCACCGGATAACCCAGCATGGCAGTCACGTCGTGCAGCCGGTCCAACGAACCGCCGAAGTCCGTGTCGCCATTGTGCTGTACCGCCTCTTGCAACGGATTAGTGTGCACAGCAAGGGCATTCGCGCCAACTCGGTTGAGCGCGCGGACGATGTCTGGCACCGCATCTTTTGTCAACTGGGATAATCCGATGTTTCCGAACAACAACACATCGGGTGCGACATCGCGGACGGCGAAGCTTTCGGCGGCCCGCTCTCCCAATGCACTGTCCAGCATTATCCTTTGCGACCCGAGCATCATTCCGATGCCCAGCCGTTGAGCGGCGATGGCCAGATTCCGGTTGATAGCTCCCGACAGTTCCGCGCCGCCAGTCATGGCGCCGACCAAAATCGGCGCGCGCAACTGTGCGCCGAGGAATTCGACGGAGAGGTCGATGTCGTCCAGGCTGGTTTGAGTTAGTGCGTTGTAGGACAGGCGATAACGTTCCAGCCCCGTCGTCACGCCGTGGTAACCCACGTCGCCGTCGAGGCAGACGTCGATGTGGCGGCGCTTGCGAGTTGTCATCTCACCGCGGTTATCCGCCATTTTTCTCCGGTTTCCGATGTGTCAGCCGCCGACTTTCCGAGGTCGCCACCATCGCTGCGAGCGGGCCATCCCCGAGCGTCGCGCCCGGTTAAGCCTGGTGGATACACTCCGGCTGCGGCCGGAATCAGTCATCTCCGTGGCATCCCATCATAGCTCAGTCGACGGTGTAGATGCTTAAGTATCTTAAATAGTAGTGGCGGACCCGACAAACACCGCGCGACTATCGTCGGTCACGGTGCGTCCGGTCTACAGGTATCGCTTCCGTCGCTGGCTTCCGGGGCGCCATCAGCGTTCTGCGCAGAGTGTATTCACTTCCTTAACAATTAAGAAACCGAAACAATCCGGCTGGCTTTCTGGTAGGAATGGTGAGAGAGGCCGTGGCTTTGGCTGCGCGTCTCTCGAGCCAACGCAGCCGCATCCAGCGCGCAGCGCGGTAGCGCGATGATGACAGTGCCTGTTCTCTTGTCGAGACGGCTCAGCGACAGGGGCGATGAAACCCCGCGATGCCGAGTTTGCCCTTGCCTACGATTTTTCCGCGGCCGATCGTTGCATGGGCCTGACACGGTTGGTTTGAGTCGGCGGCGCCCGGTCCCGCCTGCGCAAGTTGGACATAGACGGGACTCATGATGTTGACGGCAATCGCCCGACTTGCCCTCGCCGCAAGCGATGGCAGAACTTCAGCCGCGCGGGGCTTTGAGCCATGGTTTGACGCAGCCGGATGACTCGAATTTCGGCTCCGTCGAGGCAAGCGGCCAACCGATCGCAGCGCACGATTCTCTTGGTGGCCAGTCAGGCCGTGCGAGAGTGGATTCGCTTGAAGCGTCTATGCTGCGGACGCCCGCACCGGTATGCCCTGCTGGGTGACATGGGTTGCTGAATCGGGGTTCGTTTGCCGTCCGGCTATTCGCACCGGGGGGCCCTTGCCGGGCGACTGACCGTCGAGGTAGAGCTGCTGCATAACCGCCTGCCAGGACTCCGCCGTCGGTCCCGAACCCGCTGTGCCCTCGTACAACCCGACGATCACGGCGTGATGATCGTCAGTCAGGCTGTACACCGGTCCACCGACATCACGTGCGTCTGATGCCACGCCGGTGATGACATAACGGCTGTTGTTGACCGGGCCGACGCGGCCACAGGTTTCGCCAGTCGATATCCCGAAGTGGCAAACCCAATCCCCTTGCTGTGCCTGCACTCCCGGCACGGATTGCAATTGGCGTCCAGTCGGCAGCACATCCGTTGCTTTCACGTCGTCGGCCAACCTGATGACTTCGTACTCGACGTCTGACGCGGAGCCTTCTCCCGCCGGCGCGGCCGTGTTGTGGCGGGCGGTGAACACCCCGCCGAGTACATTCCCGTGACTGTCGGTCACTGTCGATCCGCCATCGCATTGACCGGTGGCCAATGCAATCCGCAGCGTCATCTCGACCATTCCCAACGTGCACACAGTGCTGCCCTGGCGAATTTCCATGCCGGGAAACACGCTGACCCGGGGATCGGCGCTGGCCGGGACGGCGACACTGAGCAAAGTGGCCGCGAATGCGCTTGCCAAACAGCAGGCACCCCGGTGCACTGCTTTCATTGATCCGCACCGTCCCTCGCGTCTGAAAGGATGAACTCCAACCTAGTCAATCGGGCCGCACATGCCAGCCGGTTCAGGCCGAATACCCGGTACTTACTGGGCCAAACCGCAACGGGTATCCGAATTCCACACCGGTCCACTAAGGGTAGCGCCAGTCGGCCATTTGCTCACGCCTTTTCACACGCATGCCACGCGTGTCAGGATGCCTGGCGTACCGACGATCGGAGCCCGCAAGGTGAAACCTCAAGACGAGCACGGCCGCTACTTTCCCTATCGCTACGATCCCCGGCTGGCTCCGATCTGGCTGCCTTTTCGGTGGCCCGGCCGGCAAGGCGTGACCCTGACCGACGACGGCCGTTTCCTCGCCCGCTACGGCCCATTCCGTGTCGACGCTCCGCTGGCTTCGGTGGCCGACGCTCACGTGACCGGCCCGTATCGATGGTGGACGGCCGTCGGCCCCCGGCTGTCGATGGTCGACGACGGACTCACCTTCGGAACCAATGCAACTGCGGGGGTGTGCGTCCACTTCGACCCGCGTATTCGCCGGGTCATCGGGTTGCGCGACCACTCAGCATTGACCGTCACGGTCGCGGACGCCGAAGGCCTGGCCGCTGCCCTGAAACGGCCTAAGTAGCGGGCCCGTCCGGCCTGGTAGCGCCCAGATCGGTCTGGAACCGGCGCATGGCGGCGATAAGCGCGGTGAAGACCCGATGGGCGGCCGCCAAATCGGCGTCGGGCAGGTCATCAAGCGCTGCATGGGTATGGGTCCCCAGCGGATTGAAGAACAACCGCGCTGTCTCCAGACCCGATTCGGCATAGCGCAGGATGACTTTTCGCCGATCGTTGGGATGTGAGTCACGCCTGACGTGGCCGGACTCGATCAGCCGGTCCACCAAGTAGGTGATCGCGGCACCGGACAGGCCCATCCGCTGGCTGAGATCCCCTGAGGTCATCGGCCGCCCGGCGGTTTCGGCGACCATGATGTGCAGCAGGGCACGAAAATCGCCAGGCCGCACCTGATGCGACACCGCGAACAGCCGACCGATCTGGTCCGACTCGGCGGACATCTCGCGAAGGTCGGCCGAGATCATCGACTCCAGGGAGTCGCGCGGGTCCCGTTGGTTCATAGCGTTGAGCAGCATATCCGCATCAGCGGGCACATTTCAGTTGATTAATGTTTTAGTTATTGAAATGCTTAGCTGCGTGGTGTGGGACCGTCCCGCAGCGGCCGTAACCGGCCGGCGCTCGTGGGCGTTGGCGTTAGGCGTTGTGCTGCTGGCTACCGTTTTGATGGTGCTGGTCGGCGGGAACACCGCGGCAGGTCAGTCACCGCTGCAGCTGCCGTCGAGTTCCGACACCGCCAAGGTCGACGCGTTGGTCCGCCAGTTCCCGGACGGAGACCGGCTTCCGCTGATTCTGGTGGTGACCCGGACCGACGGTGCGAGCCTGGACGCCGCCGACGTGACGGCCGCCGAACGGGCTCGCAACCGGATGCAGGCTCTGGCACAACGCAATCCCACCCCCGGTCCGCCGATCGTGTCCGCCGACGGCAAGGCCGCAATCGGGGTCATGACGATCAGCGCCGACTTGACGGGCCTGGCCCTCAACAGCAGGGTGTTAGAGCTGCGCAACGCCGCACACGACGGCCTTCCGGCCGGCCTGGAGGCGCACATCACCGGCGGACCCGCATTCGGTGCGGACATCGCCAACGCGTTCGCTCACGCCAACATCACCTTGCTGGCGGTAACGGCCTCGGTGGTCGCGCTGCTGCTGATCGCCACCTACCGATCCCCGGTGCTGTGGCTGGTACCGCTGCTGGTGATCGGCTTCGCCGACCGGACCGCGGCCGCGGTGGGCACCGCGGTGGCGTCGGCAACCGGTCTCAGCTTCGACGGCGCCACCTCCGGGATCACCAGCGTGTTGGTGTTCGGCGCGGGCACCAACTATGCGCTGCTGCTGATTTCCCGCTACCGCCAAGAACTTCGGCGTCTTGCCGACCACCGCGACGCGCTGCGCCATGCGGTGCGAATGGCCGGACCGGCCATCGTCGCCAGTAACGCCACCGTGGTGCTGGCACTGCTGACGCTGATCCTGGCCGCGAGTCCCAGCACCCGCAGCCTGGGTGCGCTGGCCGCGTGCGCCCTGGTCGTCGCCGCGGTGTCGGTTCTGGTGGTACTGCCGCCATTGCTGGCGCTGTTCGGCCGCCGGCTGTTCTGGCCGTTCGTGCCGCATCCTGACACTGAAGCGGCCACCGTGGAGTCGGGGCCCTGGCACCGCGTCGCCGAACGGGTGGCCCACCGTCCCGCCCTGGTTGCGGGGATTGCGATCGCGCTACTGGGCACGCTGGCGACCGGCCTGCTGGGCACCAAAATCGGTCTGTCCCAGACCCAGCAATTTCGGGTGGCAGCGGATTCGGTGTCCGGATTCGACATTGTCTCAAGGCATTTCCCCGCCGGCCTGACCAACCCGACGGTGGTCGTCGCGGCTACCGCCCGGGCGCCGCAGGTCCAGGAAGCCATCAGCGCCACCCCCGGGGTGGTCTCGGCGACCGAGACCGGCCGGTCGACTTTCGGGTTGACAAAGTGGTCGGTGGTCATTGACGCCCCGCCGTCATCCGATCGAGCATTCAAAACCGTTGCGACGTTGCGTCATTCGACCAGCTCCGCATCCCCCGACGCACTGGTGGGCGGACCCGACGCGCTTGCCCTCGATGTCCGCGACGCCGCACGACACGACCGACTGATGCTGATTCCGGCGATTTTGGCCGTCATCTTGGTCGTCCTCTATGCGTTGCTGCGCTCCGTGTTGGCGCCGCCGACTCTGCTGGCCGCAACGATTCTGGGTGCGCTGGCCGCGCTCGGGATGGGCGGCTGGGCCAGCATGCATGTGTTCGGTTTTCCGGCTCTGGACGAGGGCACACCGCTGTTCGCGTTCCTGTTCCTGGCCGCCCTTGGCGTGGACTACACCATCTTCCTGGTCACCCGTGCCCGCGAGGAAGCGGCGGACCACGGCGCCGCCCAGGGGATGATCCGCGCAGTGTCGGCCACCGGGGGCGTCATCACCAGCGCGGGAATCGTTCTGGCGGCAGTCTTCTGCGTGCTGGGTGTGTTGCCCCTGATCGTGCTGACCCAGTTGGGCATCATCGTCGGGCTGGGCATCCTGCTTGACACCTTCGTCGTGCGCACACTGGTGATTCCCGCGCTGTTCGCCCTGATCGGTGACCACATCTGGTGGCCGAACGACCCCGCCAAATCCGTTGAGCAGCAAGCGGACTTAACCCGAGCACACCCCATCGGAGGCCCTGATGAATAAGTCCACACTGACCGGCACCTCGCTGGCTGTCGCCGCGGCGGCAGGCATCGCAAGCATCGCCAGCCCGGGCCGCACAGCCGGCTGGTATGCGCGGGTGCGCAAGCCGTCGTATCAGCCGCCCAGCGTCGCCTTTCCGATCGTCTGGACCACGCTGTACGGCGACATCGCGGCCACTTCCGCGGTGGCCATCGACCGATTCCGTGCGACGGGCCGGCACGATAAGGCGCGCCGCTACATCACCGCGCTGAGCGTCAATCTCGCGCTCAACGCCGGCTGGAGCTGGCTGTTCTTCCGCTACCACAAACTCGGTGCGTCCGCACTTGGCGCCGCGGCGCTGACGGTGAGCAGCGCCAACCTCGCCAGACGAGCCGCCGAGGCCGATCCACGGGCCGGAGCAGCGCTGTCGCCCTACCCGCTGTGGTGTGCCTTCGCCACCGTGCTGTCCACCCACATCTGGGGATTGAATCGCTGAATCATGCCTGCGCTGTTGTGGTTTCGACGCGACCTGCGGCTGCACGACCACCCGGCACTGGCCGCTCCGGCCGAAAGCGACGAGGTGCTCGCCTGCTTCGTGCTAGATCCGCGGCTGGTGGCTTCGTCGGGTCAGCGGCGCCTGCAGTTTCTGGGCGACTCGCTGCGCCAACTGCGTGACGCGCTGGATGGCCGGCTGTTGGTGACCAGCGGACGGCCCGAAGAGCGAATCCCTGTCATTGCCAGGGAGATCAGCGCTTCCTCGGTGCATATATCACAGGATTTCGCGCCGTTCGGGCGACGTCGCGATGACCGGGTGCGCGCGGCGCTGGGTTCGGTGCCGCTGGTCGCGACCGGCTCGCCGTATCTGGTTTCCCCGGGCCGCGTCACCAAACAGGACGGCACCCCCTACAAAGTGTTCACACCGTTTCTTCGCGCCTGGCAAGATGCCGGATGGCGTCAGCCGGCGGCATCGGAAGCCGATTCCGCACGCTGGCTGAACCCGGCCGAGCTGAGCATCGAGAAGTGCGAAATCCCCGACCCCGGGGCCACTCTGGGATTTGCGGCCGGTGAAGAGGCGGCGCGCTCGCAATGGGCGGCGTTTGTCGTCGACGGACTGGACCGCTACGCCCAAGATCGTGACCGGCCCGACCTCGAGGGCACCAGCGGCATGTCGGCGCATCTGAAATTCGGCACCGTCCACCCACGCACCCTGGTCGCCGACTTGGACCTGCGCCAGACGGGCTCGCAGAAATACCTGCGTGAGTTGGCCTTTCGCGACTTCTACGCCGCAGTGCTGTATCACTGGCCGGACAGTGCGTGGCGCAACTGGAACAGCGACTTCGACGACATCCAGACCGACACCGGTGCAGAGGCGAAGCGGCGCTTCGAGGCTTGGAAGGTCGGCGAAACCGGATTCCCGATCGTCGACGCCGGGATGCGGCAACTGCGCGCGACCGGATTCATGCACAACCGGGTACGGATGATCGTCGCGTCGTTCTTGGTGAAAGACCTGCATCTGCCCTGGCAGTGGGGTGCCGGCTGGTTCATGGATCAGCTCACCGACGGCGACTTGGCCAGCAATCAGCACGGGTGGCAGTGGTGCGCGGGATGCGGCACCGACGCCGCGCCGTACTTCCGGGTGTTCAACCCGTCGACGCAGGGCGAAAAGTTTGACCCGTCCGGCGACTACATTCGGCGCTGGGTGCCAGAGCTGAGCGCCGCCGGCGACGTGTCGCTGCGTAAAGGTGAACGGCCGCAAGGATATCCGGCGCCGATCGTCGAGCATCGGGCCGAGCGCGCCGAGGCGCTGCGCCGCTATCACAGCCTGGGCTGAGACGGGCCGCTATCGGGATGCCTTTTTGCGTTCGATGTCGGCCAGTGCCGCAGCCAGTTCGGCGCGCTGTGCGGCCGAGCTCTCCCAGGCCAGCTGCCGGTTCTTGACGACCTTGGCCGGTGCGCCGACGGCGATCGAATAATCAGGGACGACACCGCGAACGACGGCGTGCGACCCCAACACGCAGCCCCGCCCGATGGAGGTGCCGCGCAGGACCGTCACCTTGGTGGCAATCCAGGTGTCCGGCCCGATCCGCACCGGGGATTTGACGATGCCCTGGTCCTTGATCGGGACGTGAATGTCGTCCATCCGGTGGTCGAAGTCGCAGACATAAACCCAGTCGGCCATCAGGGCCGAGTCGCCGAGCTCGATGTCGAGATAGCAGTTAATGACGTTGTCGCGGCCCAGCACCACCTTGTCGCCGAACCGTAGCGAGCCCTCATGGGCGCGGATCGTGTTCTTGTCCCCGATGTGCACCCAGCGGCCGATTTCCAGCTGCGCCAGTTCGGGTGTGCAGTGGATTTCGACGCCCTTGCCGAGGAACACCATGCCGCGGGTGATGATGTGCGGATTCCGCAGTTTGAACTTCAGCAGCCGCCAATAGCGGACCAGGTACCAGGGGGTGTAGGCACGGTTCCTCAGCACCCACTTCAGCGAGGCCAGCGTAAGGAACTTGGCCTGACGCGGGTCCCGCAGCCGCGAGCCGACCCAGCGGCGGCGCAGCGGTGCACCCCACATGCTCGTCATGGCCGGAAAGCTTAGCCCGGTGACGATGCGCGCCGGCACGGCGGGCGGTGGCAAGCGGGCAATCAGCTTGACACGAAGCGCCACGGGTTACCCTCACCTGTACTCGATTGCTGCTCATGGCGAAGCGTGTATCGGAGCCCATACGAAAGGAATTTCGGAACCCTGCGAAAGCAAGAGGTGCTTGCGCGACGTCTTATGGCGGCCGGTGCCGCGGTCGTGCTCACGGCCGGACTCGGCGGGTGCGGTAATACCGACGCATGGGTGGATGCGGCGCCGGCGCCGGGCTGGCCCGCCCAGTACGGCGATGCCGCCAACAGCAGCTACACCCCGACGAGCGGCGCCACCAAGCTGGCGCTGCGGTGGACGCGCTCAGTCAAAGGCAGCCTGGCCGCCGGGCCGGCGCTGAGCGGCCGCGGCTATCTGGCGCTCAACGCGCAGACCCCCGCCGGATGTTCGCTGATGGAGTGGGAGAACAACGAAAACGGCCGGCAACGCTGGTGTGTCCGGCTGGTCCAGGGCGGTGGCGTGGGCGGCCCCTTGTTCGACCGTTTCGACAACCTCTACGTCGGTCAGCCGGGAGCGATGGACTCGTTCCCGCCGACCCAGTGGACCCGCTGGCGTCAGCCGGTGATTGGGATGCCGTCCACCCCGCGGTTCCTGGGCGGCGGTCAGCTGCTCGTCACGACGCACCTGGGCCAGGTGCTGGTCTTCGACTCGCACCGCGGCATAGTGGTCGGCCCGCCGCTGGATCTGGTGGATGGCGTCGATCCCACCGATGCAACCCGCGGGTTGGCCGATTGCGGGCCGGCGAAGCAGGGCTGCCCGGTCGCGGCGGCTCCGGCCTTCTCGGCGGTCAGCGCGACGGTGGTGCTGGGCGTCTGGCAGCCGGGTGCGCCGGCCGCTGGTCTGGTGGGGCTGAAGTACCACCCCGGGCAGACGCCGCTGCTGACTCGCGACTGGACCAGCGACGCCGTCAGCGCCGGCGTCTTGGCCAGTCCGGTGTTGTCCGCCGACGGGTCGACCGTCTACGTCAACGGCCGCGACAAACGCCTGTGGGCCTTCCACGCGGCCGACGGGAAGACGAAGTGGTCGGTGCCGCTGGAGTTCCTGGCACAGACGCCGCCCGCGGTCACTCCGCAGGGGCTGATCGTGTCCGGCGGCGGTCCGGACACCCGGCTGGCGGCTTTCCGCGACGTCGGTGACCATGCCGACCCGGCCTGGCGCCGCGATGACGTCACTCCCCTGTCGACTTCGAGCCTGGCCGGCAGCGGCGCCGGTTACACGGTAGTCAGCGGCCCACCGCGGGACAACGCACCCGGTATGTCGTTGCTGGTGTTCGACCCGGCCAATGGGCACACCATCAACAGCTATCCGCTGCCTGCGGCCACCGGATATCCCATCGGGGTGTCGGTGGCCAAAGATAGCTGGGTGGTGACCACCACCAGCGACGGCCAGGTCTACAGCTTCGCGCCGGCTTAACTATGCCGAGCAGACGCAAAAGCGCCTGATTTCGGCACGAAACAGGGGCTTTTGCGTCTGCTCGCCGCGGTAAGGCTAGATAGCCAGCGGCGGGATGGAGCTGCGCGGCACCTGCGCCTGGGTGGCGCCGGCGAACGACGGCAGCAGCTCACCCGGCGTGAAGTAGAAGATCAGCGCATCGTCGGTGATGGCGAAGTTCTGGTAGTGCGACGAGTCGAGACCGGACGACGGCAATATCGCGGCACCCAACGCGTTCTCACGCTCCAGCTCGCGCTGAACGATCGGAAAGATGCTGTCCAGCGGCGAAGTGCCGGGGGCGAACAGCGTGTCGAAGGTGATGGGCTGCTTGGTCCCGAGGTTGTAGTTGTATGCCTTGTACCAGGTGGACGGCCGCGTGCCGCCCAGGTCCTGGAAGAACTTGAGCACGACGCTGCGGGTGTTGTGCGGCGGCTGGCCGGAGCTGTGCTCCTCGCTGGTGGCGTCCATTTGGTAAGGGTGATCGCGCGGCCCGGACCCCTGCGCGACGTTGACGAACCCGTCGCGGTTCTGCGTGATGTAGTCGGTCAGCGCCTGCTCGTCCGGGTAGTCCGCCGGGAACGTCATGGTGAGTGTGTATGTCGGGCCAGAGGCATGCACGCGGCACGTCTGGTCAGCCACGATGGTCCCGCCCAGGTTTGCGCAGGACGACGGCGCGGCGGCCGCAGGCCAGCCCAACACGACCGCGGAGACCAGCAGCGCGGCCGCTATCGAATAACGCATTGTCGAGTTGTCCTCGCAGACTCAAGGGGCGCCTGGACGAGCGGTCGCCGCCAGCTTACCGGTCGCTATCGAGAGGGTCGGCAGACGAAGGCCATCGCGTGACTTGCGGAACCGGGACCGATGCGGGTGATCACCACGGACAGCGACCGGTCGCCGCGCAACCGCAGCCTGCGCCGCAGCGCGTCCGGATCCACCTGCACACCGCGGACCAGGATCTCGAGCGCGCCGCAGTCCAGCGCTGCCAGTGCCTGCCGTAGCCGGCGCTCGTCGAACGCCATCTGCTCGAGCACCTCGAAGCCTCGCTCCCCCGGCGGCAGCCGGTCCCCGGACAGGTACGCGATGTCAGGGTCGAGCTGCCACAGCCCGTGTCGCACGCTGTAGTGGCGGACCAGCCCGGCGCGGACCACGGCGCCGTCCGGGTCGACGATCCATCGCCCGGCGGGCCCCACCGGGCAGTCGTCCGGCTCGATGTCGGTGAGCTGCTCGTCGCGGTCCAGGATGCTGGCCCGACGACGCACACCCGCCCCGGCCAGCCCCGCTGACCACAGACACGCCTCTCGGACCGAACCGCGGTACGACGTCACCTCGATTTCGCCATCGAATCCCAGCCGGGTCAGCTGACCGAAATCAATTCCAGGAGAACACTTTACGACCAGATCGCGCCCACGGTAGCTGTCCATCAACTGGCCCAGGCCAGGCTGATAGTCGTCCGGGCTGAAGCGCCGCCGCCCGCCGGTGCGACGCCCCGGATCGACGACGACCACCGCGTCGCGGGTCACCGGCGCCAGCGCGTCGGCGCGACACAGGCTGGCGGCCGGTCCCAGGTTGTGGCGTGCCATCGCCAGCCGCACCGGGTCGATATCGCTACCGACGGCGCGGATTCCCGCCATCTGTAGCGCGGCCAGTTCGGTGCCGATCGAACAGGTCGCGTCGTGCACCGGACGGCCGGTTCGGGCCAACCGCCCGGCCCGGTGCAGCGCCACCGGCGCGGCGGTGGCCTGCTGCAGCGCCTCGTCGGTGAAGAGCCAGTCCGACACGTCAAAAAGCTCGCCCAGTTTGGCCGTGGCCCGGCGGCGCAGCAGCGCCGTCTCCACCAGTACCGGCGTCCGGTCGCCGAACCGGGCCCGAGCGGCGGCGGTATCGGCAATCCGGGTGGCCTCCGTCAGCGGGAATTCAGCGACCGCCTTCAGGGCCGCGGCACCCGGTTCGGATCGCAGGTATCTGACGTCGTCCGCGCTGAACCGCAGGCCGACAGTCAGGACGGCTTGACCCCGGTGATCATCACGTTGTAGAACCAGCCCTTCGGCACCAGATGACGCCATACGTTGGCGTCCACCCAGCTCAGCGTCTTCCAGCTGGTGAACGCGAACCTTGCCCAGCCCCAGCCCAGCCGCTCGGGCGGTACCGCGCATTCCAACGTACGCAGCGGCCAGCCCAGCATGGCGGCGGTGAACTCCACGGTGGCGGTCCGAACATCGACCGCGCCGGCGTTGGCTGCCATCCGCTCCAGGTCACTTGGTGTGAAGGTGTGCAGATCGACCAGAGCTTCCAACGCCGCCGCCCGCGAGGACTCGTCGAGTTCAGCCTGCGGCCGCCGCCACTCGGTGAGACCGGGCAACTTGGTGGCGTTGGTGATGATCCGCCAGGTCAGCGTGGACAGCGTGCGGGCGTAGCCGTCGCCGACGGAGGTTGGTTCGCCGGCGAATACGAACCGTCCGCCCGGCTTCAGGACCCGGATCGCCTCACGCAGCGACAGCTCGACGTCGGGAATGTGGTGCAGCACCGCATGCCCGACCACCAAGTCGAAGGTGTTGTCGTCGTACGGGATGCCCTCGGCGTCGGCGACCCGGCCGTCAATGTCCAGCCCGAGTGATTGCCCGTTGCGGGTGGCAACCTTGACCATGCCAGGCGAGAGGTCGGTGACCGACCCGCGCCGCGCCACCCCGGCCTGGATCAGGTTCAGCAGGAAAAACCCGGTCCCACAGCCCAATTCCAGCGCACGGTCGTAGGGAAGCTGGCTCAGAACGTCTTCGGGCACGGCGCCGTCGAAGCAGTCCCGGGCGTAGTCGACGCAGCGCTGATCGTAGGAAATCGACCATTTTTCGTCGTACGTCTCGGCTTCCCAGTCGTGGTAGAGCACCTGGGCCAGCTTGCTGTCGTGCCGTGCGGCTTCCACCTGTTCCGCTGTGGCATGCGGGTTGGGAGCCGCGTCGGTCGAACTCGTCGTCATGGATGGCAAGCCTAACCGCCGGGTCTTTCGGTCCCGTCAGCCACCGCCCTGACCAGCGCCGAACACCTCGACATACCGGTCACGTTCGGCGGCTAGCCGCTCGGGCGGTCCCAGCTCGAACAGATCGTTGATGCCCGCCTTGGCCGCGGCCAGCGCGTGCGGCGGTCCGTCCAGGAAGCGGCGCGCCCAGGCCGCGGCACCGTCGTACACGTCGTCGGGGGCCACCATCTCGTCGATCAGGCCCAGCGCCAGGGCCTCCTTGGCGTCGAAGAAGCGTCCGCTGAATACCAGCTCCTTGGCCCGGCTGGCCCCGGCAGCGCGGGTCAGGCGGGCCATGCCGTCACCGCCTGGGACCAGTCCGGCCAGGATCTCGGTAGCGCCGAACTTCACGTTGTCGCCGCTCACGCGCCAGTCGGCGGCCAGCGCCAGGGTGAGGCCAGCGCCCAGTGAGTATCCGGTGATCGCGGCGACAGTCGGTTTCGGAATCGCTGCGACGGCGTGGATGGCCGAGCGTCGGACCTGGTCCGCGATGTCGGCTTCGGCAGGGTTCAGCGTCCGCAGTTCGGTCATTTCGTCGCCGGCCGAGAAAATTTCGTGGCCGCCGAACAGGATCACCGCGGCGACGTCGTCGCGACGGCCCAATTCGTCTGCGACGGCAGCGATTTCCCGGTAGACCTGGCGGGTCAGCGCGTTGGTGGGAGGCCGCGACAGAAGCAGCATGGCCAGGCCGGCGTCCTGCGAGCCGTCACTGACTACGACGCTGACGAACTCGCGCACTGAAGCGGTCACAACGGCCACTCCATGGTTCCGCCTTTTTTGCGCGCCGCGTGGTAGCGGTCGGAGTCGAAGAACTCGAAAACCCAGTTGTCGCCCCGCTTCTCTAGCAGGGGTTGTACGGTCACGATCTGGCGTTCGACGGCCAATACGTCGGCCACGCTACGACCGGCCAGCGAGTCCAACTGGGTCCAGGTCGGCGGCAGCAGGATGTTGCGACCGGCCTCGAAGTCGTCGATGGCGTCCTGCGGGAACGTCCAACCGGAACGATCGGATTCGGTGTTCTCACCGTCGGCGCGTTGCCCTTCCGGCAGCGCTCCCACGAAGAAGTAGGTGTCGTAGCGGCGGGTGCGCTCGGCTTCAGGGGTGACCCAGTTGGCCCAGGGCCGTAACAGGTCGGACCGCAGCTCCAGGCTTTCCCGGCGCAGGAAATCCGCGAAAGACAACGTTCCCTGCGCCAGCTCGCGACGGGCGTCGCCATAGACCGAGGCATCGCCGACGATACTGTTCGGTGCCGAATGGGACTGGCCGGCCGGTCCGGCAAAAAGCACGCCCGACTCCTCGAAGGTCTCGCGGGCCGCGGCGCAGACCAGCGCCTCGGCCAGGCCGGACTCGATGCCGAACCGCTGCGCCCACCAATCCGGAGGCGGCCCTGCCCAAGCGATGTCGGCGTTGCGGTCGCGGTCATCGACGCCGCCGCCGGGAAACACCATCGTGCCCGGCGCGAATTCCATCTTCGAGTGGCGGCGCATCAGGAAGACCGCGATGCCATTCGGGGTGTCGCGAACCAGCATCACCGTTGCCGCGGGACGAGGTGTCAGCGGCTCCTGCGGCGGCTGCGGCGTCGTCATAGTTGTCTCCGGTGGGCCGCGCGGGTACGAACCCGCCTGGCGAAGTAGCGGCCGTCGACGACGTCCAGGGCGATCGACTGGCCGAACGCGGTGGACAGGTTCTCGGCGGTCAGCACGTCGGGCAGCAGACCGGCGGCAACGACCTGAGCCTCCGACAGCAGCATGCAGTGGCTGAAGCCGGGCGGCACCTCCTCCACATGGTGGGTGACCAGCACCAGCGCGGGTGCGTCCGGGTCAGCGGCCAGGTCGGTCAATCGCGCCACCAGCTCTTCGCGGCCGCCGAGGTCCAGGCCCGCGGCCGGCTCGTCGAGCAGCAGCAGTTCGGGGTCGGTCATCAGGGCCCGGGCGATAAGCACCCGTTTGCGCTCGCCTTCCGACAGGGTCCCGTAGGTACGGTCGGCCAGGTGCTCGGCGCCCAGGCTCTCCAGCATGTCGACCGCCCGGCGGTAGTCGACGTCGTCGTAGCGCTCCCGCCACCGGCCCAGCACCGCGTAGCCGGCCGAGACGACCAGGTCGCGGACCAGCTCGTGATCGGGCACCCGTTGCGCCAGCGCCGACGAGCTGAGCCCGATCCGGGCGCGCAGCTCGGAGACGTCGACGCGGCCAAGGCGCTCACCGAGCACGTAGGCCACACCCGACGACGGGTGTTCGGTGGCCGCGGCGATGCGCAGCAGCGACGTTTTTCCCGCCCCGTTGGGGCCGATGATCACCCACCGTTCGTCGAGTTCGACGCTCCAGTCGACGGGCCCGACCAGAACGCGGCCACCGCGGCGCAGCGCAACGTCTCTGAAGTCGATCAGCAGATCCGGGTTGACGGTTTCGGGGCCGGTTTCGGGCACCCGATCATCGT
>NZ_JCALDF010000036.1:0-47885 GCF_059812725.1 Mycobacterium sp. NGS41
GCCGGCGGGTCACCCGCTCTAGGCGCTCTAATGCCCGCAATCGCTCTGGGGTGGTCAACACGTCAAAGGACAACTCGCACAGGCGTTCAGCGTCGGCGTCGAGCGCGTCGAAGACCTCGACGATCTCTTCGCGACTGCTCGCACCCATGCCCCAAAGTTTACGAACGACCACCGACAAGAATCGCCGCGTTGGGAAAACTGAAACCACAGTGACACAAGGGATTACAGAGAGCCAGCCGTGCTCTCCGGGAGGAGCAGGCTAGCCGACCCGTCGTCCTTCGTCACCCTCGGGCACGCTCTCGGCAATAGCCGCATCGAGTAAGTCCCCTACGCGATGTCTTTCCCACAGGTTCAACACGTTTGACAACATCTGCAACGGCGCACGCACGCTTTCGTCATCTTTGATGCGTAGATCGTTGCGGCTGCTCGGCGCCGCGGCGCCGAATCGCCTGCGGAACAACGCGGGTACATCCAGCAGCCACGCTACGCCCATCGAAGCCGCGTAGAGCAAAGTTTGCCGGGCTAGCCGGCTCGCGTCGAGATCCGGGCCGCCGCAACGACGAACCTCGCCGACGAACAAATCCAGCAATTCGTCGAGATGCTGTTCCCACAGGTCGGTCTCCGCGCCGGACATGGCTCCCCAGATGGCCATGCCCATATTCATTTGGCTGACGCATCCCCAATCCATCAGGCCGCAGCGCAGCACGTCGTCGGTGTCGCGCCAGAACCAGGCGTTATCGACGTTGGCGTTCCAATGGCACAGCGCGACATAGTCATCATCGGCGGCAAGATGGCGCACGATGAAGGCCTCGTGCTCCGCCAGCCGTGGCGCCTCGGCGCGCAGGCGGGACAGGAAAACCGAATCAACGTTGGCGGGCAGCAGCCCGCGATGGGTTTTGGCGAATTCGGCCAGTTGAGTCAGTCGTCGGTTCAACTTATCCATGCTGATCGGCACCCGCTCTCCCACCGTCGCAGCCTGTACGTCCAGCGGGAAGTGAGCGGTCAAGTTGACCGGCAGGCGCCCGGACCGATGCCAGCCGGCCAGGCGGGCCACGGCGGTGAGCAGCGCATGATAGTGCTCGAGAGGTTCGGGCATCTCGTAATCGAGGCATTTGTGGTATTGACGCTCGATTGCATTAGCGCCGAACCTGATTCGCTCGGTGATCAACAGACCCGTCCCGGTCCGGCGGTGATAGTCCCCGAACAGCACGGCAGGGACCGCGATGGGGAAGCCGGGGGCGCGGGACAGGGCAGCGAAACGCACTTCCGGCTCCATCTGCGTCTTTCCGCGGTCGCGCATCGGGTTGTCGAAATCGCGGGAGAACTTGACGAACAACTCGGGGTGCAGGCCCGGCTGAGGTCGGTCGTAGTCGACTGACAGAACAACTTTGCGTCCAGTGCTGCCGCCGCCGATCTCGCGGAAATGCCTGATTCTGGTGACGGCGTTGTCCGCTGCGAGCACACCCGACACCCGAAAAGCATCGGTGAGAAACCGTGAGCCACCGCTGCGCAACGCGTCGGGGTCAGCCGGAATCGCCTGCCCGAACTGGTCGCCGGCGACCCAACGGTCAGTCTGCGCGTGCATGCATCACCAGGTCTGCTCGGCCGCACGTACCAACATGTGGTTGACCGCCACCCGACGGTCGCGCGTCACCATGTAGAGCACCGCGTCAGCGATATCCTCCGGACGTAACTTGACCATGTCGCCGGTTTGGCGCTCGAAGGCCTCCCGCGACGGTGTCGACAGGTGATCAAAGATCTCGGTGTCGACGGTTCCCGGCCCCACCACGCCGACACGCACCCGCTTCCCCAGCACCTCCTGGCGGATCCCCTCACTGAAGGCGTTCACCCCGAATTTGGTCAGTGAATACACGGCGGTGCCGGGCCGGGCCACCCATCCCCCGGTCGAGCTGATGGTGACCAAATCGGCTACCCCGCGCGGTGAATCGGCGGCCGCGTCAATCAAGTGCGGAAGCGTGGCGCGGGTGACGTACAGAACTCCCTGCACATTGACCGCCACCATGTCATCCCAGTCCTGCAGGTCCGCCTCGACCGCGGGGCCGGACTGCATCGACCCGGCGTTGTTCACCACAATGTCGAGGCGCCCCAACTTCGTGACCGTCTGCTGCACGGCTGCCGATACCTGTCCGGCATCGGTGACGTCAGCCGGAGCGACAAGCGCAGTGCCCCCGGCTGATTCGATCTCGACCCGCAGATCCCGCAATCGATCAGCCCGCCGGGCCAACAGTGCCACCGCGGCACCCTGGGCGGCCAGCGCCTTGGCTGTCGCCGCACCGATGCCACTGCTGGCGCCGGTCACCAGAGCCACGGTGTCGGCCAGGCTAGGCGTCATGTCCGGGCTCCAGTTCCCGATGCGACGCGCAGAATCTCGTGGAGAACATAATCGGTGTCTTCGCCCAGGTCGGGTGCACCGCGCTCGATCCGGGCCGCGGCGCGGGCCATTCGCCAAGACGGTCCCAGTATCGGACGCTGCCCTTCGCGGTGATCGGAGACGAAGCGATACAGACCGCGGTCCCAAAGCCGTTGATCGCTGATCACATCCACAGCGGTGGCGCTCTTGGTCGCCGGCACCCCGGCGATCCGTAGACGGTGCGCAAGCTGTTCGGCGTCATGATGTCGGGTCAGACGCGCAAGCTCGGCGTCGACTGTCTCATTGTCAGCGCGCCGGTCGCCCATTGTCCGGTAGCGCACGGCCAGCGGCGCCGCATCCAGCACCTCGCACATCCTTTGCCATTCATCGTCATTGGCGACGGCCAGGCTGATCCAGGAATTGCCCAGGCAGGGGTAGCAGCCATGCGGGCACAGGTCGGGATGGCTATTCCCGTTGGGCTCGAAGGGGCCTTCGGTCAAACCCTGCTCCAGCAGGCAGTCGCCGATCATCGAGGAGAGGGTTTCGACGGCCGAGACGTCCACGAATTGCCCTGCGCCGCTGAGCTCGCGATGCAACAGCGCCACCACTGCGGCAAAGGCAGCTGCTGCGCCAACCGTGGAATCCCCGTAACGCATGCTGGCCCCAAGAGGCGTGCCGCCGGGGTAGCCGACCAGTGCAGCCAGCCCGGCCAGCGCGGCGAAACACGGCGCATAGCCGGTCTGATGCCCCAGCGGCCCGTCGTTGCCCCACATCTTGATCGACACTGAGATGATGTCCGGCTTAAGCGCCTTCAGCTGTTCATAACCCAAGCCTTGCCGTTCCATTGCGCCCGGACGGAGGTTGTTGATGACGATGTCACTGCGGGCGATCAGCTCGCGTAGCCGCGCCATACCCTGAGCGGACTTGATATCGAGGTCGACACTGAGGATTTCAGGGTTGATGCTCAGGAAGAACGGCGCGTGATTGATGTCGGTGCCGCCGTAGGCGCGCATCTCCTCTGGGGCCGTTGGCGTCTCAACCTTGATCACCTCAGCGCCCAGCAGCGCCAGCAACTTTCCCGCGTACGGTCCGGCCCACACCTTGGTGAGCTCGACGACGCGCACTCCTTCCAACGGACCCCCGCGCCGGTTCTTCGGCGCCTTCAGTTGTGGCGACTTCACCGCCGGCGCCGTGCGCAGTACGCTGAGCCGGCCCAATACAGCTGCGGTGTGCTGACCGAGAGTGGGTGCAGCGAAGGCGATTTCCGACGGGGACGCGCTCAACGCATACGGGACCGTGGGATACGCGGCGGTACCCAGCAACGGGTGGCGCACGTCGCGGAAAAAGCCACGGTGTCGGTATTGCGGCGAGTCATGCAGGTCTGCGGCGTCGTTGACCGGCACCAGCGGCACGTGCAGCCGCTGCGCTTGCTCGGCTGCAACCTCCTTGGGCAAGCCGCGGACCCACTCCGCGAATCCACGCTGAAACGCCACAACCTTCTCCGCCGTGACGGAGAACTCCAGCCAATCGTCGTCGAAGGCGTCGAGCCATTCCGGGTGACCCAGCAGCGCCTTGACGCCCAGCCAGTGCGCTCGGCTGGTCATGTACAGGTAGACAAAGCCGTCGGCGCAGGCGAAAAAGGCTGCCGGGCCCTGCTGGTCGTAGTCGTCGCGAGTGCCGTGCGCGGGAACCTCGCCGGTGATGAAGCGGCCCAATATGCAATCGGCGCGGGAGACCAGCACCGCGTGCTGTGAAATGTCGATGGACTCGCCGGCTCCGGTGTGCAGACGCACGAACAGCGCTGACGCTACGCACAGCGCCGCCTCGAGTCCCGCTTCGTAGTCTGCGAGAAATCGGCCGGGTCCATAGAGCGGTGGCTGGACCGGGTCGGCATGGCTGGGCGTGTGGTAACCCCATCCGCTGGCATGGAAAACGTTGATGCTCTTGGCATTATCGAACTCCGCGGCCGCCTCCTGACCAAACGGAGTGATCGAGCAGAAAACCACATCCGGGTGCCGGTCAGCCCAGCCCGTCGCACGGTCTTCGATAACCGCGTCGGCCGTGCCGATGAGCTGACTCAGTTCCGCCGCGCCAGCGTCCAGCTCCACCGATTGCTTGTTCGTATTCAAGTAGGCAAACAGCGCGCTGCCGTCGATTCCGTCAACGACGATCGGCGCCATCCTCCGAGTCGGGCTGCCGCGCCCCGGCGCCTCAACCTTGATCACTTCGGCGCCGAAGTCGGCCAGCAGCTTTCCGCAGTACTCCCCCGCGACAGTCTCGGCTAACTCGACGACCCTGATACCAGCCAGCGCCGGCATGCCGAAATCACGGCTTCTTTCGCCCGGAGCGACTCAGGCGCCACTCCGGCGGGAAGTTCAGATCGTTGTCTTTCACCACATTGTTGAGGCCCTTGCTGAAAGTGCCCTCGGTGAGGTCGACTTCGTTCTCCTGGTCGTTGGCGATCATCGGCAGCATTCCCTCGACCATGCCGGTGAGCAGACTGCCGAAGTATTCACCCTTGTGCTGCTTGTACAACTCCAAGAAGGTCTTCTGCACCGCGACCGTGTCCGTCGGGCGCGAGCGCGAACACGCCATCGCGTACTTCAGTGTCTCTTCTTCCAATTTCTCGCGAGGCACCACACTGTTGACAAAGCCGCACTCATACATTTCCTTGGCGCTGAACGGCCGGCCGGTGAAGAGCATTTCGGAAAACTTCCGCAGGCCCATCGTCTCCGCCCACCACCACAGCCGTGGCCCCCAGCCCACGTAGCGGAAGGCCGGATGCCCGAAAAGTGCGTCGTCCGAGGAAATCACCAGATCGGCGTCGCCGGCCTGATAGAAGTGCCATCCGTAGCAGTAGCCCTTGGCCTCGATGATGCTGATCTTCCTAAGCTCTTGCAGCGGACGGTTTCCGGCGCGCGCCTTGGCGTAGAAGTCGGTGACGGTGGACAGATAGCGGTACGATCCGCCCGGTGGGTACTTGACGTCGTCATCGTTGATGGCGACCTCGTGAAGCAGTGGCATGCCCGGGTTCTCCAGCATCCCCCGCTGCTCGGGCAAGTCTCCGCCGCTACCGAAATCCTTGCCCTCACCGCGGATTACCACGACCTTGACGTCGTCGTCCACGTTGCACTTGTGGATCAAATCGGCGTAGTTCTGCCGCATCCCCAACGTGGTGGAGTTCTGTGCGTCGGGACGGTCGAAGGTGATGTAAGCGATCCTGTTCTTGACGTCCTTTTCGAACTTGATGTACTGCTCGGCTTCCTTCTTCATCTCTTCGTAGTCGTACTCGGGCATCGGTTGTCTCCCTACTTGAGTAAAGCGCCCGCATCGACGGGCAGCGAAACGCCAGTGATATAACGAGATTCGTCAGAGGCGAGGAACAAGACGGCATTGCTGATGTCGACGGCTTCCACCCAGGGCACCGGTAGGGTATGCGTCATTTGTGAGAACGGTGCGAAGTCGTCCGGCCCGGGATTCTCCAGGTCCGGCCGAAACAGGCGGTACGTCACGTCGTTCATGGTCATGGGTGTGTTGACCTGGCTGGGGTGCACCGAGTTCACCCGAATCCTGTGCTGGCCCAGCTCGACGGCGAAGCTGCGCATCACTCCCATCACGCCGTGTTTGGCGGCGATGTAGTGGCCGGTGTAGGCAAGCGCCTTGTGTGAGCCGACCGAGCCGGTCAGCACGATGGAGCCGCCGCATCCGCCGGCGATGATATGCGGCACACCGGCTTTCACAGTCTTCCACACGCCTGACAGGTTGACGTCGATCATGTCCTGCCAGATCTTCTCCGGAATCTTGTGCAGTTTGTTGCCGAAGGTGCCGATGCCCGCATTCGCGACGATAATGTCGAGTCGGCCGAGTTGTTCCACGCCGCTGTCCACCGCGGCCTTGAGTGCGTCGTAATCACGCACGTCGACTTCCGCGGTGACGATGCGCCGGTCAAGAGCCTTGACCAAGTCAGCGGTTTCGGCGAGATCTTCAGGTGTCGACGACGGGTAGGCCATGTTCTCGATCGGGCCGCAGATGTCGATCGCGATGATGTCGGCACCCTCCTGCGCCAAGCGCACCGCATGACTGCGGCCCTGCCCGCGGGCGGCGCCGCTGATGAACGCGACCTTCCCCTCAACTCGACCGGCCATCACGCCGCCACCGCCGGCATCGTTTCCCAGCCCCGCACCGTCGATGTCGGGCTGAGCTTGGCATTGGTCAGATCGACCTCCCAGTCGGGGAACCGTTTGAGGATTTCCTCCAAGGCCACCCGGCCTTCCAGTCGCGCCAGCGCTGACCCCAGACAAAAGTGCGTGCCGACGCTGAAGGCCAGGTGCGGCCGAGCGGCCCGGTGAATGTCGAACTTGCCGGCATCAGGCCCGAATTGGCGCTCGTCGCGGCACGCTGAGCCAATGAGAGTCATCATCACGCTTCCTTCCGGCACCGTCTTGTCGTAGAAAGTCACGTCTCCGGTCACATACCGTGACGCGTGAGGTGCCGGTGGCTCGTAACGCAACAGCTCCTCGATTGCCTGCGGGATCAGTCCCGGGTTTGCGACGAGATCGCGACGCTGATCGGGATGCTCGGCGAGAACCTTTCCCGCCCAACCGATCAGTCGTGTGGTCGTCTCGTTGCCGGCACCGGCGACGACGTTGAGGTATACCAGTATTTCGTCGCGAGTCAGCCGTCGAATGGTGCCGGTCTCGTCCGCGAACTCGACGTTGAGCAACTCGGTCATGATGTCGTCGGACGGATTCTCCACGCGCCAGTCGAGGTACGCCGCGAACTGCTCACCGACCGACAGGCCCTTCTCGGTCGCCTGCATGGGCTTACCCGCCTCGGTGCGCACCTGGGCGTTGGCGCGGTCGCGGATGTACTCCTGGTCGTCCGCGGGGATGCCGAGCAGCGCGCTGATGACTTTCATCGGCATCTGCGCTCCCAGGTCGGCGACGAAGTCGAACCGTCCCGATTCCACGAGCGGATCGAGTGCCTGAGCGCAGAACTCGCGGATCATCGGCTCCAGCGCGCTGATTTTGCGTGGCGTGAACATCCGTGACAGCAGCTTGCGGTGCACGTCGTGGATCGGCGGGTCCTCGAAGATGACCATTCCCGAAGGGATCTCGAGGTTGGCCTTGATCAATTCCAGGATTACGCCCCGAGCGGAACTGAACGTGCCATGGTCGACCAGCACCTTGTTGACATCGGCGAACCGGCTAACCGCGAAGAAGTCGTATTCGGCGTTGTAGTAGAGCGGCGCCTCGTTACGCAGCCGCGCGAACGTCGGGTACGGATCGGCGATGAGCGAGACATCGTAGGGGTCGAAACGGACGTCGCTGTCAGTACTCGTCGTCACGAAACCCCTCCTACGAAGGCCATTTCCGGACGCCGACTCCGCAGTGGATTCGCGCAATCTGAACGGATCGGGACTGAAAAGGACCCACGGACGGGCAAGCGTCGGCATACTCTATTTGCGTAGAGAACCATATAGCCGATGCTCTGGCAAGATCCACGGAGCTGCGAATCCCGACACCCATCCCTCGCCAATCCGCGCATGTCAGCCGGACGCCCGGGATGCCGCCTGGCGCCGCCGCGCCGGACGCAGTCGACCAGCCTGGGTTAGCCGCCCCTTGTTCGGACTCTTCAGAATGCCGGTAGCGATCGCCGCCAATATCCCGTCCAGCTGTTCGGCACTGTCGACAATCCGGTCGCCGTGGGCGACCCTCTGCAGCAGCCCGTTGATGAAGGTAAGCGTGACGTTGCTCAGATCCTCCACCACGGCCGATTCCAGCTGCGCGCCGTGCGGCATCAACTGCACGAGGATCTCCCGATGCAGCTTGGTGAACCCGTCGGTGGCCTGTTGCATGATCGCGGCCAGCGCCGGGTCGCGCGTGGCCTGCATTGTCAGCTCGTACCTGGCCTTGGTGCGGGACAACTGCGGCTCGGTCCCGGCTTGTATCACCACTTGGGACAACCGCGACGGCGTGGGATTGTCGCCCCGGCCGTCGGCGCTGTCGACAACGGACTGCAGGCTCGCCAGATCCAGCTCGGCCAACCGCTCCGCGACGGCGCGCAGCAGCGCCGAGCGGGTGCGAAAGTAGAACGAGGTGGTGCCGGCGGGCACGGTTGCCTTGCGGTCGACCTTCAAATGGCTCAAGCCCTTGGCCCCATCGTCAGCCAACAGCTGAATCGCCGCATCACACAGGTCCCGGCGGCGCTCCGCAGGATTGGGCTTCCGTCGCTGCGACGCGGCGGCGGTGTGCTGGGCCATGAGAGGTGGACTTTCCTGGCTCTGGTCTTTCAAATCCGATACCTGGAATCAGAACACTACTCTATATTCGTAGTGTGAGTAAAGGGTGATTGGCGGCCCGACGCGACGTCGCGGGTGACAATCGTGCGGCCGCGGCCAGCGGAACATGCTGTTGCCTCTAGACCCATTGCTTGCCAATGCTTTTCGGGCTGTCAGCGATCCACCCGCCACGAGACAATGCTTTTTCGCTGGTCGATACATGAAAATCCCCGCACGACACGCCGCTTCGCGCTTCGTGACCGATAGCCACGGTCATCTACCTTGGGCTGAGTTGTGCGAGAGAAAGGCTGGACAGGAGGCGGGGCGGTGAGCGTAAGCCAAACCCACAGGACGGTTCGTCGTGCGGGTAAGGCATTGACGGCCGCCGTTGTGCTCGCCTCGTTGCTGTGCGACTGTCATTCGACTCGCCACCCAGCCGCACCGACCGCCTCGTCCACGAAGGCCACTGCCGCACCGCCGCCGGCGACAACGACGACTCAATCGGTGGCGCCCGCGGCGGGGATTCGGCCGCTACCGGTGCGGCCGGTGCAGAGCTCGAAGATGACCACGCCCGACAACTGCCCGGCGACAAATCCGAACCTCCCCGTCGCGCCGACCGACGTTCTGGCCACCTGTGATCTTGCCCGGACCACCCTCTACAGACTGGGCCCCGAGACGATGCAGCTGGCGCTGATCCGCGTGGACCCGCCCAAGCCATTGACCGCAGATTACTTCGAAGTGCATCTGACCATGGACCCGGCGTCGGCCGCGGCGTGGGCGTCATTTACCGCCGAGCACCTGCACGCCCACGTCGCCTTCGTCCGCGACGATCTCGTCCTGGAAGCACCGACCATCCAAGAAGCGGTCACATCTGGACAGATTGCGCTGACCACCCAAACAGCACCGGCAGCAGACGAATTGGCCCGACTGGCGAGCCAGCCTGAATGAAGACGCTCGCCATCGGCTTTCTGAGCGTATTCGCGCTTCCGCCAATAGAGTTCGTCCATCTCGCTGCAGACCTTGACTGCCGGCACATCTCGACTGTTGTGCAGGGAGTGCCGCTGGTGCCGCTGGGTTATCCGCCGTACTCGCTCAGGGACGACGCCGCACTGCGGAGGGACTTGCTCGCCGCGATGGACGATCGCGACGTCACTATCACGCTCGGAGACGGGTTTTTGGTGCTGCCGGGCGGTGAGATGCACGCCTACCGCGCGGATCTCGATGCATTGGCGGATCTTGGCGTTCCCCGGATAAACGCCGTGAGCCTGGACCCCGATCTCGGTCGCACGTTCGCCCAGTTCGCCGCCCTGACCGAACTTGCCGCCCAACGTGGCATCCAGACCGTCGTCGAACCCGTGCCCGGCCTGACGGTGGGCGATCTGCCCACCGCACTAATGGCCTTGGAACATGTTGGGAGACCGGACTTCCGGCTGTTGATCGACACCATGCACCTGATGCGGTCTGGATCCACGGCCGCCGACGTGGCAGCGCTGAATCCCGACTACATCGGCTACGCCCAGCTCAACGACACAACCCTGCAGCCACGCATCGACAACTACATGGAAGAAGCCATGTATGAACGCATGATTCCCGGTCAGGGCGAACTACCGCTGCGCGACATTCTCTCCGCGTTGCCCGCCGACATCGTGCTCGAACTCGAGATTCCGCAAAGGTCACTGGCAACGGCCGGAGTCAGCCCCATCGATCGTCTCCGCCCGTGTGTCGACGCGGCACGCCGATTATTATCCGAAGTCGCTCACTGACGTTCAGCTCGGCTTGCGCAGCGGGAGACCGGCCGCATCGTAGATGGCGTCGATGACGGTCATGTTCTCGATCGCGTCCTGCGGTGTCGTCTGCACCGGCTCGCCGCGCAGCACAGCGGCGGCGAAAGCGTCGAGCTGATACGCGTAGGAGGCGCGGCGCGGGAATCGCTCGACACGTTTGCCGTCCCGTGACCGGACCACGAGCCGATGGTACAACTGTGGCATAACCGGGTTGAGAACACGCAATTCACCGTGTTCGCCGACGACGTTCGCGCTGATTTGCAATAGGCGCTTCGACCACATCGAACAGCGGACCTGGCCGGTGTGCCCGCCGGTGAACCGCACTTCGGCAGTCATGGCCCGATCGACCTGAGGATCGCGTAATTTCGGCTGCGCCGAAACGACTTCCGGGGTCGGACCGCCGAAAGTACGGACCATGTGGACCGCATAGCAGCCCGCATCCATGGTTGCCCCACCGGCGAGCGAATAGTTGTAGCGGATGTCGGAGAACCGCGGAAGCGGGAAGCACAGGGCCGCCTCCACCCGTCGTAGCTCCCCCAGCTCGCCCGACGCAATGATCTCCTCAATGCGCAGAGTCAGCGGGTGGTAGCGGTAGTGAAACGCCTCCATCACGACGCGATCCGACGCCGCGGCGGCCAGTTCCGCGATCTCGCGCGCTTCGGCAGCGTTTGCGGTGAACGGCTTCTCACACAGCACATGCTTTCCGGCCGCCAGTGCGGCTCGAGTCCATTTGCCGTGCAAGCCATTCGGCAGCGGAATGTAGACGGCATCGAGTTCGGGGTCGCCGATCAGTGCGTCGTAGCTATCGTGCACCCGGTCAACACCGTGTTTGGCGGCAAAGGCCTGGGCACGCGACACGTCCCGTGCAGCCACTGCCGTCACTACGGCTTCGGTGTTTTCTTTGGCCGGGTTGATCAGCGCCATTGGTGCAATGCGCGCCGCACCTAAAACGCCGATCCGCAGCGGAGAGTCTTGTCCAGCCACGAGGTGAACGCTAGCAGCCGCCGGGTTAACGACGCGCGAATGCGGGGGCACGCTCAGGCCGAACCCCGACGCCGATGAAATAGGCAGGCACAAACGACAGCCAAGGCAGCCGTTCCACCAGCCCTAGAAGGGCCGTTGGAGGGGTGGGGTCCGCTCCCCGCAGGAGTGGCCCGAGCAGGCCCCGCTGGAGCACGCGTTGCACCGCTTGGGTTACGGCCGTGGGAAATAGCCGGCGTCGGCGGACCGCCGCCAGATCGCGATCGGTGACCTCGTGCCGGCGCAGCGGTTCGGCCAATATGGTTGCCGCCGCGACGGCGTCTTGGACAGCCAGGTTGATGCCGACGCCGCCCAGTGGCGACATCGCGTGGGCGGCGTCGCCAATACACAGCAGCCCGCCGGTGTGCCAGCGACGCAGCCGATCTACCCGAACGTCGAGATGCTTCACGTCGTCCATGGACGTCAGTGCTGCCACCGACTGGGTCATGTCGGGCAGTAACGCGCCGACGTCACGCCGGAAAGCCTCGATGCCGCGTCCACGCAGTTCGCCGTCGGTGCCCTTGGGACCGAGATAGGCGATCTGGTAATAGCGTTCGCGCGGGATCACGCCCAAAGCCTTGCCCGGGCCGACCCGAGGCAAGAAGGAGAACTCAGTGTCTTCCTCATGCGGCAACCTGAACCACCACACGTCGAAGTTGGCCGGGTATTCATGGGTCTTCAATCCGGCTTCGTGTCGAGCTATCGACCACCGGCCGTCGCACGCAACGGTCAGCTCGGCTTTCAACTCGCCGGCGCCTTCGGGTCCCCTGTAGCGCACACCGGTAACCTCGCCAGCCTCCCGCAATAGGCCGGTGACCTCGCTGTTCATCCGCAACGTGAAGGTGGGCTCGGCTTCGGCGGCCTCGGCGAGCAGGTTCAGCAGGTCCCATTGCGGCACCATTGCGACAAATGGGTGGGGTTGGCCGAAACGCCCGAGCCGTCGGAAGTCGACATAGGTCACCGAGCGGCCGTCGGCTTCAAATGTCGCCTTGTGAACTTCGGTGTGGGGCAAAGCCGCGAAGCGCTCCCACAAGCCGAGTTCGTCGAGCAGCCGCATCGTCGTCGGATGCACCGTGTCACCACGAAAGTCGCGCAGGAAGTCGCCGTGCTTCTCCAGCAGCGTGACCTCGACACCAGCCCGGGCCAGCAGCAGCCCGAGGACCATCCCGGCCGGGCCGCCGCCGATAATCGCGCACGTCGTTGTGTCAGCCATCAGCGCTCAGCATACGGGGCACCCGGCCGGATTCGGCAACCAGCGGAATCTCACCGTCGAACTCTGTTGTGGCATAAGGTGTCACGAGAAATCCGGCAGGTCGAGTTCGTAAACCGAAACGGGGTTCAGGATGACGCCGTTCTCCTCGACGTAGCGGTCCCACAGCTCCAGGAGGCCGGCCAGCTTGTCGGGTTCGGCGGCGGCCAGATCGCCGGTCTCGCCCGGGTCACGGCCGAGGTCGTAGAGCTGCCAGGCCCCCGTTCCGTACGGCGGCGGCAGATACAGCGCCTTCCAGTCGCCCTGCCGAATAGCGCGCCTGCCGAACAATTCCCAGCCCGTGCCGGTCTCGGCATCGTGTACCGCATCTTTGTTCCCCGACAGGTAGGGCACCAGTGAGCGGCCACGCATCGGCGCCACCTCGCGGCCGCGGTAAGCCGTCCCGGGGTGTCGGGTGCCCGCCAATTCCAGCACGGTAGGGGCGATGTCCATGACGGTCGCGAACGCGGTCCCGATCTGCTGCTGCCGCTCAAAACCTGGCCAGGTGACGAAGCCCACCACGCGGATGCCACCTTCGGTGGTGAACGCCTTGTGCAGCCGCGAGGGCGCAGTCGCAGCTTGTGCCCAGCGCGGGCCGTACCAGATGTAGGAGGTGGGGCCGCCGAGGTTGTCCAGGCTGTTGTCGCAATGCTTTTCGATCTGGGCGGCGATCTGGGCACCACGAAGCGGCATCGCTTCGACGATCGCTCCCTCTGCGCCGTTGTCGGACAAGAAGATTACGACCGTGTCGTCAAGTTCGCCCGTCTCGGCAAGGTAAGCGGTCACCCGCCCGATGTTCCAATCCATGCGTTCCACCATGGCGGCGTAGACCTCCATGCTTCGGGCCGAGCGGGCGCGTTCGTCGGCCGTCATGTCGGCCCACTCGGGAGCGCCGTCGGCCACGACGGGATGCGGTCTGACATCGGGCTCGCACAATCCGAGCCGCGTGAGTGCGGCCAAACGTGCCTCTCGCAAGGCGTCGGGTCCCGCGTCGTAGCGGCCGTGATATGACGCGATGGATTCTTGCGGAGCTTGCAGCGGCCAGTGCGGCGCCTGGAAGGGCAGGTAGGCGAAGAACGGTCGGTCGTCATCTTCGGAGCGTTCACGCAAGTAACGCAACAAAGTATCGGTGTAGGAGTCCGATGAGTAGAAGTCGTCGCCGACGGTGACGAACCGGTCATCCTCGGTGTAAAGCGTTGGCACCGGGGAGAATCCGCCAGCTTTTGCGCCGCCGTAGTGGCTGGCGCCGGCCGGCAGCAGGGCGAACGAACGCTCGAATCCGCGTGCCCACGGCGATGTCTCGATCGTGTCTCCGAGATGCCATTTGCCCGACATCAACGTCACATAGCCTGCGTCGCGCAGTAACTCGGGCAAGGCGACGACGCGGTCGTTCAGATAGCCTTCATAGCCTGGCGCGCCGGCGAATCCGGGGGTGGCGACCTCGAGCATAGTTCCGATGCCGGCGACGTGGTGGTCGGTTCCGGTCAGCAGCATCGCCCGGGTGGGCGAGCATGCCGGCGCCGAATGAAAATCGGTGAAGCGGCATCCCGCATAGGCCAAGCGGTCCAGGTTCGGCGTATTGATCTCGGCGCCGAACGCGCCGATGTCGGAAAATCCGAGGTCGTCTGCCACTATCACCAGGAAGTTGGGGCGTTTCACGCTGACGACGATACCCAGCCGGGGTTGCTAGCATGAGCGTCGGTGATCTCGGCCGCTCCGCATGAGCGTCGGTGATCTCGGCCGCTCCGGGGGCCCAGCCGCCACTGGCTATCTCAACCAAGCGCCGGCCAACAAGCTGGCAAGCCTGATCCACTAAGCCGCCACGGCGAATTCGAAGCGATTCAGCACGTCGTAGGCGCCGATCGGCAGCATCGACAGCAGCTTGTAGATCCACCGCATGGGAGTCGATCCGATCTTCTCGTATCCGGCGAACACGGACATCTGCTCGCGGAACCGCAGCGCTGGATTCCATGCCTGCATAGCGCGGGCATCGCGAATGCCCCATTTGACGATGCCATTCGTGAAAACTTTCGACATTGGCGGCCCCAGTGGTGAAATCGTGTCGAAAAGCAGCTCGCCGTGGTCGAATCGGGCGATCAGGCGATCAAGCAACTGGCGAACTTCGCGCTCAGGCAGGTACATCAGCAGCCCCTCGGCCACGACAAGCGTCGGGCGTCCGGTCGGAATGCCGTCCAGCCACTGTGGATCGGTCACCGACGAGCCGAGCATCCGGTAGTGATCGGTTTCGGTGTACAACCGGCGGCGCAATTCGACGACGCTCGGCTGATCGAGGTCGAACCAAAGCACGGTCGGCGGTGGGTGGAGGCGGTACGCGCGCCCGTCGAAGCCGCACCCGAGATGCAGGACAACGGCGTCGGGGTGACGGGCAAGGAAATCCGCGCACCAGTCGTCGAGCTGCTTGGCGCGCAGTACGACCAGATACTGGTTCGACGCCGGGACCGAGGACCGTTTTATCCGCTTGAAGTCGTAGTCGATGCGCTCGACCGCCTCGGCCGCCGCCTGGTCACCCAGAATCGGATGCGGCGAACGGCTTTCGTACGCGCGCAGGTACAGGGTAACCAGGTTCGTCCACTCCACCGAGCCCCACTGAACCGAGCTGAAATCAACCTTGGCCGTCGTCACCTTGCTCCTCACCGCACATTACCGATCCAGCTCTGCCTCGCAGCTGTCAGAATGCCTCTGGATCCCGTTGTATTTCCACCGGCACCGGGTGGCGGTACAGGCGCGAAGCGTTCTCCCAGGTGAACTTGCGAATCGCTTCCTGCGGCAGGTCGCCGACCTGTTCATGGATCGTTTCCTGGGTGTGAGGCCAGGTCGAGTCGCAGTGCGGGTAGTCCGCTTCCAGCATGATGTTGTCCACGCCGATCCGGTCCCGCTGTACGAACGACGACTTGTCCTCGACTGCGCAGAACCAGAAGTTGCGCGTGAACACCTCTGCGGGAGTCAAACTCTCACCCAGCGCCTGCCAGGTGCCGTACATCGCGTGATAGCTCAGCATGTGGTCGAGCCGGTCGAGCAGTCCGGCGACCCAGCCGATTCCGCCTTCCGACAGACAGATCTTGAGATCAGGAAACCTGCTGGGCAGACCGGAGTACAGCCAGTCGACCGCCGCCGAAATGGCGTAGGCGAAGAACAACACACCCTGTACGTCCGGCGGCGCGTCCTCGGTGGTGGACGGCGAGGAACCGGAAGATCCGATGTGGAGATTCACCACGGTGCCGGTCTCCGCGCACGCTGCCATCATCGGGTCCCAATGACCTGAGTGAATACTCGGCAGTCCGAGCATCACCGGGTTCTCGCTGAACGTGATCGCGTGAAACCCACGCTCGGCGTTCTCGTAGATCATCTTTGCGCCGGCCTCGGGGTCAAGCAGCCAAGGCAGTTGGCACGGAATGATCCGGCCTGGATACGAACCTGCCCACACCTCGAGATGCCAGTCGTTCCATGCGCGCACCGAAGCCAACGCCAGGTCGCGATCCTTGGTCAACTGTTGCAGCCGTTGGCCGGCGAAGCCCGGCAGAAAGGACGGGAAGTTGAGTGACGCGTATATGCCGTTGAGATCCATGTCCTTGACGCGCGCATGAATATCCCATGCTCCCTTGCGCATTTCGTCGAACCGAACCGGCTCGAACCCGTACTCGGAAACGGGTCGCCCGACCACGGCGTTGAAACCGACATTGGGCAATTCCTGACCGTCATAGACCCACGTCTGTCCGCCCTGCTGGGTGTCCACGACTTTCGGCGCACGGTCAGCGAACTTTCGCGGCACGCGTCCGGTGAACGTGTCCGGAGGTTCGACGATGTGATCGTCGGCCGAAATCACCGTGTAGCGGCGTCGCGCTCGCGGTGGGTCCGGCAGAAACGTGACCGAACGCTCCGCGCCGGTCTTGGCGGTGGTGAAGCTCAGGTTGGCAGCCAGCTCGTCGATCGGTTTCATCGTCGGCAATCTCCTTGGGCGAACAGACGCAAAAGCACCCAATTCGAGGAGAATTGGGGTGCTTTTGCGTCTTTTGGCGGTTCAGGTGAGTACATCGGGATCGGCTTTGATGGTCATGCGGGCTGCCCCCGCCCAATACACGTCGGCGGCCCGTTCAATCAGCGATCGTTGCATCCCGGCCATGTCCGACCAGTTCATCTGTACCGGCTCCTGACCGGTCAGCATGATGTCATAGGCCAGCTTGCACACCCGCTCGATCGATGCGGCCCGATAGACGGCTTCGGGCAGATTGCGGCCGGTCGCGATGACGCCGTGGTTGGCCAGAACAGTGAGGTTGGCGCTTCCGATGCGGGCCGCGAGTTCGGCCGCGCGGGAGGCGCTGTCGATTTCGCCGTCGTAGGTGTCGACCAGGCACAGGTCGTCCAGGAACAGCGAACCGGTCTGATGCACCAGTTCGGGCAGCCTGCCCAGCGCCGCGAGCACGCATACGTAGTACGGGTGGTTGTGGATAACGACGCGGGCGTCATCGCGCACCCGATGCAATTCGGTGCGAATGTGAATGGCCGGCGTGACATCCCAACGACCACGGGCCACCCGCGCGTCGGTGTCCACCACGCAGATGTCGGACGCGGTGAGTTCGGCCCACCACAGCCCCCACGGATTGACGAGCATCTCTGTTTGGCCGTGGGGCTGCCAGGTGATATGTCCGGCCATATTCTCGGCAAAGCCGATCGCGGCGAGGTGGCGGAAGGCCACGGCGAGGGCTTGCTCGTTGGACAGCTCGACCCCGATCGGGGGGACCACCGATGGCGCCCACACCTCGAGGCCGCCTCGACGTGCGTTAGGTGCGTTCATGATTGGCCTCCATTCTGGTCCGGATGTCTTCCCGAAGCTTGCCTTTGGCGACCTTGCCGCCGGACGATCGGGGCAGTTCGTCGACCACGATGAGTCGCTCGGGGAGCAGTTCCTTGGAAACGCCCAGCGTCAACAAATGCTCGACGAGCTCAGGCAGATCGATTGTGTGCGAATCGACGAGTTCGGTATAGACGCAGACCTTTTCGCCGAACACCGGGTCGGGCATCGCGACCGCGGCGGCCACCGCGATCGCAGGGTGGGTCGTGACGGCGTCCTCAACCTGTGCGGCGCTGATGTTCTTCCCGCCCCGCAGGATGAAATCCGACGTTCGGCCCGTGACGCTCAGATAGCCGTCGGCGTCGATTTGGCAGATATCGCCCATGCGCATCCATCCGTCGCGGGTGAACAACTCGTCGTGGTCGGTGCCGCCGAGGTAGCCGAGGCTGGTCGCGGGGCCTCGGCACGCGGGTTGGCCTCGCCCCGTCGCGGTGACGTCGCGGTCGCCCTCGAAGAGCCGGACCGACATTTCCGCCACGATCCGGCCGGCCGTACCCAGGCGGCGTTGGCGGGAGTCGTCCAGCGTGGTAGCACTGAGCATTCCGGTCTCGTTCGAGCCGTAGAACTGCAGAATCTTGGCGCCGGTGAGGTCTTCGAACTCGGCGGCGGGCCGAAACGGCAACGCCTCGCCGCCTGCGAAGACGACACGCAACGAACTCAGGTCGTAGTCGCGGGAAGCGTTGTCGGCCATCAACATCGTCAATTGCGTACTGACACAGCACAACACTGTGACCGCATGCCGGGCGATGGCTTCGCAGGCCGCCCTCGCCGTGAACCGGTCCAGGATCACCGCGGTCGCACCGAGGTAGATCGGGGTGGTGTGGCTGGTCCAGATTCCGAAACCGAACGGCATTGGTATCACCGGCAAGAATATGTCGTCGGACGTCAGTAGCCCGTTGGCGACCGCCTTCTGGTGGAAGTAGAACCAACGGTTCTGGGTGTGCACGACGCACTTGGGCTGTCCTGTGGTGCCGGAGGTGGAGTTGATCAGGAAGGCGTCGTCGGGCCCGAGTTGCGACTCGGGTGCCAGCACCCCGGGCTCGGCACCGGTGTTAAGGCGCAGCGCGCCCGCGTCCTGACCCAGGACCAGCAATGGCAGCCCGAAATCGGCGGCCACCTCCGCTGCCGGACCACTGCGCTGCTGATCGCTGATCACGATTTTGGGCTGCGAACTGTGCAGGATCGCCGCCGCCTCGCGGATGCCGGCGCGGGCACCAATGCCGACGACGCCAACGCCGCAGCGCTCGACCGCGACGAACAGCGCATGGATCGCCGCGGAGTCACCATGCCACACCGCTACCCGGTCGCCACGCGACACTCCGATGCCGGTCAGCTGCTCGGCCACACTGGTTGCTGCACAGTCGAATTCACGCCAAGTCAGCCGCGCGCCGGGTTGGTCGACATAGGCCGGCCGGTAGGGTGAGCGGGCCGCGTTGGCGCGGACCGCAGCCGACAGCGTGAGGTCGGACCACCAGCCCTGCGCTCGATACCGGGCCGCGTCTTCGGCAGTGAATGCGGGCGATCCCAGGGTCTCCAGCCCACTCCCGCTCATCACCAGATCATAGGCAAAGCACCGCGCGGCGCAGCGGGAAGTAAAGCTACTGCTAGTTATACGGCGCCGTCTGACGGCCGAATCTGCAGAAACGCAGGTCAATCCTTGCCGCGTGGCGGCGGCTGCACTTCGACACCGCTGGACTCGTGCTCCGGACCGGCGGACGGGTGTTCGGCCGGGACGCGGTCACGGAACCGCTGCCCTTCACCCGGGTCCTTTGGTCCCGAGTGCCGGTCGTCGCCGCGGTACGGGCCGGGTTTCGGCCGTGGCTTCCCACCCGGGAAGGCCAATCGAAAGATGCTGCGGTGCACCGTGTACCACTGCTTCGAAAACCTTCCGGAGTTGTACGGCAGTTCGTAGCGCTCGCAGATCTCCTTGATTTTCGGAGCGATCTCTGAGTATCGACTGCTCGGCATGTCGGGATACAGATGATGCTCAACTTGGTAACCCAGGTTGCCGCTGATGACGTGGAACAACGGGCTGCCTTCGATGTTGGCCGCGCCAACCAATTGGCGCAGATACCAGTCGCCGCGCGTCTCGTTTTCGACTTCCGGCTCGGTGAACGTGTAGGTCTGATCGGGAAAATGGCCGCAGAAGATGATGGCGTGTGCCCACACGTTACGAATGATGTTGGCCACTGCGTCGGCGGCCAAGGTGCGCAGATAGGTGCTTTCCACGCCCGGCAACGTGCGGTCGAGAAATGTCGCCGTGGCGCCGACCCGGCCTTTGCTCGATATTTTGCGGAGCCGCCGGCCGATGCGCGACTCCGCTGGCTGATCAAGCCGGCCGCGCGAGGCCAGTTGCACTAGTGCAAACGCGCCGGCACTGATGACCGGCCAGCCAACGTAATCCTTGATGATCTGTGAGCGTGCCTTTACGCCGATTCCTTTCAGGTCCTTCCGCACCTCCGACCACGGTTTCTCGCCGGCGCGAATGGCTTCGATGTCCATGTCGTGGACGGCCACGCCCCACTCGAACAGCGCCGTGAGCAGCAAGTTGTACAGCGGCTGGAACAAATATCCCCAGCGCCATTGCTGATTGGGATCGATCCGCATGATCTCGTAGCCGAGGTCTTTATCCTTGCCCAGGATATTGGTGTAGGTGTGGTGGATGTAGTTGTGCGAATGCTTCCACGCCTCGGCGGTAGATGCGGTGTCCCAATCCCACACCGACGAGTGGATATCAGGGTCGTTCATCCAGTCCCATTGGCCGTGCATCACATTGTGGCCGATCTCCATGTTCTCCAGGATCTTGGCCATACCCAGACACGCCGTCCCGAGAACCCACGCGGTTTTAGATCGCGACCCCAGCAGTAGCACACGGCCGGCGACAACAATTTGCCGCTGTACCGAAATGACCATCTTGATGTACCGGCGATCGCGTTCGCCAAGATCAGCGAACACTTCGTCATGAATCGCGTCGAGTTCCTTGGCGAGCTTTTCCCGTTCTTGTTCGCCTAGGTGGGCGAGCGGGCTTTCCCGGCTCTGCAGAGTGCTGGTCACCGTGGCTCCTTTCGTCACAGTTCGAGTTCGACGTCACCTTCGGCGGTGTTGATACAGATCCGTACGTCCTGCCCGGTAGGTTCGATGACGTCACCGGAGCGCAGGTCACGCAGCTTGCCCGACTTCAGCGTGCCAACGCAGGTGTGGCAGATTCCGATTCGACAGCCGTAGGCAAGATTTAGGCCGGCTTGTTCGCCCGTCTCCAAAATCGATGTGCCACCATCGCATTCGGCGGTCTTATCGCTGTCGAGAAAGTGGACCTCGCCGCCTTCGCCAGCCGCGCCGTCACCGCCGATCTTCGGCTGGAACCGCTCGAAATGCAGGCGATCCGGATCGCCATTGCTTTCCCAGTGCTCGATCAGCGCGTCGAGCATTTCAGTCGGACCGGAGCAGAAGGCTTCGCGTTCGCGCCAGTCCGGACAGACGTCGTCCAGGTCACCCGGCGAGAGGCGACCCCGCTCCGATGTGAGTCGCAGATCAAGCCGCATTCCTTCGTGTCGTCCGTCGAGGTCTTCGAGGACCGGCAGAAACATCACCTGTTCGCGCGTGCGGGCGGAATGAATGACCACGACGTCGCCCAGCTCGCCACGATGATCGAGGCTGCGCAGCATGCTCATGATCGGCGTGATGCCGCTTCCGGCGCTGATGAACAGCATCTTGGACGGCAACGGTTCGGGCAGCGTGAACACGCCTTCTATTTCGCCGAGCCGAACCAGATCGCCGGGCTGGATTTTTTGCACCAGGTACGGCGAGACCACACCGCCGTCCACCTTCTTTGGCGTCACGCTGATCAAACCGTCTTCGGGCGACGGATCCGACGTCAGCGAATACGCCCGCCAGTGGTAGACACCGTCGATAACGACTCCGAGGCGCACGTACTGACCGGGCTTGTGACCAGGCCATTCATATCCCGGGCGAATCAAAACACTCGCCGCTTCGGACCCTTGCGGATCGACCCGGTCGACCTTGCCGCGCAACTCCTTCGTCGTCCAGAGCGGGTTGATCATCTCCAGGTAATCGTCGGGCTGCAGCGGGCTGAACAGCCGCCGCACCGCTCGTAGGAACAACCTACGACCGCGCGGGACTTCGGGCGGGGCTCCACGTTCAGCCATAGTCGACACAGTACACAACCGTTCACTGACTTCAAATAAGAGATGGAACCAAGTGGTGTACAGCGCTATACAACGCTATGCAGCAGGAATCGGAGCGCACAGATGTTCACTGACCTGATATTGGCTGGACTGCCCACGGTCGTTGCGCTCGTCCACCTGACTTGCCCATCTTCGACCAGCCCAAACATCGAGCGACGTGCTCTCCACAGCGGCGGGGCTATCGTCGTCGCATGCTCGTCGGCTTTCTGCTCGCTTTGGGCTGCTCGGTGTGTTATGGCGCTGCAACGGTGATGCAGGCTGCCGGGACGCGGTCGGTGGAAGCCGGTAGCAAATCGGGCGTCGACGCTGTGCTGCTATGGCGGGCCGTTCGGCAGTGGCGATTCATGGCCGGCATTGGTCTTGACGGGGTTGGGTTTCTGCTGCAGGTGCTGGCACTGCGCTTGGTACCGATCTATGTCGTTGCCGCGGCGCTCGCGGCCTCGATCGCAGTCACCGGCGTCGTGTCCGCATGGGTGCTTGCGGCACGACTGTCGCCAACTGAGTGGACCGCCGTCGGCGTGGTCTGCGTGAGCCTGGCCGTGCTCGCTCTCGCCGCTGGACCGGGCCACTTTCGGCGCGCCCCAGCCGGACTCGGCTGGGCGTTGTTGGGCGTGGTCGCTGCAGTACTCTTCGCGGGTGCGGTAGCTGGTCGATTGAGTGACCGTCCGCGCGCACTTGCTCTGGGGCTCGGCGCAGGGAGCGGATTCGGTGTCGTGGAGATCGGGGTGCGTTTGATCGACGTGGTCAATCCCACCAAAATCGAGTTTTACCAAAACCCCGCCCTTTACGCGGCGGCAGCAGGCGGGGCCGCAGGATTCCTGTTACTCACCTCTGCACTACAACGCGGGTCTGTGACAACCACCGTGGCCGCCATGGTTGTCGGTGAAACGATCGCCCCTGCCCTGGTCGGGGTGGTGTGGTTGGGTGACAGCGCCCGCGACGGCCTCGGCTGGGTGGTCGTCGCGGGATTTGTGATAGCAGTTTTGGCAACACTGGTACTGGCCCGCTTCGGCGAAGCACCCAGCTCTGCCAAAACAGTTAGTCCGCCGCCTAATTCGGCAGGCGGCCGCGGCGGCGGTGCGGCTACGGGCCCGCACTCTCGACCGTCGGGCTAAAGGTAGTGCCGCGGGCGGGGCGCGTCCACAACGTGCCGCCCTCCGCGCTGACTCCGGCGTCGATCAGCCGACGTTTGAGGATCTTGTTGGTAGCTGTCGCCGGCAGGTCTTCGTTGATGCGCACATGGCGCGGCCACGCTTTCGGCGACAAATCCGGTTGAGCAGCAAGAAATTTCTCGAATTCGGCTGGCTCTAACCGCGTTCCGCTGCGGAGCACCAGGGCCGCCATCGCCTGGTCGCCGACCCTGTCGTCGGGCACGGCATAGACCGCGACCTGGCTGACTTGCGGCAGGCGTTCCAAAATTCGCTCGATCGGCGCCGCGGCCAGGTTCTCGCCATCCACCCGCATCCAGTCCGCGGTGCGGCCGGCAAGATAGATCCAGCCGCCTGCGTCGCGGTAGGCCAGGTCGCCCGACCAGTACATGCCGTGCCGCATCCGCTCGGCCGTCGCGTTCGGGTCGTTGTAGTAACCGGTGAACGGTCCCGCGCCGCTGGTGTTGACGAGTTCGCCGACGGCATCCTCGAAATTGGTCAGCGCTCCGTGTTCGTCGAACCGCGCGACGGCGCATTCCGTGAGGGTCGCCGGGTTGTAGATGCTCACTCCCGGGTAGGGCTTGCCGATCGACCCCGGCGGTGCGCCGTCTTCTCGGACGACGATCACCGCGAACTCGCTGGAGCCGAAACTGTCCACCACGCGGCAACCGAATCGCCTTGCGAATTCGGTGATATCGCGATCTGTTGCCTCGTTGCCGAATGCCATCCGCAGCGTCGTGTCGGCATCGTCGGGACGTTCGGGGGTGTCCAGGATCAACGCGAGGGGCTTGCCGACGTAGTTCATATACGTCACCCGGTAGCGGCGCACGTCGTCGAGGAAACGCGACGGCGAGAACCGGGCCGGGACCATCGTGGCGCCGCTTCCGACGGCCACTGCCCACCCTGCCGCCACGCCGTTGGAATGACACAACGGCATCGACAGGTAGCAGACGTCGTCGGCGGTGACGTCGTACTGGTAGATCAGGCTGGCCCCGCACATGACAGCCATCCCGTGCGCGAACCGCACAGCCTTGGGATCACCACTGGTGCCCGAGGTGAAGATCATCATCAGGGTGTCGGCAGCGGCGACCTCTCGGTGCGCAACCAGCGGTGGCGCCGCGGCCACCGCTTCGGCGTAACGTGTCTCGTTCACCTCGAGCACCCGAATGTCGCTGAGATCCAGGCCATTCAGCAATGGCAGGTGTTCGGCGTCGACGAGCAGGAGTTGACAGTCGGAGCGCCGGATGTCGGTGAGCAGACCGGCTCCGCGGCGGGTGGTGTTGATGCCGCACAGCACGTACCCGCCCAGCGCCGCGGCGGCCATGGCGCGAAGCATCGCGGGCGAATTGGAGAGCAGGGCGCCGACGTGGAGTGGACGTGTCGCGTCGGCGAGTCCGATCAGCGCGGCCGCTTCGGCTTCTGCCTCTGCGAGATGTTCGCGCCAGGTCCAGGTCCGCTCGCCGTAGACCATCGCGGGAGTGTCGTCGTGTCTGCGCTGTCGCAGTAGCTGCTGAACGGTCTCCGGCACTGTCTCGCTTTCTGGGGTGTTCGGATCCTAGAAAATGCCGTTCACCGGGTCGTCAGCACCAGGCCGGCATAGTCGCGACGGGCCACGTCATCGCAGTGCCGGCGATAGGTGCCGAACCCTCCCGCGTAAGGCATGAAGTTACGTTTCTTGCCTTCGATATTGGCGCCCAGATACCACGACGATGCCGCCTTGGGAAACAAGGTTCGTTCGGCAGCCGCGCCCACATGGTCGGTCCATTCCCGGGCGGCATCGAGGCGTGGTTCGACCTCGCTCACCCCGATTCGACGGGCCGTCAGAACCAGGTTGATGGCCCAGTCGACCTGAACCTCGGCGTGCAGCACCATATTCGCGAGCACGGAGGGTGCACCTGGACCGCTGATGGTGAACAAATTCGGCAGCCCGGGCACCATCAGTCCGAGAAACGTCAACGGGCCGTCGGCCCAGGTATCGGATAGCCGCTCTCCCCCGGGCCCGCTGGGGTCGATGCGGGTCAGCGCGCCGGTCATGGCGTCAAACCCGGTGGCAAAGACCAGTACATCGCAGGGATATGTGGCGGCTGTGGTCCGTACACCGTCGGCGGTGATCGCGTCGATCGGCTCGCGGCGCAGGTTCACTAGCCGGACGTTGTCACGGTTGAAGGTGGCGTAGTAACCGGCATCCGTGCAAATCCGTTTGGTGCCGATCGGGTGGTCGACCGGGATGAGATCGGCTGCTACAAGCGGATCATCGACGATTTCGCGGATCCGCTGCTCGGCGAACTCCCGGGCAATGTCGTTGGCCGCCAAGTCGCTGTTCTGGTCGGGGAAGGTTTTGGCGAACAGCACTCCGCCCTCTCGCCAGCGCCGCCAAAGGGCGCGGTCCCGCTCCTGTGGTTCGGTGTCGACGGCGTTCTTGTGGTGGGTGCCGTGCGGCGTGCCCGCCGCCGCGTACGCCGAGATTCGCCGGCGTTCGGGATATTCCGCCTGGATCTGCCGTTGCTCCTCGGCCGACCACGGACGGTTGGGCATCGGAATGCTGTAGTTCGCCGATCGCTGGAAGACGACCAGCGTCTCGGCTTGCCTGGCGATGATCGGAATCACTTGGATGCCAGACGAACCCGTGCCGATAACGCCGACGCGCTTTCCGTCCAGGTCGGGATCCTGCCGTGGCCAGGCGGCCGTGAAGTACGCGTCTCCGGTGTAATCGTCGACGCCGGGGATGTCCGGGCGATTCAGGGCCGACAGGCAGCCGGTTGCGCAGAACAGGAACTGTGCGACGTAGGTCTCGCCGGCCGCGGTGCGAACATGCCAGCGTCCGGCGTTCTGGTCGAACTCGGCGGCGACGACGTCGCAACCGAACTGATAGTGGCGGCGTAGGTCGTACCGCTCGGCGACGTGACGCAGATAGGCCAGGATCTCCGGTTGAGCGGCGAACCGTTCGCTCCACAGCCAGCTCTGCTGCAGCGCTTCGTCGAATGAGTAAGAGTAGTCGACACTTTCGACGTCGCAGCGCGCGCCGGGATAGCGGTTCCAGTACCAGGTGCCACCCACATCGGGCGCCGCCTCGAGGCCGGTCACCGAAAGGCCCGCCGCCACCGCTCGATGCACGGCGTAGAGACCGGCGAACCCTGCGCCGATGACGATGACGTCGGTCATGTTCGGCCGCTCGGATACAGCAGCTGTCGCAGGTCGCGGCAGACCAGCCGCAGCGCCGATGTCGCCGCGGCGAAGGATTGGATTGTCATGAAACCGTGAAATAATCCAGAGAAATCCCGGTGTACGACGCGCACCCCTGCGCTGCGCAATCGCCTTGCGTAGCCGCACCCTTCGCTATGCAGCGGATCCAGGCCGGCGGTGACGATCACTGCCGGCGGCAGGCCTGCAAGCGACTCTGCTCGGGACGGTGCCACCAGATACGGTGGTTCGAAACACGCTGTGCCACCGAGGTATTGATGCCAGTACCACATCATCGCGGCGCGGGTGTTGACGTATCCGGTCGCATAGCGTTGGTAGCTCTCGGTCTCGAATGAGGGGTCGATCACGGGGTAGATGAGCACCTGCGCGATGGGCGCGGTGACTTCCCGTTCGCGGCAGAGAATGGCGGTGACCGCGGCGAGATTCCCGCCGGCGCTGTCGCCGGCGATCGCGGTCCGCGTCGGGTCGAGGCCCAATTCGCCGGCGTGTTCTATCACCCAGCAGAACGCCGCGAAAGCGTCGAGCGCGGCCGCCGGCGCAGGATGTTCGGGGGCAAGCCGGTAGTCGACCGATACCACGACCGCTTGGCTGCCACGAGCCAGAGCCCGACAGAATCCGTCGTGCGATTCGATGCCACAGAAAACAAATCCGCCACCGTGGCAATACACGATCCCGGGCCGGCTTTCCGGTGACTCGCCGTGTGGGTAGTAGATCCGCACCGGGATGGCACCGGCGGGGCCTGGAATCGTGCGGTCGACGGTGCTGTGAACGTCGTCCAAGTTGCTGACGGGCAGGCGTCGCTGGGCGATGGCGGCGCGGGCCTGCGGGCCGGTCATGTCCTCGACACGAGGAAATCCGGCGTCCAGGTCACGCAACATTGCCTGCACGGCCTCGTCCATGTGGGCCTCCGTCCGCACCATTGCGCCGGTCATGCCGGACGGTACTTCAGTAGGGTGATTCCGGCATCGGGCAGATCGTAGAACACCGGCCGCACCCGCATTCCGATCCGGATACCGCCGTGGTCCATGGGGTCTTCGAGGTTTACGCCGACCAATTCGGTGCTGACCTTGGGCCCGGCATCCCACTGCACCACCGCAAGTAGCTGCGGCACCGCGTCGGCCCATGACGGCGCGGTGGGCCGACGCGCGATGGTGAACGTATACAGCGTTCCCGCACCGTCGATTTCGCGCCATTCCAGGTCGTCGGCCAGCGTCCCCGGCGCCAGGGTGCGCGGATAGAACACGTAGCGTTGCAGCGAAGGTGAGTACTGCACCAGTATCCGGTGCTGCGCCAGGCCGTCCCAGAAGGGACGCGACACCGGCGTCGGCTCGGGGAGAGGACGAGGTTCTGTTGGCATGCCTAGTCTCCCCGCATCAGCAGCGCCACCTGCTCGCTCATGATGCCGCCGTTGCCGGTCACGAACGCGGTGTGGCAGTCCGGCACCTGCGCCTGCCCGGCCCGGCCCATGATCTGCCTGGCGCCGTCGACGACGTGATGCATGCCGCCGGCCATCCCCGCCTGACCGAAGGATAGCTGCCCTCCGGCCGTGTTGAGCGGAAAGTCGCCCCGGTAGGTCAGGTCGTGCTCGGTAACCCACGACATGCCTTCGCCTTTGGCGCAGAAGCCGGCGTCTTCCAGGCTCATCAGCACGGTGATGGTGTAGCAGTCGTAGATCGAGGCAACGTCGACATCGGATCGGCTCAACCCCGACATCGCGAACGCCCGGTCCGCGGCCCGCGCGATCGGAGTGCGCAGCAGATCGTCGGCGTAGGTCGGTGTTTTGAAGGCGATGTGCTCGCCGAAGCCGGTGATCCAGACCGGGCGATGACGGCCGCGTCGCGCGATGTCGCCATTGGCGATCAGGACGCCGACTCCCCCGTGCACCCGCATCACCGTTTCCAGCATGTGGATCGGGTCGGCGATCATCGGGCTGGCGAGGACGTCATCGACGGTGATCGGCGTGCCGTAGAAGACCGCGCCCGGATGCGCGCACGCATTGGTGCGCTGATCGACAGCGATCTTGGCGACCGCCGCCGGGTCATAGCCGAACTCTGCCGCGTAGCGCTGCGCGATCTGCGCGTACGGCGCGTTCTGACCCACGTTGCCGTATGGGATCTCGAACTCGGCTTGCGGCGACCCATAGTTGTTTGACGATGCCCCAAACCAATTCGGAGCTGCGGGCGGCGCGTTTCCGGATGTGGGCAGGGCCGCGGATCCGGGGACCACGGCCAATACCGCGTCGCAGATGCCGAGTTCGACGGCGACAGCGGCCCTCCACACCATTCCCGCTGACGTTGCTCCGCCGAGGTCAACTCGCTCACCGAAATCCAAAGCGAGCCCGAGATATTCACACAGCGTCGCCGGCGCGAACATCGTCGATTCGGCGATTCCGTGGGTCAGCAGCCCGTTGATGCATGCGGGATCGACGCCGGCGTCCTCGACGACCATCTTCGACAGCAACGCGTATTGGTCGAGGGTGAACATCGGCGGCCGACTCGGACGGCGTTCTGCGGGCAGTTCCGCGATGCCGACGATGGCCGCCTCGCCACGCAGACCGGTCATGACGGCGTCCGGCGCCGCGGCAGCCGGACCGTCGCCGTGCCCGGCATCAGCACGGTGGAGTAGCGTCGGCCGGCGATATCGAGATCGAGCAGTCCGGCATCGTCGTCGGCGATGCGCTTGCCGGTAATCGTTCCACCGAAGATGAGCGGTTGGCCCGGATATGCGACCGCGCGGTTCTGCACCGAGAAGGACACCAGGCGGCCGCGTCCGCCAATCCAGTCGCCGATTGCACGGGCCAGCAAGGCCGCCTGAAGTGGGCCTTGGACCAACACGCCGTCGTAGCCTTCGTTTTCAGCCCACTCTTTGTCGTAGTGAATCCGGTGGCCGTTGTAGGTAGCGGCGCTGAAGAAGAACATCTGGGTTTCGTCCACGGTCACGTTCAGTTCGGGAATCTGCTCGCCCACATTGACGTCCTCAAAAAACACCTGCACGCCGCTCATAGCGCCACTCCTCCTCATCGCTTCGCTCTGCATCGTCGTCGGCGCGGCTCATAGCGCCACTCCTCCTCATCGCTTCACTCTGCATCGTCGTCGGCGCGGCTCATAGCATTCCTACGGCCGGGCGATCATCGACGTCGACGCTTCCGCGACCAGGTCGCGGTGCTGGTTGCGATACACCGTGTGCCAGGTGACCAGGACGAATCTGCCTGAGCGGCCTTGCTTCTCAACGATTGACTCAATGGTGCGGACCATGTCGATCTGGTCTTGGTGATAAGCCGGCAGGTGAAAGCTGAAGCTTTCGCCGCCGGCCATCCGTTTGGGGGCGCGTGGAAATGCGAGACTGCCCGAGACCGCGCCGGAGGAACCGTCGGGGCGCAATCCCTCCAGACGGGTGACACCGAGCACGGCGTATTGCAGAAACAGCGGCGGGCATATGACGTCCCGAAAGCCGTTAGCCCGGGCATAATCCGGATCAAACCACAGCGGGTTGTGGTCGCCGACCGCCGCGGCCCAGCGCTGCCAATCTCGTCGGTTCACCTCACCTGTCGCGGATGCGGCGACGGTGCCCACTCGTGACGCCGACTCAGCGTCGATCAAGGACTGCTCACTCATCAACGCATTCCTCCAGCCATGCTGCGGCGACGTCGGCTCCGCCACCGAGTGTCGAGCCGATGCGCGCCCGTTCGGTCCACAAATGCAGATCGGTCTCGGTCACGTAGCCGATCCCACCGTGCAGTTGATGGGCATCGAGGGTTATCAGCCTGGCGGCGGTCGCCGCGTGCATGCGCGCGATCGCAGTTTCCCTGGTCGCTGTCCGGCCGCGCGCTATCCAGAAAACCGCCGAGTGGGCGGCCAATCGCGCTGCGGCCAAAGCGATGTGCATGTTGGCGACCAGATGCTGGGCCGCCTGGAAGGACGCGATGGGCCGACCGAACTGATAGCGCAGTTTGGTGTAGTCGACCGTGCGGTCCAACACGGCCTGACCGACTCCGACCAGGTCGAGTGACCCCAATGCCACCGCGGTGTTAGCCAGGCGGCGCAGCGCAGACGGCGCAACATCTTCGTCGACAAGCGCGTCGGAGCCGACAACTACATCGTCGAACCGCGCGGTAAATGCCCGATACCCACCGGCCATGGCGAGCGGTTTGGTGTCCACGCCGGCCGTGCGCGTGTCAACGACGAAGACCAACGTGCCCGCGGGTGCTTCAGCGGAAACCACGATCAGGTCGGCGACGTCGGCATCGGCGACATAATCGGCGGTTCCGCTCAGCCGCCAGCCACCGGCCGAGACGGGTTCGGCGTGCAGCACGGCCGAGACGTCGGCGGCGTCGCGGGCGCTCCACAGTGCCGTCGTGCCGCGAGCATTCCCGGTTGCCAGCGCCGGCAGCCACGCAGCGCGGACAGCCGGGGTACCGAGTTGGTCGATGGCCAGCGCGGCCTGCACGGTGCTGTGTACGTTCGTCGGGCACAGCGCACGACCGGCCTCGGTGTAGAAGACGGCGAGATCGTCAAGTGAGCCACCGGAGCCGCCGTACTCCTCGGCGATTGCAAGCCCGAACACACCGGCGTCAGCGAGCGCCTTCGACAGCGCCGGAGTGCTTGGGGCGGCGCCGGGTTCATTCAGCGCCCGAACCAGACTCACCGGGCACTCCGCCGATAGCAGTGCGCGCAAACTCGAGCCGAACTCGCGTTGCTCAGCGGTCGGTATGGCTTTCATGCGTTTCCTGAGGGGTTAGCGTCCATACGAAGGCATTCCATGGCCGCGCTGGGCAATGATGTCGCGTAACACCTCGTTGGTGCCTCCGCCGAACCGCATCAACGGCGCCGCCCGGTAAAGCCGTTCGAACTTGCCGGCCAGCGGCGCGTCTGCGCTGCGATGCGCCAGTAAGCCGTCCGGGCCGAGTAGATCGAGGGCCAGATCGGCGATGCGCTGGCGTAGTTCACTGGTGAAGACCTTCTCGACGCTGACTTCGACGGTTGGGATCATGCCGCTGTCGAGTATCGATGCCGCCTCATAGCCCATCAGCACGGCCGCTTCCACGTCGGCTTCGGCCTGTGCCAGGCGGCGGCGAAGTACCGCGCTGTGAGCGGGCACCGTACCGTCGCGCCGCGGATGCAGGGCAAGCTCACGCAAGTCCTCGACCGCGGCGCAGATCGCCGGCATTGGTCAGCGCTCCACGTTCCAGATCGAGCGCGCCGGTGATGTATGTCCAGCCCCGGTTGACCTCGCCTATCAGGTTGGTCAGCGGGACCCGTACGTCGCGAAAATGCACCTCGTTGGTGCGATAGCCCGACCATGCGTACAGCGGGCGGATCTCCACACCGGGGCTGTCGATCGGGACGACGATCACCGAGATTCCGCGATGGCGCGCGCTGCCCGGATCGGTGCGCACGCAAAGCCACTCGTGGGTGGCGCGCTGGGCTCCGCTGTTCCAGATCTTGGTGCCGCTGATCACCCATTCCTGGCCATCGCGTGTCGCGCGGGTGCGCAGGCCGGCCAGATCGGTTCCGGCTTCAGGTTCGGAATAGCCTACCGCGCAAATCATTTCGCCTCTAGCGATCAGCGGCAGCCATTCGGTTTTGTTCTGCTCGGTGCCGTGCCGCATGATCATCGGCGCCACCGAGGTAACCGTCAGATCAGGCCCGGGCACACCCCAATATTCGAATTCACTCATCAGCAGGTGCTGATATACGGCGCCGAGCCCGAGACCGCCGTATTCGCGCGGCCAGTTCAGCCCGAACCAGCCTTTCGAACCGATCTTGCGGCGAAAGCGTGTTACTTCACCATGGGGAAGCTCCAGATCATGCTGGGCGAGTTCGGCCCGCAATTCCGCGGTGACGTTGGCCTGAAGAAACTCGCGGACCTCGGCCAACCAGGCACGCTGCCCGGCGTCGAGTTCGAAATCCATTCGGGCCCCTTTGCCGCTGATGGCGGGCGAGCTTGCAATCGGAGAAAGATCGCCGCAGTTGCAAACCCTACTTTCTTCAATCCATTCGACAGAAGCTTGATGAAGTCCGGCGATGAGGCGCACGATGACCGAATGACCGAATCCGGCGCGACCCGCGTGGCGGTCTACTTCGATTTCGACAACATCGTGATCTCGCACTACGACCAGGTACACGGTCGCAACGCCTTCCAGCGGGACAAGGCGAAAGGACTGGAGAACGAGCGGCTGGAAATGGCGACCGTCGACCTCGGGGCCGTCATGGATTTCGCGTCCTCGTTCGGGACCCTGGTACTCACCCGTGCGTACGCGGACTGGTCTGCCGACGTCAATGCCCGGTACCACCGCCAGCTCGTGGGCCGCGCGGTGGATCTCGTGCAACTGTTTCCGGCGGCCGCCTACGGCAAAAACGGGGCTGACATCCGCCTGGCCGTGGACGCTGTCGAGGACATGTTTCGGCTGCCCGACCTGACGCACGTGGTGATTGTCGGCGGCGACTCGGACTACATCGCCCTCGCCCAGCGCTGCAAACGGCTCGGCCGCTACGTCGTCGGAATCGGGGTGGCCGGGGCCAGCAGCCAGTCGCTGGCCGCCGCTTGCGACGAGTTCGTCACCTACGACACGCTGCCCGGGATTCCCACCGTCGGCGCGCCGGCGCGCCAGTCCAGGAAACGCGGTCGACACGCGAGCACCACAGAGCCCGACGACGAGCCGTCACCCGACCCGCAAGCCGCTGCCACCGGCCTGCTCGAGCGCGCACTCCGGATAGGTCAGCAAAAAGAGGATGCCGACTGGCTGCACAACTCGGTGGTCAAGGCCCAGATGAAACGGATGGACCCGTCATTCAGCGAGAAGTCGCTGGGGTTCAAGTCGTTCAGCGATTTTCTGCGCTCCCGCAACGACATCGTCGACCTCGATGAGAGCAGCACGACGCGTCTGGTGCGCTTGCACAGCGATGGGGACAGCCGGTGACCACAGATTCTCGTCGGCGAGTGTTCCAGCTCTCCGTCCTTACGATGCTCGCGACAACCGTGGCGACACTGCTCGGCGGACCCGTTCAGGTCGCATCCGCCCAGGCGTGCCCCGACGTCGAGGTGGTGTTCGCCCGCGGCACCGGCGAGGCGCCCGGCGTTGGCGGGGTCGGACAGGCCTTCGTCGATGCGGTGCGCGGGCGCGCGGGCGGGAGATCGGTCGCCGAGTATGGCGTCAACTACCCCGCCAGCGGCGCCTTCGGCAGCCCCGGTTTCCGCGGCGGCTACAACGCCGGGATCGGCGACGAACGCGGCCACATCCAATCTATGGCGGCCAACTGCCCCAACACGAGAATGATCATCGGCGGCTACTCCCAGGGCGCTGCCGTGACAGGCAACATGACGTCGGCCGGCGTATCGGCGGATGGGGCAAACCACGTCGCAGCGGTCGCGCTCTTCGGTAAGCCGTCGGCGAATTGGCTGCGCACCTTCGGTGCGCCGCCGGTTGTCATCGGTCCGCAGTTTGCGGGCAAGACCATCGACTTGTGCGCTGCCGGCGACAGCATCTGCGACGGTGCTCCCGGCGGGCCACCGAACGCTGCGCACGGCGCGTATCCGGTCAACGGCATGGTCGGTCAGGCCGCGGATTTCGCCGTCGGTCGATTGTGATGACGACCGATGAGCTGCTGGCCGACCGGGTCGCGGTGGTGACGGGCGGTGGAGGCGGCATCGGTGCAGCGACCGCGCGACTGTTCGCCGGGCACGGGGCCCACGTGATCGTCGCGGAAATCGACACCAAGCGCGGGCAGGCGATCGCCGACGAGATCGGCGGATCGGCCGTGGCCGTCGATGTCCGGGAGGCCGACCAGGTCAGCGCCCTGGCGCATACCGTGCTGGACCGCCACGGCGGGTGGATGTGCTGGTCAACAACGTGGGCCACTGGCTGCGGCATCCCGGCAACTTCGTCGACACCGACCCACAGCTGTGGGATGAGCTCTACCGGATGAATCTGCATCACGTCTTCCTGGTGACCCGCGCGTTCCTGCCGGCGATGGTCAGCCGACGGGCGGGAGCGATCGTCAACGTCTCCTCCGTCGAAGGGCTGCGCGGCTACCCGGAAGATCCGGTCTACGCCGCGTTCAAAGCGGCCGTCATCCACTTCACTCGCAGCCTCGCCGTCCAGGTGGGTCGCGACGGGGTGCGGGTCAACGCGATCGGCCCGGACGTCACCGAGTCGCTGCAGGTGCCGTACTCGCAGTGGCTGTCTCCCGACGAGCAAGCGCAGTGGCCGCAATGGGTTCCGGTCGGACGGATGGGACTACCGGAGGACCAGGCTCGGGTGATCTTGTTCCTGGCCTCCGACTTGTCGGGGTTCGTCACCGGCCACACGATCCCGACCGACGGCGGTACCGGCGCCGCCGGCGGCTGGTTCCGCTCGTCGCGCCGATCCGATCGGGAATGGACGAATCGGCCCGTCGCGCCGTGACCCGGCGTCCGGGCTCCAAGAATCTTTAGAGAATCCCTCCAGACCCGCCTTGGACCGTGAAGTCGCCCGGAGTGACCGGGGCTAGACGACATCACAGGAGTCCGAGCACTCATGGCTACCGTGCAATTGACAGGGAACCAGTACCCGCCCCCGCCCGCCTGGCACCAACCCAACCGCCACCCCTGGGAGATCGGCCTTCTCGTCCTGGTCATTGCGAGCAGCGTGGTGCTCTATCTGGTCGCGTTGGCCGTCGTGATGGCCGGCACAGTGAGCGCGGTGTGGCTCTCTATTCTGGCCACTCCGCTGGTGTTGTTCCTGATGCGCGGCCTGACCTTCGGCAGGCAGCGGGTGAACGGCGTGAAAATGTCGTCCACTCAGTTCCCCGAGGGCTACTGGCTCGTCGTCGAGGCGGCCCAGCGGTTCGGGCTCGCGGAGGTACCCGACGCCTACGTCGTGCTGGGCAACGGCAAGATCAATGCCTTCGCGAGTGGACACGGCTTTCGCCGGTACGTGGTCGTGTACAGCGATCTGTTCGAGATCGGCGGTAAGGCGCGCGATCCCGAGGCGCTGGCATTCGTCATCGGCCACGAGGTAGGTCATATCGCCGCCGGCCACGCGTCCTACTGGCGCCAGTTGAGCCAGCTGGCGATGAAGATCCCGTTCCTCGGTAAGACTTTGTCGCGGTCGATGGAATACACCGCAGACAACTACGGGTACGCGTTGCGCCCTGCCGGCGCTGCCCGGGCCATCGGCGTGCTCAGCGCAGGAAAATACCTGCTTAGGTCGGTCGACTTCGACGCCATGGCCGACCGGGCCACGACGGAGACCGGATTTTTCGTCTGGCTGGCCAATATGTGCAACTCGCATCCGGTGAACACCTGGCGCGCGGCAGCGCTGCGCAACCGCGCCATCGCGGGCTCGTTGTTCTTCCGGCCGAAACCACTGGTACCGATGCTGCCGCCGCCGGCCGCCGGGCCCGACCAAACGGCCTGGATGCGCTGATCACCGAGATCAATCCACTGCCACCTCAAGGGCGGCGCAGAGGGCGCGCATTCGATCATCGGCAAGCCGTACGAGGCGGCTGACCAAAAAGGGTTGACCGCGGAACGGAGTGGCATCGGGGTGGTCGATAGAGCGTCAGCCGGGCAGCACTTACGATCCCATCAGTGACCGAGACTTCCGAGACTCCGGCGACACCCGAATTGTTCTCGACCTACGGGCCGGGCGGCGTTCGCATTGTCTGCGATCGTCTGGGCGATCCCGCGGCGCGTGCCGTGGTGTTCCTGCACGGGGGCGGGCAGACCCGTCGCTCCTGGGGTCGGGCCGCTGCCGCCGTTGCCGAGCGCGGCTGGCAGGCGGTCACCGTGGACTTGCGGGGTCACGGTGAATCGGACTGGTCGAGTGACGGCGACTACCGCGTGGTGAGCTTCGCCCGCGACGTCCAGGAAGTGCTGCACCAGCTACCGACCAGGCCGGTACTGGTCGGCGCCTCCCTGGGTGGGTTCACCTCGATGCTGCTCGCGGGTGAGCTATCGCCCGGTATCGCCAGCGCGGTGGTGCTGGTCGACATCGTCCCCAACATGGACCCGTCCGGGGCGAGCCGGATTCACGCATTCATGGCCGACCGGGTGGCGTCGGGTTTCGACTCGCTGGACGAGGTCGCCGACATGATCGCCGAATACAACCCGCATCGGCCCCGCCCCACCGATCTCGACGGCCTGCGCACCAACCTGCGCCGCCGCGGTGATCGCTGGTACTGGCACTGGGATCCGCAATTCATCAGTGGCACTTCGCCTTTCCCTCCACTCGAGGTGACTGACACCGACCGCATGCACGCCGCCGTAGACGCGATTCTGCGCAACGGCGTGCCCGTGCTTTTGGTGCGAGGTCAGATGAGTGACCTGGTCAGCCAGGAGCGGGCCGACGACTTCCTTTCCCGGTTCCCCCAGGTCGAGTTCGTCGATGTCCGCGGCGCGGGTCACATGGTCGCGGGCGACCGCAACGACATCTTCGCCCAGGCCGTCCTGGACTTCCTGTCCCGCCATGCGGACGTCGGCTGACCTAGTCGGAAGCGGCGTGGCAGGGTGGCATCCGTGACCAACACTCCTGGACGGACCGCCCGGGCCGCCTCGAACACCTGGGTCGAGCAGGATCTTCGTGAAATCAGCACTCCGGCTGGCGTTTTGCGCTACTACGATTGCGGGCCCGATTCCGGAGAACCAGCGGTGTTGCTGTTCCTGCACGGCTCCGGTCCCGGTGTCACCGGCTGGCGCAACTTCCGCGGCATAGTGCCGACGTTCGCCGAGCGCTTCCGTTGTCTGGTCTTGGAATTCCCCGGCTTTGGTGTCAGCGACGACTTCGGCGGCCACCCGATGGTCACCGCCCAACGCGCCGTGGTGCCGTTCCTGGACGCGCTGGGTGTAGACCGGGTCAGCATCGTCGGTAACTCGATGGGCGGCGGCGTGGGAATCAACTTCGCCATCCGCAATCTGGGCCGCATCGATCGCCTGGTGACGATCGGCGGCGTCGGCACCAACATCTTCAGTCCCAGTCCCAGCGAAGGCATCCGGCTGCTGCAGGAATTCACCGAGGACCCCACCCGGCAACGACTCGTCGACTGGCTCAAATCGATGGTCTACGACCAGTCCCTGGTCACCGACGAATTGATCGAAGAACGTTGGCAACTGGCCACTGATCCAGAGACATTGGCCGCCGCGCGCCGCATGTACGGAAAGGCAGCATTCGCCGCGATGACATCGGCAATGGAGGCCGCCGACGGCCCGATGCCGTGGGCCATGATGCACAAGGTGGCCGCTCCCACCCTGCTGACGTGGGGCCGCGACGACCGGGTGAGCCCGCCCGACATGGCGCTTCTTCCGATGCGCACCATTCCCAACGCGGAATTCCACGTATTCCCGAAATGCGGGCACTGGGCAATGATCGAGGCCAAGGCCGCGTTCGAAAGTACCGTTTTGGCTTTCCTGTTACGGGAGTAGGACGTGCACCTGTCCGCGCGAGAAGACGCAAAAGCGCCCCATTTTCGGCCGAAATGGGTGCTTTTGCGTCTGCTCGGCCTATGTGGCGAGCGGAGCGGACAGTCCGTGCAACGATGAATGCCATGGCGAATCAGATCGGTCTTCGTGAGCGCCGTCGCCGTCAGACCAGCGCGGACATTCGCGGCGCCGCGGTACACCTGGCGCAGGAACGCGAATGGGACAAGATCACCATCGAGGACATCTGCGTCGAAGCCGGGATTTCGACGCGCACGTTCTTCAACTATTTCCCGAACAAAGAGGCCGCGATCGCTTACGGTCCGTCAGACCTACCGGCCGAGCTGGCCGCCGAGTTCGTCGCGGCCGGTCCGGCCCCCTATTCGGTGGTGCTGGCCGAGCTGATCACCCTGGCGGCGCACCATCTCCGCGACATGCCCCCGGAGCGGGAGCAGGCCGTCTGCATGCTGGATCTGGCGAAGACCACCCCCGCGGTTTTGGCGGCATTTCTGGCCGATTTGGAGCGGTTTCAGACTCACTTGACCGACATCGTGGCCCGGCGGCAGGGTATGCGGTCCGACGCCGAGATACCTGCCCTGATCTCTGCGTTAGCATTGACGGCCGTACGTTCCGGCATCGAGCGCTGGTCCAGCGGCGATCCGGAGGAGACCGACGACACGCCGATGCCTTACGTCGAACGCGCCGCCGCCCTGGTCAACAGCATTTTTACCCAGCGATGACGTGACCGCCGACACATAAACTTGCGTACTCTGCAAAATATGCAGATCATGTATCCATGCTCCGGTGGCGGTATTCGACAATGCCGCGCCAACGCGAAACACGCGCCCCTACCGAATCGGGCTGGATCGGGCGCGCATGGGGATCACCTGCGTACCTGATGTTCGTACACGCGGGTTGCCCCGTGCCACTGAGATCAACTGTGGTGCAACGTAAGTCCGAACCCGGAGCACACTAGCGACCACGTCGGCATTGCCTAGCCAGGAAGGGACCACTCAGGTGCAGATGGCAAAGGTTGTGCGCAATGCGTGGTTGCCGCTGCTGATCGTGGCAGTAGTGGTGATCGGCGGCTTTGCCGTGGTCCGAGTCAAGTCGTTTTTCGGTGCCGACAACGCGGACACCCTGACGAGCGCACGGGTAGACGATTCCAAGCCGTTCAAGCCCAAGGTCGTCAAGTACGAAATCTTCGGCTCGGCAAGCCGCGCCAACGTGAACTACTTAGATCTCAGCGCGGAGCCACGGCGCTTAGACGGTGCGCCACTGCCCTGGACATTGGTCCTCAGCACCACCGCGCCCTCGTTCTTTCCGAACATCTCCGCGCAAAGCGACGGCGATTACCTCGGCTGTCGCATCACCGTCGACGACGAAGTCAAGGACGAACAAACAGCCAACGGCGTGCACGCCCTGACCTCCTGCTTGGTGAAATCAGCATGAGCACTACCACTCACGACGCGCCCACCGATGCCATCGCCTCGAACCCCGCTGCCAAACACGCGGCCCGCCCGGCGATCCCACATTTCATCCGCAAGTTCGCCGTGCCGATCATCCTCGGCTGGATTGCGCTGATCGCGCTGCTCAACGTCGTCGTCCCCCAGCTCGACGAGGTCGGTAAGCTGCGCTCGGTCTCGATGAGCCCCGATGACGCGCAATCGGTGATCGCGACCAAGCGCGTCGGCGAGGTGTTCAACGAGTACAAGTCCAACAGCTCGGTGATGATCGTCCTGGAGGGCCAGAAGGCGTTGGGCGCCGATGCGCACGCCTTCTACGACCAGATAGTCAAAAAACTCGAGGCCGACACCAAACACGTTGAGCACGTTCAAGACTTCTGGAGCGATCCACTCACCGGGGCCGGCGCGCAGAGCAACGACGGCAAGGCCGCCTACGTGCAGGTGTACCTCGTCGGAAACATGGGTGAGACGAAAGCCAACGATTCGGTTGAGGCCGTTCAGCGCATCGTCAGCAGCGTGTCGCCGCCCAGCGGGGTCAAGGCCTATGTCACCGGACCCTCGGCGCTGGAAGCCGACCAGCATCTCGCCGGCGACCGCAGCCTGCAGATGATCGAGGCCGTGACCTTCCTGGTCATCATCGCAATGCTGCTGATGGTCTACCGGTCGATCGTTACGGTGCTGCTCACGTTGGCGATGGTCGTGTTCGAATTGGCCGCCGCCCGCGGCGCGGTCGCCTTCCTGGGCTACTACAAGATCATCGGCCTGTCCACGTTCGCCTGCAATCTACTGGTGACGCTGGCGATCGCCGCCGCCACCGACTACGCAATCTTCCTGATCGGCCGATATCAGGAAGCCAGAGCCGTCGGCGAATCGCGAGAAGACGCCTACTACACCATGTTTCACGGCACGGCACATGTCGTGCTCGGGTCGGGGCTGACCATCGCCGGCGCGACGTTCTGCCTGCACTTCACCAACCTGCCCTACTTCCAGACGCTGGGAATCCCGCTCGCCATCGGCATGGTGGTGGTGGTGCTCGCGGCGTTGACGCTTGGCCCCGCGGTCATCTCGGTGGCATCGCGCTTCCGCCAGACACTCGAGCCCAAACGCGCACAGCGTATTCGCGGCTGGCGCAAGATCGGCGCGCTCGTCGTGCGGTGGCCCGGCCCGATCCTGGTCATGACGATCGGTATCGCACTTGTCGGGCTGCTCACCCTGCCCGGATACCGGACGAACTACAACGACCGCAACTACCTGCCCGCCGATCTGCCGGCGAACGCCGGATACGCGGCCGCGGATCGACACTTCTCCAAGGCCCGGATGAATCCGGAGCTGTTGATGATCGAAAGTGACCACGATCTACGCAATTCCGCGGACTTCCTGGTCATCGACAAGATCGCCAAATCCATCTTCCGGGTTCCCGGGATCAGTCGCGTGCAGGCCATCACCCGACCCCAGGGCACGCCGATCGAGCACACCTCGATCCCCTTCCAGATCAGCATGCAGGGCGTCAGTCAGCAGATGACGCAGAAGTACCAAGAAGATCAGATCGCTGACATGCGGCGTCAGTCCGACGAGATGCAGACGACCATCGACAGCATGGTCCAGATGCAGGACATCACCCAGCAGATGACCAACGACATGCACATCATGGTCGGCAAGATGAAAAGCATGACGCTGGACGTTGCCGAATTACGCGACCACATGGCCGATTTCGAGGACTTCTTCCGGCCCATCCGTTCCTACTTCTACTGGGAAAAACACTGCTTCGACATCCCGGTGTGCTGGTCGTTGCGGTCGGTCTTCGACGCCCTCGACGGCATCGACACAATGACCGACGACATCCAGAGCCTGATTCCGGTCATGGAGCACCTGGACACGCTGATGCCGCGGATGAATGCGCTGATGCCCGAGATGATCCAGAACATGAAGAACATGAAAACCATGATGTTGACCATGTATTCGACCCAGAAGGGTCTACTGGAGCAGCAGCAGCGGGCGCAGCGCGACTCGGCCGCCATGGGCAAGGCATTCGACGCGTCCAAGAACGACGACTCGTTCTACCTGCCACCGGAGACGTTCGACAACCCCGAGTTCAAGAAGGGTATGAAGAACTTCATCTCGCCGGACGGCCACGCCGTGCGCTTCATCATCAGCCACGACGGCGATCCGATGACAGCTGAAGGCATTTCGCATATCGACGCGATCAAGAAGGCCACCTACGAGGCGCTCAAGGGCACCCCGATGGAGGGCTCCAAGATCCTTCTCGGGGGCACGGCGGCCACCTTCAAGGACATGCAGGACGGCAGCAACTACGACCTGCTGATCGCCGGAATCGCCTCCATGTGCTTGATTTTCATCATCATGCTGATCATCACCCGAAGCGTGGTGGCGTCGGCAGTGATCGTGGGCACCGTGTTGCTGTCGCTGGGCGCGTCGTTCGGGCTTTCGGTGCTCATCTGGCAGCACCTCATCGGCATCGAACTGCACTGGATGGTGCTCGCGATGTCGGTCATCATCCTGCTGGCCGTGGGCGCGGACTACAACTTGCTATTGGTGTCCCGGTTCAAGGAGGAAATCCACGCTGGCCTGAACACCGGCATCATTCGATCGATGGGTGGCACCGGGTCGGTGGTTACCTCAGCGGGACTCGTGTTCGCCTTCACGATGATGACGATGGCAGTCAGCGAGCTGACCGTGATCGGCCAGGTCGGAACCACCATCGGGCTGGGCCTGCTGTTCGACACTCTGATCGTCCGATCGCTGATGACACCATCCATCGCCGCGCTGCTGGGCAAGTGGTTCTGGTGGCCGCAACGGGTTCGGCAACGGCCGGCTCCGTCTCCCTGGCCGGATCCGATTCAGAAGCCGGTCAGCACGCCGGAATCCTTGACCACCGCGTGACCCCTACCGCACGTCGGTCAGGTGGTCTTCTGGGTGAGACCGGCATCGACGACGAGCTGCGTACCCGTGATGTAGCGAGCCTGGTCGGAGGCAAGGAAGACGACGGCGTTGGCCACATCGACGGGCTCCACCCAGGGGACCGGGAGTAGGTTTCGCGCCCTCAGCACTGCTGCGGCGTCTTCTTCCGTCGGATTTTCCAGATCGGGCCGCAGCCGCCTGAACATCGTGTCGTTGAGCACCATCGGGGTTGCCACCGGTCCGGGGTGCACGGTGTTGACCCGAATGTTCCGCGGCCCCAGCTCGTTGGCGAGCGTACGCGCCAGCCCGACTACGGCGTGCTTGCTGGCCGTGTAATGCGCAGAATTGCTGGTGCCACGAATCCCGTTGGTGGAACTGATCATAATGACGGACCCGCCGTCGGCGCCGATGTGCGGAACGCCCGCCCTGACCGTATGCCAGACGCCGGTGAGGTTGATATCGAGCGTGCGCTGCCAGTCCTGCGGGTCGATCTCCCACGCGGGTCCACCCGGCAGGTGGATTCCGGCGTTGGCGACGACGACGTCTAGGCGGCCCAGCTGCGCAACACCAGCATCGACCGCGGCTGTGACGGCATCGCGGTCACTGACGTCGGCCAGGCCCGTCGCGCAGCGTCGACCACGCTGTTCGATCGCCGATGCCAGACGACGCAAGTCATCGGCGGCGGCCGGAGCGTCGAGCGCAATCACGTCGGCCCCCTCGTCGGCGAACCGCTCGCAGTGGGTGCGTCCGGTGCCCCGGGCCGCACCGGTGACCAGCACCACTTTGTCGCGCAATCCGGTCATCGCGACTTCTTGACCAGATCGAATCCTTTGTAGCCGGCGGCGGCGACCTCGTCGCAGATGTCGTTGTACGTCGCGAATCCCCCGACGAACAACATGAAGCCCCGCGGCTTTCCCGGCACGTTGGCACCCATGTACCAGGAGTTCGCCTTGGTGAACAGCGTCGCCTCAGCTCGTCGCACGCATTCGTCACCCCATTCCTCGACAGCATCCGCCGCGGCTTCGATTGCGGCGTAACCGTGCTCGTCGAGATACGCGATGGCGGCGGCGATCCAATTCACCTGAGCTTCCGCATGCAGCACCATGTTCGCCAGTACCGCCGGAGCGCCCGGACCCGAGATCAGGAACATGTTCGGGAAGCCGTCAACGCCCAAACCGAGGTAGGTGCGCGGGCCGTGCTCCCAGTTGTCGCGCAGCTTGGCATCCGCTCGTCCGACGATGTCGATCTTGGCCAGCGCACCCGTCATCGCATCGAAACCCGTTGCCAGCACGATCGCGTCGAGATCATAGTGCGCGTCGGTGGTGTTGATACCGGTCGCGTCAACGGATTCGACCGGAGTGCTGCGCACGCTGACCAACGACACGTTCGGCTTGTTGAAGGTCTGAAAGTAATTGCTGTCCGTGCAGATTCGCTTCGTTCCGATCGGATGATCGTTGGGAATCAGCATTTCCGCGAGAGCGGGGTCGTCGATGACGGCGCGGACCTTCTCCTCGTAGAACTTCCTCGCCTCTTCGTTGGCGGCCGGGTCGATCATCTGGTCCGGGAAGGTCTTGGAGAACAGCACACCGCCCAGCTGCCATCGTGTTTCGAATGCCGCGCGGCGTTCGTGAGGTGTGAACTCCAGTGTCGGCTTGGGTGCGGTGATGTGCGGTGACCCGCCACCGCTGCGCCATGACACCTGTCGCCGCTGCGCGTAGCCTGTCTTGATGTCGTCGAGTTCCTCGGCTGACAGGGGCTTATTGCCTGCGGGGACACTGTAGTTGGGAGTGCGCTGGAAGACGTAGAGGTGGGCGGCCTGCTCGGCGATGATCGGAATCGATTGAATGCCAGCGGATCCGGTGCCGATGACCGCTACCCGCTTGCCGGTGAAGTCGACGGCTTCGTGCGGCCACGCTGCGGTGTGGTAGATCTCGCCCGCGAAGGAGTGCAAGCCGGCGAAATCCGGGGTGATCGCGGCAGACAACGGACCCGTTGCCATCAGGCAGAATCGCGCCGAGATCGCCTGGCCGTCGTCGGTGCTCAATGTCCAGCACAGTGTTCTCTCGTCGAACACCGCCGATGCCACGCGGGTGTCGAACGCGATGTCGCGACGTAAGTCCAATTTGTCGGCGACCCAATTCAGGTAGCTGAGGATTTCGGCCTGGGTGGCGTACTTCTCGGTCCAGTTCCACTCCTGCTGCAGTTCGTGGGAGAAGGAGTAGCAGTAGTCGACGCTCTCGACGTCACACCGCGCGCCCGGATACCGGTTGTAGTACCAGGTGCCGCCCAGCTCGGGTGCGGCCTCGAGCACCCGCACCGAGAGCCCTTGGCTACGGAGCTTGTGCAAGGCATACAGTCCGGCGAACCCGGCACCCACGACTATCACGTCCAGGGGGACGTCCAGGGGGGCGTCCAGGGGGGCGTCCAGAAGTTGATCACCGGCGTTGTTCACAAGCACTTACGGTAAGGCCTCCGTCGTGCAACGAAACCAGCCCCGTCCCGGTCACCGGACGGTCCGGCCGGATTTTCCCGGCAATCGGGCTGGCGGATCTGCCCGCGGCGGGTGCCGACATGCTGCTGGAAGCGGAGTATCTGACCGCATTGCGTCCGCTCACCGGGAGCGGTGACGAGGCCGGACACCGACTGCGGTACACCATTAGGAAGCCCACACACGTAAGGACGACACCATGACTGAGCGGGTACTTGACCAGGTGGTCGCGCTGGCCGACCAACTGCGCGAGCAGGCGGCCGAAGCCGAGCGAATCGGCCGGCTCACCGACGAGTCCGTCAAGATGATGAAAGGGGCCGGGTTGATCCGGCTCCTGCAGACCAAGCAGTACGGCGGGTTTGAAGCGCACCCACGCGAATTCGCCGAGACGGTGATGGCCACCGCGGCGCTGGATCCGGCCGCCGGCTGGATCGTCGGCGTGGTTGGTGTGCACCCCTACCAGCTGGCTTATGCGGACCCGAAGGTCCCCGCCGAGGTTTGGGCCGACGACGTCGACACCTGGATGGCCTCCCCGTATGCGCCGCAAGGGGTGGCTACTCCTGTGGAAGGTGGCGACGGCTACATCTTCAACGGCCGCTGGCAGTTCAGCTCGGGCACCGACCATTGCGACTGGATCATCCTGGGCGCGATGCTCGGCGACTCGAAAGGCGTTCCACTGATGCCGCCGCAGATGCTGCACATGATCCTGCCGCGCAAGGACTATCAGATCGTCGAGGACTCGTGGAATGTGGTGGGGCTGCGCGGCACCGGTTCCAAGGACGTCATCGTCAAGGACGCGTTCGTCCCGGCCTACCGGACCATGGACGCGACGAAGGTCATGGACGGCACCGCCCAGCGCGAAGCTGGCATGACCGAGCCGCTGTATCTGATGCCGTGGTCGACGATGTTCCCGCTGGGCATCTCCGCGGCCACCATCGGCATCGCCGAGGGCGCGCTGGCCGCGCACCTGGACTACCAGCGGGAGCGCGTCGGGGCCACCGGAACCGCGATCAAGGACGATCCCTACGTCATGCACTCCATCGGCGAGGCCGCCGCCGACATCAACGCCGCACGCCAAGAGCTGTTGGCCAACGCCGATCGCATCTATGACATCGTCGCCGCCGGCAAGGAGGTGTCGTTTGCGGACCGCGCGGCCGGTCGCCGCACCCAGATTCGCGCCGTCTGGCGCGCGGTGTCGGCAGTCGACGAGATCTTCGCCCGCTCCGGCGGCAACGCGGCGCGGATGGACAAGCCGCTGCAGCGGTTCTGGCGTGACGTCCATGTCGGCCACCTGCATGCCATCCATGTGCCTGGCACCGTGTACCACGCGTCGGCGCTGAGCTCACTGGGCATCGATCCGCCGCAGGGCCCGCTGCGGGCGCTGATCTGAGGTTACCTGATGAGCGACCTGAAAAGCCTTGGCTACATAACCATTTCGACCAAAGATATCGACCGCTGGCGGCAATTCGCCTTCGGGGTGCTGGGTTTCGCGCAAGGCTCCGGTCCCGACCCGTCGGCGCTGTATCTGCGGATGGACGAGCGGGCGGCGCGGATCATCGTCGTTCCGGGCGAGAGCGACCGGGTGCTTACCGTCGGGTGGGAGGTGCGCGATCACGCGGCACTGCAACGGGTCCTGGCAGCGCTCGAGGGTGCGGGGGTCGCGTCCAAACAACTGTCCATCGACGAGGCCGAAGCGCGCCGCGTCGAAGAGGTGATCACCTTCGAGGACCCGGCCGGCATCACGCTTGAGGTATTTCACGGCGCGGTACTCGACCACAGTCCGGTGGTGACGCCATTCGGTGCGAAATTCGTCACCGGCGATCAGGGTATGGGCCATGTGGTGCTGCCGGCCACCGATCCCAACGGCCTGTTCGACTTCTACACCGAGGCACTGGGTTTCCGCTCCCGCGGCGCATTCCGGGTTCCGTTACCGAAAGAGTTCGGTCCGGTGCGGGTTCGCTTCCTGGGCATCAACGAACGACACCACAGCCTGGCGATCGTCCCGGCCGCACACCAACGCGACCCACGGCTGGTGCACATCATGGTCGAGGTCGACACGCTGGACGCGGTAGGTCAAGCGCTGGACCGCGTCAACGCTGAGGGCTTTCAACTGTCGTCAACACTGGGACGCCACACCAACGACAAGATGGTCTCGTTCTACGTCCGCGCACCCGGCGACTGGGACATCGAGTTCGGCACCGAGGGTATGCGGGTCGACGAAACCCATTACACCGCAGAGGAGATCACGGCCGACAGCTACTGGGGTCACCAGTGGGTCGGCGAGATGCCCGCCGCGATGCGGATGTGACAGGGGACCCGGATCGGCGAAGATACCCGGTGAGCAGGTCGACGATCTCATCTTCGAGCTCTTGCGGATCAACCGGAGTCTGCGATGTGACAAGCCGGTGCACCAGCGACTCAATGGTCGACACCACGATATGGGCGTTGAGTGTGCCGCCGGCGCGCACCTCGGGATACTGCTCCAGTAGCCGAACCGCCGCAGCTACGGACAGCTGCTCCAACTCGCGCATCCGCGCCAGGAACTCCGGCGCCCGGGGCGCCTCTTCGAACAGCACCCGATGCAGCCGCGGATTGTCTACGTGGTTATCGATTGTCGCGCGCACGAACAGCCGCAGGACGTCCTCGAGGCTTTGCGGCAAGCCCTCGGACAAGCGTTCGCTGAGCAGACGGGCTCCGGCATCGACGTGTGCGTCCATAAGTGCCCGCAGGATGGCGTCCTTGTTGGGGAAATACTGATATAGCGAGCCGATCGATATCCCCGCCTGCTCGGCGATGCGGTTGGTGGTCCCGCCCACGTAGCCGTGGTCGGCGAAAACGTGAGCTGCGGCGTCCAGGATCCGTTGCCGGGTCTGTTCGGCACGTTCCTGTTTCGGCTGCTTGCGCTGCCGGAAGCGGTCTGGCGGGGCGATGGTGGGTCTCCTTCGCGAAAGCGAGTAGTCAACGGGCGCTGCGACCAGCAAAATTAGGTTAACCTAACCGCTGCTCAGGAGTGCCCGTGCGAACCGTTCACCTGGAAACGATCTTGCCTACCAGCGCCGACCGCGTTTGGCCGGCGATGCTGTCTCCAGTCACTTTTCTCTATCTATGCAAAGGCCTGTTCGGCTTTCCAGCCCTGTCCGGACGCTCGGAGCCGCTGCGCCCGGGCGAGCGCGGCGCCGGATGGCTGGTCGCTTTCCACGTCGTACCCGCTTACCGGCACACGATAGAAATCGTCGGGGTCGACGAGGCCACCAAGACAGTGCGCACCCACGAGCACGGCGGCATGCTCAAGGCTTGGAACCACACTCTGCACGTCGAAGCGGTCGACGAGAACTCGTGCCGCTACAGCGACACCATCGAGATCGACGCCGGGCCTGCGACGGGCGTCGTCGCCACGGCGGCGATCGGGATTTTTCGATATCGCCAACGACGCTGGCACAAGCTGGTGCGCCAGCATTTGCTCGCCCAAGGGCCTGCGTACGCCAGCTGA